>CAJLUE010000089.1 GCA_905209765.1 uncultured Collinsella sp. | reverse complement strand
GCCTTGCCGTCTTTGCCGACCAGCACGTTCTTGATCTGGCTATAGGTGTAGCGGTTGCCGGTCGTGAGCTCGACAAGCTCAATGGCCGTGTCCATGGGGTAGGTCGACACGGGGTCTTGCGTGCGTCCGTTGATGGTCTGGGGCACCACGTACGGATAGACGGGGCCGCTGGCGTAGACGGTGTAGCCGTTGCCGAGGTTTGCCGCACCCAAAACCGCATCGCCCTCATCGGGCGTAAAGCTCTCGCCGTCGCGCACCGCGACGAGCGTCACGAGCGGCGTGTTGGTGTCGCCGTCCAGATAAATGCACAGCGTGCTGCCGTTTTGCCAGGTTGCGACCTTGCCGTACCACTCAACCGGAATATCGAGCTGATACAGGTTCGTCGCCTTGTGTCGAGCGCCGGCATCGCGGGCGGACTGTGCCTCGCTTGCGCTTACGGCGTTGGCGGCGGCATCGCGGCGTGTAATTGCCGCCTGCTGGAGTATCTTTGCCGCGGCGGCAGAGCTCGCGCCGCCTTCCTCGGCATACTTGGCGGCGGCATCGATCTGGTCGTCAGTTACCGTGTCGGCCGAAGGCACCTTGAGCTTAAAGGTGGCCTGGGCACTCAAATCCTGCCCATCGCTCTTAATCGTGACCTGCGCCTTGGTGGTCGGCACGGTGTAAATGGTACCGTCGGCTGCGATGGGGGACCCAGCGACGGAGAGCGTATAGTCACCGGGCAGCAGCTTGATGCCGCGACCATGCTCGTCAACGTAGAGCGTCTCGCTCACAGAGGAGCCGTCAGAGTCCTGCCCGCTCACCTGCACGGGGATCTTGGAGCCAGTTGAGCAGTCGAGGCCCGCGGCATGCACGCCAATCTGCACCGACATCATCGTGTGCGCACTGGCGGCGGCAACGGCGGCCTGCTCTTGCTGATATCCGTTCCAGGCAGCATAGCCTGCGCCGCCGGCGACGAGCGCGACGGCCACTACGCCGGCAACCATCAGGTTGCGGCGCTTGGGCGACATCTTGCGATGACGAACCTCGGCTTCGTGCGCTGAGGGAACGGACGGCAGGGGGATATCGCCCATGGCGATGGTCTCGTCCACGGCAGGCGCGGAGCCTAAGCCAGGGAGCTCGCGGGTCAGCGAATCTTCGGCCGGCAAGCTGTCGAGCAAGATGGTTTCCTCGCTCGTGTCGGATTCGGGCTGGTCGTCGGCCCTGCTATCGTCCTCTTCGGCTTCGGCTTCGGCTTCGTCAGGAGCGTCTTTGGCGTCGCTGACTTCGTCCTCGGTGTCTTCGTGCGCCTCGTCCTGTGCGTCGACGGCCGAATCGCTAAACGAGAGCTCGTCTAGCGCAATCCGGTCTAGGCTCTCCAGGGCCTCGGCACACGCTTCTGCATCTTGGGCCGCATCCTCTTGGCCCATCGTTTCATCTTTCATATATCCCCCAAGCTCAATATCGGGACAACACTGTACCCAAAAACGGGACCCTATAGGGCCGCCGCAGGATTTGAAATCCGATTTTATATATGCGCGTGTTTTTGAATGCAAGCGGGATGAAAAAAGCCCCCGGAAAGCGAGTGAAACGCTTTCCGGGGGCTCTGCGAGACATTGGATTGAAAAGCCTGGCGGGCGGGCCTATGTCCAAGTGCCAACAGCGACCAGCGCGTTACTCGGCGTGCGCGTAATCCACCTTGGCGCGGCGAGCGGTGGCCTTCTCCCAATCGCTGGTGCCCTCAAAGACATCCTGCTTGTAGGGGTTGCGGCCGAGCTTCTTGGCACGGTAGGCGATGTAGATGATTGCGGCGACGTTGGCGATCAGTGCGGCAATCGAGACCGCGGTGGCGGCGCCGGGGTCGAGCGTGGAGTGCGTTACAAAGATGGACTCCTCCTGGAAGTAGGGGAACACCTGGGCAAACATGCACCAAATGGCCAGCGTAAAGGCGCGGTTCTGGATCCAGCCGCCCTTGTTCCAGATAAAGGCGGCGACGGTGGGCGCCAGCAGCAGTGCAAAGCCGCAGAACCAGGAGTGGGTGGGCAGGCAGTTGTAGGTGTAGCAGAAGTTCCAGATATCGTAGGCGATGATGTAGACCCAGGTCATGTCGGGCCACAGCATGTCGGTCTTGTCCTCGGAGGCGTAGACGCTCCACCAACCGGTCATGCAGAAGATGTTGATGAGACCGGCGATGCCGTTGAACACGTTGTTCCAGCCGGCAAGCTGTGTGGCACCCTCGGAAGTGACCCAGGTGGACTGGCCCAGGACAAAGAAGTGATAGGCGCTCTCGAAGTCGGACACGACGGCGATCATGATGTTGATGGCGACGATCACAAACGGCCACGCGCGGAACCAATGCGCCTTGCCGATCTTGCCCCACTGGTACTTAATGGCAATGAAGCCCCAGCAACCGGCCAGCGCCGCGTACACCTTCGCGTAGTGGAACCAGCTGTTCTGGTACACATGGGTGGGGTTGGTGAGCGCCCACTCGGCGCCCTGCGAGACGCCGATGGCGATGGCGACGCAGTAGATGGTCATGGCCAGCGGAGCCACGCCAAAGATGATGGCCGCGCCCAGCTTGGTGCGGCGGCCGACCTCGTTGAGCACGATCAGGCCAATAAAGACCATGGCCCAGCCGGCCCAGTGGATAAGGGTATCGCTACCCCAAACATCGAACAGCATGCTGCTCTCCTTTCACACGCCCGCGGCCCCTCTTCCGATCGCGGGCAGTTTGGCCAAATGTCGTCAGTTCTGGGGCTTGCGCTCCGGATACTTGGCGGTATAGCCCTCGATGTGGAGCGTCGAGGCGATGATTTCTTTGACCGTCTCGTCGGGCACATCGGGGTGCGTGCGGATATACATCAAAAGACCCATGATGAGGGTGTAGAACGTTTCGTAGACATGGTCGATGCGCAGCTCGTGATGGGCGACAAAATCAACCACGGTGGTGTCGCAGATGTACTGCGCCACGCGCTGGACCACGTTGTGCAAAAAGCCGCCGTAGAGCGCGCCGCTGCTTGAGGTGAGCGTACTCGGCAGCTCGTGGCCGCTGGCGACCAGGCGCTTAAAGAGCGGGGCGACGGTGTCGAGTGCGCCCTCGATATCGCCGACGGTGCGGTTGGCATTCCACTGCTCGAGCTCGGAGATAAAACCGTCGATTGCCTCGTCCATGACGGCGGTGACGGCGGCGTCCATGTCGGCGAAGTAGTGGTAGAACAGCGAGCGCGTGCAGCCGGCTCGCTTGGTCACGGCCGATACCGATAGGTGGGACACGCCCAGCTCGGAGCTTACGGTGCGCACGGCGGCGAGGATCTCGCGACGGCGTTCGTCACCCGTCAAGCGCTTTGCCGCGCTGTCGGATGCGGGGACGGCATTGACCACAGAGGTATCTGCTGTGTTGTTGCCCATGCGTTTGCCGCCTTTCATCCTCTTTTGCCTGACCGTTCGCCTAACAGTCTTGAATATTGTTGACGGTTCGTCAATACTATTTTTGACACAATGTCAACAATGGCGGGTGAACGGCATGGGGGCATGTCCGGCCTGCAAAAATGAGGGGTGCCGCGGTCTCGCCGGGCTGTGGCAAGAGAAGGGACAACCATGATTCTCAACGGACCGGGGATTAGCTATACCGAGCCCGATATCGGCGCGGAGTTCGTGCCGCCGATACCGGAGCATCCGCGCGAGGCCATCGTCAAACTGTGCGAGCACTGCACCAACCGTCTGCTGCATCGCGATGAGCTGCTGGGCTACGAGTACTGGTCGTTTGCCGAGGCCGCGACTGACGAGCAGGCCGAAGTGCTCTGCAAGATGAAGATGCGCCGTCCCTATACGCTGCCCGAGATGGTCAAGCTCACCGGCATGCCCGAGGCCGATATCGAGAAGATGCTCGACGACATGAGCTACACGGGCCTGCTCGAGTACAACTGGGAAAACCCCGAGCGCGCCAAGCAGTGGGTGCTGCCCATGCTGGTGCCGGGTTCTGCCGAGTTTCTCAACATGCGCGTGAGCCAGCTCGAGGAGCATCCGGTCTACGCTAAGTTCTTTGAACAGGCATCCAAGGGCCCGCTGTCCAAGGCCACGCCGATGGTGCCGCCCGGAGGCGCCGGTATCGGCATGCACGTCATTCCGGTCGAGAAGGCCATCGATGCCGCGAGCACGTCGGTGCCTATTGAGCATATCGAGCATTGGCTCGACAAATACGAGGGTAAGTATGCCGCCAGCACCTGCAGCTGCCGCGCGAGCCGTCGCGTGATGGGCGAGGGCTGCGCCGACGACCCCGCCGACTGGTGCATCGCCGTGGGCGATATGGCCGACTACGTGGTCGAGACCGACCGCGGCCACTATGTGACGCGCGAGGAGGTCTACGACATCTTGCGCCAGGCCGAGGACAACGGCTTTGTGCACCAGATCACCAACATCGACGGCGAGAACAAGATCTTCGCCATCTGCAACTGCAACGTCAACGTGTGCTACGCCCTGCGCACCTCGCAGCTGTTCAACACGCCCAACCTGTCGCGCTCGGCCTATGTCGCCAAGGTCGAGAAGGACAAGTGCGTGGCCTGCGGTCGCTGCGTTGAGGTGTGCCCGGCCGGTGCCGCCAAGCTGGGCCAGAAGCTCTGCAGCAAAAAGGCCGGCGGACAGGTGCCCGAGTATCCGCGCCAGGAGCTGCCCGATGCCACCAAGTGGGATTACACCAAGTGGTCGCCCAACTACCGCAACGACAACCGCATCGAGACGCATGAGTCCGGCACCGCTCCCTGCAAGACGGCCTGCCCCGCGCATGTCGCCGTTCAGGGCTATTTGAAGCTCGCGGCTCAGGGTCGCTATGACGAGGCGCTGGCGCTCATCAAGCGCGAGAACCCGCTGCCCGCTATCTGCGGCCGCGTGTGCAACCGCCGCTGTGAGGATGCCTGCACCCGCGGCCGTGTGGACGCCGCCGTGGCCATCGACGAGGTCAAGAAGTTCATCGCCCAGCGCGATCTGGACGCCTCGACCCGCTATGTCCCACCTGTGGTGACCCCGACGCGTGCCGGCGGCTTCGACCAGAAGATCGCCATCATCGGTGCCGGTCCGGCCGGCCTGTCCTGCGCTTTCTACCTGGCCGAGAAGGGCTACAAGCCCGTCGTATTCGAGAAGAACGAGCGTCCGGGCGGCATGCTCACCTACGGTATTCCCAGCTTTAAGCTGGAGAAGGACGTTATCGAGGCCGAGGTCGAGATCATTCGCCTGATGGGCGCCGAGTTCCGCTATGGCGTGGAGGTCGGTCGCGATGTGACGCTCGACGAGCTGCGCGAGCAGGGCTTTAAGGCCTTCTACGTGGCTATTGGCTGCCAGGGTGGCCGCCTTGCCGGTATTCCGGGCGAGGATGCCGAGGACGTGACCGTAGCCGTCGACTTCTTGCGCGAGGTCAACAGTGGCAAGATCGACGCGTTGCCCGGCCGCACCATCGTGGTGGGCGGCGGCAACGTGGCCATCGACGTGGCCCGCAACGCCTGCCGCCTGGGCTCCGAGCACGTTGAGATGTTTTGCCTGGAGAGCGAGGCCCAGATGCCCGCGAGCGAGGAGGAGCGTCGCGAGGCCATCGAGGACGGCGCGCACATCAGCTGCGGCTGGGGCCCCAAGGAGGTCCATCTGGACGAGACCGGCCGTGTGTGCGGTATCACCTTCAAGCGCTGCACGCGTGTCTTTGACGACGAGGGCCGTTTTGCGCCCGAGTACGACGAGAACGATCTGCGCCGTGTCGATGCCGACCGCGTCGTCATGTCGATTGGCCAGTCCATTGTGTGGGGCGACCTGCTGGCTGGCTCCAAGGTGGAGCTTGGCCGCGGCCAGGGCGCCCTTGCCGATCCCCAGACCTATCAGACCGCTGAGCCCGACATCTTTGTGGGAGGCGACGTCTACACCGGTCCGAGCTTTGCCATCGATGCCATCGCCGCCGGCCACGAGGCCGCCGTGTCCATCCATCGCTTTGTGCAGCCGGGCTCCACGCTCACCATCGGCCGCAACCAGCGCCGCTACACCGCGCTCGACCGCGACGATGTCGTGATCGAGAGCTACGACAACGCGAACCGCGAGGTTGCCCACGTGGACCGCGAGCGCGAGAAGGCCGCGCCGTTTAGCGAGTACGTCGAGACCTTTACCGAAGAGCAGGTGCGCGCCGAGACCGCCCGCTGCTTGGGTTGCGGTGCCTCGATCGTCGACCCCAACAAGTGCATCGGCTGCGGCCTGTGCACCACCAAGTGCGCGTT
>CAJLUE010000088.1 GCA_905209765.1 uncultured Collinsella sp. | reverse complement strand
GATTCCCTTCCCCGCCACCTTGAATTGACTAGGACCTCTGCAAAGGGGTCCTTTTTCTTTTACCGAGGGCTCCTGCGGAAACTGCATCCCGGAATTTGGCTTCAGAGCGGGATGCGCTTTCCGCTTTGAGCCTGTTTGGGAAAGTGTGGACCGGAATCCGGCGTCAGAATGGGACGCGCTTTCCTTTTGCGGCCCTTGGCGGAAACTGCGTCCCAGATCCCGCGCTCAGAACGGGATACATTTTCCGGTTGAGGCCTCGAACGGAAAGCGCATCCCAGTCTCTTGCGAAAAAACGGGGCGCGCTTTTCGGCCGCCTACTTCCGGCGCACGTGCGCATCTCGGCGCGCTATCTCGGGCCCGCCCGCCCGGACATTCCTCCCACTTTTGTGCCACTTTGTAGACCGTTCGGTCGCCTGTCCGCACGCGCGGGTATACTCAAAACGATACTTTTCCTATGCAATACGATGCAGGTTCGGCCTGCGCGATTCGAAGGGGGCCGTGATGGAGAGGATTCTCGGCGTTAATCTCTCTGGCTGGTTTATTCCCGAGCCCTGGGTGACCCCGTCGCTCTATGCAGCGACCGGAGCATCCAATGCAGCCGAGCTGCAGGAGGCCATGGGCACCGCTGCTTATAACGAGCGCATGCGTCGCCATTACGAGACGTTTGTGAGTGAGGACGATTTTCGCCGTATGGCGCAGATCGGTCTCAACGCCGTGCGCCTGCCGGTGCCGTGGTATGCCTTTGGCTCGCAGGAGTCCGACGCTTCCTACATCTCGGTCGTCGATTATATCGATCGCGCTATTGAGTGGGCCGCCAAGTACAACATCCGCGTACTGTTCGATCTGGCGACTGTACCCGGCGGTCAGGGCGATTCCAACGATTCGCCCACCACTCCGGAGGCTGTTGCCGAGTGGCATTCGTCCACCAACGGCCGTCACGTTGCGCTCGATGTGCTCGAGCGCCTGGCCGATCGCTATGGTGAGGCCGAGAGCCTGCTGGGCATCGAGCTGTTGGATACGCCGCAGATGAGCGTACGCAAGAGCCTCTTTACCATGACGGATGGCATTCCGGCGCACTACCTGCGCAACTTCTATCGTGACGCGTACGAGCTCGTTCGTTCGCATATGCCCGAGGACAAGATCGTCGTCTTTTCCTCTTCGGGACACCCTGGCGAGTGGAAGCACTTTATGCGCGGTGCCAAGTACAAGAACGTCTACATGGACCTTCACCTGTACCATTACCGCGACGAGTATGCGCTCGACATCACGAGCCCGCGCGGTCTGACGACGGCGATTTCGCGCAACAAGCGTGAGCTCAAAGAGGCGGTCGCAACTGGGTTCCCCGTTTTGGTGGGCGAATGGTCGGGCGCGGCGATCTTCGCCAACTCGTCGGTTACGCCCGAGGGCCGCAATGCCTACGAGCGCGTGTTCATCGCCAACCAGCTGTCATCGTTTGCGCCGGCGGCTGGCTGGTTCTTCCAAACGTGGAAGACCGAGAAGCGTATTGCAGCATGGGACGCCCGCGCGGCACTCGGCACGCTCGAGCGCGGCATGATTGAATAGGTTGATATGACGCAAAACAGCGCCCGCACGGGCAAACTTTATGTGGTCGGTACGCCCATCGGCAATCTGGGCGACCTGTCCCCGCGCGTCGGCGAGGCCTTTGCCGCCGCCGATGCCATCTGCTGCGAAGACACGCGTGTGACCTCAAAGTTGCTGATGCACCTAGGCATCTCCAAGCCGCTCGTTCGTTGCGACGAGAATGTGATCGCAAGTCGCGCAGCTGGCCTGGTCGACCGCCTGCTGGCGGGGGAGACCCTCGCCTTTGCCTCGGACGCCGGTATGCCGAGTGTGTCTGATCCCGGCCAGGCTTTGGTTGAGGCGGCGCGCGAGGCGGATGTGCCTGTCGAGGTTATTCCCGGCCCCTCTGCTTGCGTCACGGCGCTCGTATCGTCCGGTATTCCCTGCGAGCATTTCTTCTTCGAAGGCTTTTTGGGCCGCAAGCACGGCGACCGCGTGCGCCGACTGCAGCGCCTTGCCGTCGTCCCCGGCGCGCTCATCTTCTACGAGTCTCCACATCGCATCGTCGCGACGCTCGAGGCCGTGGCCGAGGTCTTTCCCCAGCGCGATGTTGCCGTTTGCCGCGAGCTCACCAAACTGCACGAGGAAGTCTTGCGCGGACCCGCCGCCCAGCTAACCGAGGAGCTGCGTGCCCGTGGCGAGGTAAAGGGCGAGATCGCGCTGGTCATCGCGCCGCCGAGTGAGGACGAGGATGCCGGTATTGCGTCGGTTGGAGCCGCAGCGGTAGACCCCGACGAGGCCCTGCGCGAGGACATTCGCACCGCGCTCGAGGAGGGGGAGCCCGCCTCCGCGGTGGCAAAGCGCCTGTCACAGAAGTACTCGCGCCGCAAGCGCGATGTCTATGCCATGGTGCTCGATATGCAATAGATGGAGGATATCCAGCCCTTGCGCTAGAATCATCCCCTGTATGCAACGTTTTTCTGGAGGACAAACCCCATGGATCAAAGCAAGCCTTCGTTCTTTATCACGACGCCCATCTACTACGTCAACGCCGATCCGCATCTGGGCACGGCATATTCCACCATCATCGCCGACGTCCAGGCTCGCTATCGTCGCTCAGCCGGCTATAACGTCAAGTTCCTGACTGGCATGGACGAGCACGGCGAGAAGGTCGCCGAGGCTGCAGCCAAGCACAACATGACGCCGCAGGAGTGGACCGACAGCCAGGCTCCGCACTTCAAGGAGCTTTGGAGCAAGCTCGAGATCTCCAACGATGACTTCATTCGTACCACCGAGCCGCGCCAGCATCACGCCGTGCAGTATCTGTGGGAGCGCATGAAGGAGTCCGGCTACCTGTATAAGGGCAGCTATGACGGCTGGTACTGCGTGCCCGACGAGACCTACTTTACCGATACGCAGGTCCAGAAGGGTGACGAAGAGTACGGTAGCGTCGGCCAGCACCTGTGCCCCGATTGCCACCGTCCGCTTGAGCGCGTGCAGGAGGAGTCCTACTTCTTTAAGCTTTCCGCCTTCCAGGACAAGCTGCTCAAGCTCTATGACGAGCACCCTGACTTTGTCGAGCCTGCGTTCCGCATGAACGAGGTGCGCAGCTTTGTCGAAGGCGGCCTCAACGACCTTTCCGTGAGCCGTACGAGCTTTGACTGGGGCATCAAGGTCCCGTTCGACGAGGGCCACGTGACCTACGTGTGGTTCGACGCGCTGCTCAACTATATGACGGCCGTCGGCTACGGTGTCGACACCGACGAGGCGCGTGCCGAGCTGGCCTATCGCTGGCCCGCGCAGTTCCACATCGTGGGCAAGGACATCATCCGCTTCCACTGCGTCATTTGGCCCGCCATGCTCATGGCCATCGGCGAGGCCCTGCCCGAGCACGTCTTTGCCCACGGCTTCCTGACCGTGCGTAATGCCGAGACCGGTAAGGCCGAGAAGATGTCCAAGAGCCGCGGTAACGCTATTGCTCCGCAGGATGTTATCGACATGCTGGGCGTTGAGGGCTATCGCTACTACTTTATGACCGACGTGGTGCCCGGCACCGACGGCGCCATCAGCTTCGAGCGTATGGAGCAGGTCTACAACGCCGACCTGGCCAACAGCTGGGGCAACCTTATCTCGCGCTCGCTCAACATGAGCGGCAAGTACTTTGACGGTTGCGCGCCCGCCAAGCCCGCATCGTTCGATGCGTTCGACAACCCGCTGGCAAAAATTGCCGATGGCCTGGTCGATCGCTACATGGCCAAGATGGACGCGCTCGATTACGGTGGAGCCAAGGACGAGGTCATGGAGCTCATCCATGCCGCCAACCACTACATCGAGGACTCCGAGCCCTGGGCGCTTGCCAAGGACGAGGCCAAGGCTGACGAGCTGGCGTTTGTGATCTACAACCTGCTCGAGGCCATTCGCATCGCCGCTCACCTGCTGATGCCGCTCATGCCCCAGACTTCTGCCGAGGCTCTGCGTCGCCTGTCCTGCGAGGACGAGGCCACGAGCGACGACCTCAAGGGCATTTGCGCTTGGGGCCTGCTTGCTGGTGGCCAGCCCGTCGAGAAGGGCGAGCCGCTGTTCCCGCGTTTGGGCTAAGCCGCTGCGCGCCATATCGGCAATTTGCTGTTTAGATGTAAGGGCATGGCCGCAACGGTCCATGCCCTTTTGCTTTACGATGCAGCCACCATGTTAAGGAGGCAACCATGACAACTTCGCCTTTGGCAAACCCCACGGCAACTAGGGAGCTGCTAGAGGAGTTTGGCCTTGCGACCAAGCATCGCCTGGGCCAAAACTTCCTGATCGACAACCATGTGATCGAACGTATCTGTGAGCTCGCTGAGCTTGCGGGCGATGAGCGCGCGCTCGAGGTCGGCCCGGGTTGCGGCACGCTGACGTTGGCCCTGCTGCAGGAGGCGGCATGCGTTACGTCGATTGAGGCCGATCCCGAGCTTGAGCCGGTGCTCGACGCCCACGCCGCCGACTATGCCAACTTCCGCTTTATCATGGGCGATGCGCTCAAGGTGACGCCGGAGCAGATTGAGCAGGCTGCCGGTGGTGAGCCCACGGTGTTTGTCGCGAATCTGCCCTATAACGTGGCAGCGACGATCATCCTTCAGTTCTTCCAGACGATGCCCGCGCTTAAGCGCGCTGTCGTCATGGTGCAAAAGGAAGTTGCAGATCGTATTGCCGCAACGCCGGGCAACAAGACCTATGGCGGCTACACGGCAAAGCTTGGTCTGTATGCGCAGGTGACGGGGCGCTTTGAGGTGCCGCCGCGCTGCTTTATGCCGGCGCCGCATGTGGATTCTGCCGTAGTGCGCATCGATCGCGTTGACGGTGTGGTACCCGAGGGCATCGACCGCGAGTTTGTGGCCCGTGTGATCGACGCTGCATTTGCCCAGCGCCGCAAGACGATCCGCAACTCCATGAGCGCCAACGGCTTTGCCAAGGACGCGCTCGACGCCGCTTTTGAGGCCTGCGGTATCGCACCTACCACGCGCGCCGAGACGCTCGACGTTGCCGCCTTTGTCCGCTTGGCTCAGGAGCTTTCCCATGACGCCTAATGTCGAACGCGTGACGTTTACCAAAAAGAAGAAAACGGTGGCCTGCCCGGTGCCGCTGGCGCCGCTTGCCGATACGCATGCGCACCTGCTCTCTTTTTGGAGCAAGGAAGTGCCCGAGACGCTCGTGCGCGCCAAAGCCGCGGGCGTCGACCTGTTGGTGACGATGTTCGACCCCATCGCTGACAAACGCAGCGTGACGGACTATAGCGACTGGCTGGTTCGCGAGATCCTGCCGATGCGGGATATCCCGCAGATCAAGTACCTCGTCGGTGTGCACCCCTATGGCGCTCCCGACTATACCGATAACATCCATGCCCAGATTGTGGCTGCACTCGATGATCCCCTATGCGTTGGCATTGGCGAGATCGGTTTGGACTACCACATGGACTATGACGACGATGTCGCGCCGGCGCCCCACGACGTGCAGATCGACTGTATGGCGCGCCAACTCGAGGTTGCCGTACGCCGCAATGTGCCGGTAGAGCTGCATCTGCGTCATGAGGACACGGACGAGGAGCGCACCTCGCATGTGGATGCCTACAACGTGTTGCGCGAGGTCGGCGTGCCCCAGGCCGGTTGCGTACTGCACTGCTTTGGCGAGGACCGAGCCACGATGGAGCGCTTTGTGGATTTGGGTTGTTACATCGCCTATGGCGGCGCGGCTACCTTTAAGCGCAACGACGACGTGCGCGAGGCATTCGCGGCAACCCCGCTCGACCGTATTTTGTTCGAGACGGATTGTCCCTATATGGCGCCGGAGCCCATTCGCGGTCTTGAGTGCGAGCCTGCAATGATTTCCATCACAGCAAACGCGCTGGTCAACGACCGCGTCGATCGTACCGGCGAGGACGCTGAAGCAATCGCTCGAGCTGCCTGGGAAAATGCCTGCAAACTTTTTCAAAAATAGTTCTTGCGTTCGCGGTGGCGCTCCGTTATTCTAATTCCTGCACGCGGGCGTGGCGGAATTGGCAGACGCGTACGGTTCAGGTCCGTATGGGGGCAACCCCATGAAGGTTCAAGTCCTTTCGCCCGCACCATTAAATGAAAGAGCTCCCAGCAATGGGAGCTTTTTTGTTATGGGCCCATCGCGGGGACTTGAACCTGCGAAGGAGCGAGCGTAAAGAAAACGCGGAGTGTTTTTAGCGAGCTGGCGAGGACGCCGGCAGGCGGCCGAAGCCGGTGCGGATCCGCGAAGCGGATACGCGGACGTCCTTTCGCCCGCACCATTAAATGAAAGAGCTCCCAGCAATGGG
>CAJLUE010000087.1 GCA_905209765.1 uncultured Collinsella sp. | reverse complement strand
AGGAGGCCACTTAATGTGGCCTCCGTCGTGAGCAGGACTGTAGAGCAGGAAACTTCATCAGTGCCCGCCCCACGGGAAACCGGCGGGATAGACCGGTTCAGATGGGGCTTTGATGCATGGGTGGTCTGTTGGTGGGCAAATGGGTATCATACTGTGGTTACTGCGTCGACTCTGTGATGCATGTTTGTACGTTCCCGGCGGTCGGTTTGCCAGAAGCGCCCCGTCGGTTGTTCCAGACCCGTTTCGAAGAAAGGAAACAACACTCACCTATGGCAGCTAAAAAATCATCTCCCTTGAAGATCATCCCGCTCGGCGGCCTTGATGGCATCGGCAAGAACATGACGGTCTTCGAGTGCGGCGACGACATGGTGCTCGTCGACGCTGGTCTCATGTTCCCCGACGACTCACAGCCCGGTATCGATCTGGTCCTTCCCGACTACACCTATGTTTTGGAGAACGAGGAAAAGCTCCGCGGCATTGTCGTCACTCACGGCCACGAGGACCACACCGGTTCGCTTCCGTATCTGCTGCAGGACCTCAACAACAAGGTGCCCATCTTCTCGAGCAAGCTGACGCTCGGCTTTATCGAGGGTAAGCTCTCCGAGTTCCGCATTCGTGCGCCCAAGTTCCGTGAGGTCAAGGGCGGCAGCCACGTCAATTTGGGTGGCATCTCGCTCGACTTCTTCTCGATGACGCACTCCATCCCGGGCGCTCTGGGCGTGTTTATCCGCACCAACCAGGGTACCGTTATGCACACCGGCGACTTTAAGCTCGACCAGACGCCCATCGACGGCGTCACGCCCGACTATGCCGCTATCAGCCGCTTTGCCAAGCAGGGCATCGACCTGTTGCTGTCCGACTCCACCAACGCCACGGTTCCTGGCTTTACTAAGTCCGAGGCCGAGGTTGGCCCCAATCTGCTGCATGCCATCAAGAATGCTCCGGGCCGCGTGTTCGTCGCTTCGTTCTCGAGCCACATCCATCGTCTGCAGCAGATATGCGATGCTGCCCGCAAGTGCGGCCGCAAGGTCGTCGTGACCGGTCGTTCCATGCTCACCAACACCCGCGTGGCGCGCGAGCTCGGTTATCTCAACATCGATGATGCCGATATTATTGATGCCTTCGATATCGATAACCTGCCCGACGACAAGATCGTCGTCATGTGCACCGGTTCGCAGGGCGAGCCCCTGTCGGCCCTTTCGCGCATGGCCAACGGCGAGCACAAGACGCTCTCCATCCACGAGGGCGATACCGTCATCCTCTCGGCAACGCCGGTCCCCGGTAACGAGAAGGCCGTTCAGCAGGTCGTCAACAGCCTCGCCAAGCTTGGCTGCGACGTGTGGGATAAGAACCGCGCCCTCGTTCACGTCTCGGGTCACGGTAGCCAGGAGGAGCTCAAGCTCCTGATGGCCATGGCCAAGCCTACGTACTTTATGCCGGTCCACGGCGAGGCCGTGCATCTGCGCGCCCATGCCCAGCTTGCCCGTAAGATGGGCATCAAGGATGATCATATTTTTATCCTCGACAACGGAGATACGCTCGAGATGCGTGGTGGTATCGTCAAGCGCGGTACGCCCGTCGAGTCCGGCGTCGTCTACGTTGACGGACTGCGCATCGGCGATACCGACCCCATCGTTCTGCGCGATCGCCAGAAGCTTGCCAACGACGGTATGGTCACGGCTGTCGCTATCGTTTCGCTCAAGCACAAGAAGATCGAGGCCATCGAGTTCTCGGGCCGCGGCGTCTCCTTTGCCATCGACGACCAGTTCTCCGACGACGCCTCGGCGTCCATCATGAAGACGATCGAGAAGGGCAAGTTCAGCTTTACGAGCAGCGGTTCCGATGCCATTCGCAAGGCCGTGCGCGACTCGCTCTCTAACTTTATCTGGAGCCGTACCCGCACTCGTCCGATGATCATCCCGGTCGTCATGGAGGTTTAGTTTGGCGCGCGGATCTGCACAAAACGCCAAAGGCAATAAAGCCAACAACCAACCGGCATCTGCTAAGGGTGCCGGTTCCCATCTTCGTGCCAATAAGGGCCACGAGGCCGAGTTCGACGATTTCGAGCCCCTGGTCGAGCCTTCGGCCAACCGCGATATCGCCGGCGTGGTCATTGCCGTTTTGGCGATTGCGTCCTTCATTGCCGTGATTTCGCCGGCGACCGCACCCGTTACGGCTGCGGTTGCCGGTTTCTACCACCTGGGCTTTGGTCTGGGCGCCTACGTGCTGCCGATCGTCATTTTGCTGTTTGCCGCCACGCTCTTTTTGGGCGAGGACTCGCCGCTCAACGTGCGCTCTGTTGCGGGCGGCGCTGTGGTCTTTATCGCCGTCGTCTCCATTCTTTCGCTGATGGTGCCGGGTACGAGCGACTCGTGCGACCTTATGTTCACGCCGCAAAACCTGTCCGCCTCGGGTGGCTACATCGGTGCGTTTATTGCGAGCGCGCTGCAGAATGCCCTGGGTAAGCCTATCGCGATGGTGGTCCTATTGGGCCTGGCCGTCGTTGGTTTTGTCATCATTGGCTTTTCGGTGGGCGGCGTTTTGCGCTCTGCCCGCGACCGTGCGGCCGATTTTGCCGAGCGCCGCCGTGCCGACGTTAACGCGAGTCCGTGGGGTGACGACGAAGCCTTGTCGGTGCCCGGCGTTGCCCGTCCGCACCTGAGCATTCTTCGTCAAAAGGGCTCCGATATGGCCGTGACCACGGTCATGGGCAACGATTCGGACCCGGTTTTGGACGATGACGACGAAGACGAGGATCCGTTTGTCGACGTGTCCGATGCCGTGGAGGCCGAGCGCGCTAAGACGACGCTGCTGCCGCGCCGTCATGCCAAGAAGGGCAAGACGGCTCCCAAACTCAACACGAGTGAGCCCGACCCGTCGTGGTCCGAGAGCGAGATTGAGCTTACCGAGGGTGATGACGAGAACGACGAGGCTCCGATCGAGACCGCCAAGACGGCCTTGCTGCCGCGGCGTCAGGCAAAGCGCGGTCAGGTGACCGGCCAGCTTTCGATGGAGGACGATCCGGACAAGGTCGACGAGTCCGAGCCGCCGTTTGCCGTGAATCCCGTCTCGGCCGCCCCTCAAATTCCTGATTTCCTCAAGCACCCCAAGGTTGCCGATACGGCCGTCGCGGGCGCTGTCGAGGCGACTACATCTAGCGATGGGGGAGCGGACAATGTCTCCGCGGATAACGAGGGCGAAGAAGAGGACGGCCTTAAGCTTCCGCCGCTCGAAATCCTGCATGCAAATCCTCAGTCCGCTTCTTCCGCGTCTTCGGACAAGGAGCTGGAACAGACCGCCGAGTCGTTGCAGTCCACGCTGCTTGAGTTTGGCCGTAGCGCTCGCGTCGTCGGCTGGATTGCCGGTCCCACGGTGACGACTTTTAAGCTGCAGCCCGGCGAGGGCGAGCGCGTGAGCAAGATTTCGAGCCTTGAGGACGACATCGCGCTTTCGCTTGCTGCTCAGTCCGTGCGTATCTTTGCGCCGATTCCCGGCACCTCGCTCGTGGGTATCGAGATCCCCAATCGAAAGCGTCAGAATGTCAACTTGGGCGACGTGCTGCCCTATGTTAAGGGCGGTCCGCTTGAGCTTGCCATCGGCCGCGATGCAGAGGGCACGCCGGTCGTCGCTGACCTTGCCAAGATGCCCCACCTGCTGATCGCCGGTACCACGGGTTCCGGTAAGTCGGTCATGATCAACTCCATCATCACGACCCTGCTCATGCGCGCGCTCCCCGAGGACGTTCGCTTGATCATGGTCGACCCCAAGCGCGTCGAGCTCGCAGGCTATAACGGCCTGCCGCATCTTTACGTGCCCGTAGTGACCGAGCCCAAGCAGGCCGCGAGCGCCTTGCAGTGGGCGGTGTCCGAAATGGAGCGCCGCCTGAAGGTCTTCGAGCGCCTGAACGTGCGCAAGATCTCGACCTATAACGAAAAGCAGGCCGCCGGCGAGTTTGAGCATTACGATAACCCGCCGCAAAAGATGCCCTACCTGGTCATCATCATCGACGAGCTTTCGGACCTGATGATGGTCGCCGGCAAGGACGTCGAGGCGTCGATTGTGCGTATCGCCCAGCTGGGCCGTGCCGCCGGTATCCACCTTATCGTGGCGACTCAGCGTCCGAGCTCTAACGTGGTGACGGGTCTCATCAAGGCAAACATTACCAACCGTATCGCCTTCAACGTCGCAACGGGCATCGACTCCCGCGTCATCATCGACCAGATGGGTGCCGAAAAGCTCACCGGCTTGGGTGACATGCTGTTCTCAAAGGTCGACTGGGGCAAGCCCCGCCGTATCCAGGGCTGCTTTGTTTCGGATGACGAGATCAACGAGATTGTCGAGTTCGTCAAGTCGCAAAGCGAGCCCGACTACCATGAGGAGATCCTGTCGGCCGTGGCACCTGCCTCCATGTCCATGGCAGGTGGAGGTGGCATCGTGCGCACCGGCGTTGCCGAGCCTCAGGACGACGATCCGCTTATCTGGGAAGCCGCTCATATTGTGGTGGAATCGCAGCTGGGCTCCACATCTGGCCTGCAACGCCGTCTGAAGGTTGGCTATGCGCGCGCCGGGCGTATTATGGACATGCTGGAAGAAAAGGGTGTCGTCGGACCGCCCGACGGTTCCAAACCGCGCGAGGTCCTGCTGGATGAAGAAGGCCTTGCCGCGCTGGAATCCGTCGACGCCGAGATGGCACGTGAAGATCGTGAGTTTGGAGGATTCTGATGGCTGCACGCTTTGGTGACATGCTGCTCGAGCAGCGTCGCCGAATGGGCCTTTCCATTCAGCAGGTCGCCAACACCATCAAAATCAGGCCGCAGATCATCGAGTTTTTCGAGAATGGCAATTTTGCATCGATGCCTCCGCGCGGCTATGCGCAGGGCATGATTTCGAGCTATGCGCGCTTTTTGGGCCTCAATCCGCGTGAGGTCGTCAACGCTTATTTTGACGATCTGATGGCATATGAGCGCGAGACGTCGCAGCAGGGCGGTCGTTTTCAGGACGCCGCCGGCTACGTCAATTCGCGTTCCTCGGTCGACAACGGCCGCTTCCTGATGGTTCAGGGTGGGCGTTCGACGCGTTATGGCCAGCGCCCTCAGCAGGCTGGCTATGTTACCGAGATGGGTTCGAGCGAGGAGATTCGTTCCCAGCGCGATCGCTTTCGCAGCACGCCGGCGCCCGAGGAGCGCGCACTCCCCGCTGCCCGCGGTGTCGCACGTGACCCTCGTGCCGGCTACGGCGATGGTGGTTATTCCGATCGCGGGTACCGTGGCGTTTCTTCCGGTCGTCCGCGCGGCGGCTATGCAGACGCCGATACTACGCAGGTGACGCCTCGCCTTCGATCTCAGTCGCAGACCTTTAGCCAGCGCTCCTCTGCGTCTCGTTCGGGCCAGCGTAACTACCAGGGTCGCGGCGAGCTCGCCCCCCGCTCGGGCCAGCGCAACATGCAGCGCCAAGGTAGCTATCGCGGACGTTCCGACAATAACCGCGGTCGTATGCCCCAAGGCACTGGTCGCGGTGGTTCCAATCGTGGACGCGGCGGTGGGCGTGCTCCTCAGAACAACGGTCTCGATCCACGTATCGTTTACGCCGGTATTGGTACCGTGGCGCTGCTGCTGATCGTGCTCATCGTGGTGCTCCTGCGTGGCTGCGGCTCCTCGGCGCCTGAGTCGACGCCCGAGACGCCCGTTGCCACCAAGACATCGACTAAGAAGTCTTCCAAGAAGACCGAATCCGTCGATGAGGATGAAGATACCGATGAGACGACGGACGAGTCCACCGATTCGGATGCCGCTAAGACGACGGCCAAGAAGGAGGAGAACGAGGTCACAAAGGTCAAGATCTCCGTTGCCAAGGGCAAGACTGCTTGGATTGAGGTCAAGGTTGATGGCAAGTCTGTCTATGGCGCCCAGGCGACCGGTCCCTTTGAGCAGGAATACACGCCCGAGTCCTCGATCGAGATCACCACGTCCAAGCCTTCCGATGTCACCGTTACCAAGAACGGCGAAAAGGTCCGCTACGACACTAAGACGTCGGGCGTGGCTCGCGTGACGATTACCGTTCCCAAGAAGGAGACGACCGAGTCCAAGGACGGCGAGAGCTCCGACGGCACCGATGGCACCGAAAGTACCGACGGAACCGATGGAACCGATGCCCAGTCCACGGACGGCACCGATACCGCCACCGACGGGCAGACTACGCCCTATTCAGACGACTATTCGTACGACAGCTACTAAGCCGCTCGTAAGCGAAAGGATTAACCATGGCTAAAGATTCCAGCTTCGATGTCGTGTCCGAGGTCAATATGCAGGAGGTCGACAATGCCTTCCAGCAGACCACGCGCGAGATTTCCCAGCGCTATGACCTCAAGGACTCCGGCGCCTCCATCGAGCTTTCGAAGGGCGACAAGCTCTTTACGATCAACGCCCCGGCCGACTTTGTCTCCAA
>CAJLUE010000086.1 GCA_905209765.1 uncultured Collinsella sp. | reverse complement strand
GCGCAGAAGAGCTCTTCCATGCGGTGCGCCGACCAGCCGGCCATGCGGGCGACGGCGAACAGCGGCGTAAAGAGCGTCTCGGGCACGCCGAGCATCTTGTAGATAAAGCCCGTGTACAGGTCGATGTTGGCGCAGATAGGCTTGGTCATGCCGTGATCGCGCATCACTTGCGGGGCCAGGCGCTCGATGCGCTCGATGAGTGCGAACTCCTCGCCCAAGTCCTTCTTGGCGGCAAGCGTGCGCGCGTAACGGCGGCACACCTCGGCGCGCGGATCGCTCAGCGTGTAGACAGCGTGGCCCATACCGTAGATGAGACCCGTGCCATCGAAGGCCTGCTTGTCGAGGATCTTGCCCAGGTAGGCTGCGACCTCGTCCTCGTCCTCCCAATTGGAGACATGCGCACGGATGTCCTCGTGCATGGACACGACCTTGGCGTTGGCGCCGCCGTGGCGCGGGCCCTTGAGCGAGCCGATGGCCGCGGCGTAGGCGGAATACGGGTCGGTAGCCGAGGAGGACAGCACGCGGCAGGCAAACGTGGAGTTGTTGCCGCCGCCGTGCTCGGCATGCAGCATGAGCATCACGTCGAGCAGCATGGCTTCGTCGTGGGTGAATGCCATGCCGCCGCGGAGCACCTGCAGGATGGTCTCGGCGGTGGAGAGGCCAGGTGTGGGGTGCGGTACATGAACCTCGGAGCCGCGACGCTTGGCGACCGAGGCCATATGCGCGAAGGCGGCGATGCGGGGGAGACGGGCGAGCATGGAGATGGCGACGTCGATTTCGTGCTCGGGTGTAATGGCGTCGGGCTCGGCGTCGAAGGCGTAGAGCAGCAGCACGGCGCGCTGAAGCACATTCATGATGCTCGCCGACACCGTGGTCATGGGGAACTCGCGGACGTATTCGTCGCTCAGGTGCCTAAAGGCACCCAGGCGTTCGCAAAAACCGTCGAGCTCCTCTTTGGTGGGCAGCGAGCCCGTGATGAGCAGGTAGGCGACCTCTTCGTAGCCATAGCGATCCTCGGCCTGGGCGTTGTTGACCAGGTCCTCGATGCTGTAGCCACGAAGCGTGAGTTTGCCCTGATCGGGCACGACTTTGCCGTCGACCTTGTTGTAGCCGTGCACGTCCGAGATGCGGGTAAGGCCCGCGACCACGCCCGAGTCGTCGGCATTGCGCAGGCCGCGTTTGACGTTGTGCTCTACGAACAGGCCCTCGTCGTATGGGGCGGTCGGCAGGCCGTGGTAGAGGTTTTCGCTTTCGGGCGAAATCTGGCGGCTCGCCTCATAATCCAAGACCAGGCGGCTCAGATGGTCATCGAAGCGGTAGTAGATTTTCTTGGCGTCGTAAGCCATGCGCGCTCCTCTCGGGGCCGTGTGGGGGCGGCGTGCTTGGGTGCAGATGCGCCGGCCTGTTCCCGCACGGCCTGTTCGCTACAGGCGGTACATAAAGTTAAAGACGTCCTCGCGCTGGATGGACACGTTGACGCCCGAAAGCTCGCCGGCCTCGGCCAGGGCCTTCTGCAGCTCGGCGAAGTCGAGCTTGGACTCGGCGGTGTCGGCCAGCATGGTCATGGTGAAGATGTCCTCGATAATGGACTGCGTGATGTCGCGGATGTCGACGTTGGCCTCGCCCAGAACGCGGGTGACGCCGGCGACGATGCCGGGGCGGTTCTTGCCAAGGACGGTGATGACGATACGGGAGGACGAGATCTCGGCCATGGGAAACCCTTTCGCGTGGTTGCGGCGCGCGCGGGGCGCTCCGCTACGGTACAGTGTTCATCATTGTACCTGTCTGGCGCAAAAAAGGCGCGCTCGCTGCGGCGTTACATGCCTGCAACATGAGCGTAAGGGGGAAGGCCGTACGGGGAAGAGCCGTCTGGCGCGTGTCCGGCTCGTGTTGGGTTGATTTCCGATCTCAGCCGAACACATTGAGCGGACAGGCCGTTCCCGCAGTCAGCCGAACGCCTCCGACGGCTGATTCCGAACTGGAAGCGGAGGGCATCCCCGCCCTTCGGTAGGGGATACCGCTCCGCGGCGCATGCCGCGGGCGGCGCCCCTATCGGACCACCGTGACCTCAGTTGGGATGGGCCCAGCACTGCCGCGTACTCGGTGAGCTAGAGCCAACTGTTCATCTTCACGTCGCGTATGGCGATATTTCGGTCGTCCGGCTCGGTGATGCCGTAGCCGAACGCCTGGAGCGTCTCGATGGACTCCTGGATCCTCTGTTGGAACATGGGACCCGGATCGACCCTCGGCCCGAGGTGCCCGCGCCAAAGGCACGGCGTGGCGCGCAGCATGTTATGGATTTTGGAGATGGGCTCGATGTCGGCGTAGACGTTGAGCGTCGCCATGGCGTCCTTGTGGCCGAGGATCGATTGGAGCGCCTTGATATCGCCGCCTTGGCGGATCCACTGCGTTGCGAACGTGTGGCGAAGGCCGTGGAACGTGATCAGCTCGTCGTTGGTGCCCATGAGGCCGTTGGTCTCCGAGAACGTCTTGAACGCCCTGCGGATATAGCTTGTCGTCGCGAAGGTCGCGCCCGGCTCCGACAGGATGTAGCAGTCCCCGATCTCGACCGCCCCGGTAAGGCCGCGCAAGCGCAGCTTTCCGCAGTCGATCTCGTGGGTCTCCTTCAGGAAGGGGGGTAGGCCGACCGGGTCGATGGGGATACCCCTGGCGTCATGGGTCTTGGTGTCCTTGATGAACGAACCCATTCCCTTCGCGTACGCCACCGAGTGTCTGATCGAGATCAGGCCCGTCTCGAAATCCACATCGCACCACCGAAGGCCGCAGACCTCGCCGATTCGCATCCCCGTGTGCAGGGCGAGTACGACCGCCCTCTAATCCTCGGCGGACCAATCGAGTCCGAACTCCTTTCGGGCATCCTCTTCGCTCATGACTTCGAGAAGGTCTCCGGGTTGGCAACGAAGGGCGAGGCATAGCTGCTCGAGTGTGTTGAAGCGAATGCCGCGAATATGCCCTTTTTTAATACGGGACAGGTTCACGGGCGTGGTTCCAATCCTTTCGGCAAGTTCGTTCGAGGAAATCTTTCGCTCGGCCATGATCTTGTCGAGGCGAACAATTACGGGCATGGCGTTTCCTTACGCAATCTCGTCGGAGTCGAGGTACAGCTCTCGGGCGTACAAGAAGAGCTGGGAAAGCATGAACAGGACGATGCTGAGAACCAGAGAGGTCCAATCGAATGATGAAGCGATCTCTTGGGCGCCGACGACCCCCTCGCCGCCAAACATCGAAACGGAGGTTTTGAGTGAGCCGGCGTAGAGGCTGGTGGCAGCTTGAACAACGAAGAGAATGCCGAGCACCTTCAAGCATGTCGCAGACCCTTTCTTGAAGGGGTCTCCGCTCTTGATCGTCCACACGAGAACGGCGCTGAGGATGGTCGTAGCGATACCGATG
This sequence comes from uncultured Collinsella sp., assembly GCA_905209765.1. Taxonomy (GTDB): domain Bacteria; phylum Actinomycetota; class Coriobacteriia; order Coriobacteriales; family Coriobacteriaceae; genus Collinsella. The sequence continues at coordinate 3,236 of CAJLUE010000086.1, read as the reverse complement.
ACGGCAGGGACCAATGTCGAGATCGCAAGGGCTGGATACGCGGGGGAGTCTGCAATTACAGGGTTGTCGAGCACTTCGATTGCTGGCTTTAAGGAGAACGCCACTTGTGCGATGGCGGTGGCGCAAAGGGTCGCAGAGGCTATCGCACATGCGATGCGGAAGGAATGAAGCCGGGGAGTGCGATTGTCGGAACTCATAATAACCTCCGAAGAATTTAAAAAACTCAGGTTACTTTTTAACAGTTTATGTTAAATTGACTTTGCCGGCAAGTAATAAAGGCCGAGCATTTTGTTCGGCCCCTCTGTTCCGACTGGATGAGGTTAAGGTTGGCGATGAATATGCTCAAAATCTCGAAGGCGATCTTTAGGTCGCCTCTCTCCTCCAGGTCGCTCTGTGTTGTCGTTGTTGCGTTGATGGTTCTTTGTGCTCTGCCCGTCTTCAGGAGCGCGGCTGGCATCGACGGACGGGTCGAATACCTCGAGTCGGGAATAACCCGTGTTGAGCAGGAATTGTCAGCATCCTATGCGGATGCGCTTGTGAATGCGGGGGAGGACGGTGTCTATACCTCTTCATCAAGCATGCCCGCGCTTCTGTACCCTCTTGCCGCGGGACGTCTTATCTTGGCACCGCTCTCTCCCCTACTTCCGTTTCTGCAGATATCGGATGGAGAGTACACCTATTATGACGGATCGAAGGAGTACTTGCTATGGGTCGCAACGGCCGTTGCCGTCTCGTTCCTTGCCGCGCGTCTTAACAAACGTGAAAAGCTCATCATCCAGGCACCGATGGGCGAGCTGGGTAGACTTGTTGCATCGAGCGTATGGGCGAGTGTTTTTGCAATGCTTGCCGTCCTCGCCATCAATCTTCCAGGGATAATCGCCGCGCTTGTGAAGAATGGCCCGGGCTCGCCGTTCTATCCGATAGGCTACATTCAATATGCGACTCCGGTTATCAAACCGGCTTGGCTGGTGTTCGCGCAGACGGCCATCTTGCAATTCTTGGTGGCAGCGTTCATCTCGCTTGTCGTTCACCTTGCCGTGAAGATTGCCAATAACCCTACGCTTGGAATCGTGTTCGTATGTGCCCTGATGGGGGTGACGATGGTTCCCGGGTATTACGGAAGATCCATCGCTTTACGTGAGTTCGCCCTGTTGAATCCCCTTACGTATGCGAACACTGAGTTGACCGTCGGCGCCTATAGCCCGTACCCGACAACGCAGATAGTGAATCTGCCTGGACTTTGCTTCGAGCGTGGCGCGATTGCCCTCGTATGCGCAATCGGGATCGAGGTGCTGGCAATTAGCCTGCTTTGCGTTGCTGGAAAGAGCGGCTGCGCGTGCCCGATATCCCCGATTTGTCTTGAGAGAGGTTCCTTCACTGCATCGAGAACGGCAACTCGTTCGAGCGCTTGTGCCTCCGCCGTTGCATACGTAAGAACGATGGGGAAACTGCTCCTGCGTTCTCCTACCCTCGCCGTATGCGCGATTGCAATGTCGACGACGATGCTGGCCCCGGCTCTGGTCGAGATGTTTCCTGACGCTGATAACGTTTCTGCTGTTCGGTATAGGGATGGGGAGCTCCGTTCAATAGATCGGTATCTAGAGCAGAACGCTGCGAATATGGACGTCGAGGGCAAAGCGGCCCTGGAAGACATGCGGGATGCTCTTTCGGGTTTCGTGTACGCGCCTATGCCTGCGGAGGGGTTTCGAAGCCTTGCGACGTACGAGCGCGCTCGAGGTGAGCTGGGCGCGGCAGATGCGACTCTCCTGCAATCGATCGGAATCGAGCCGGAGACTCCTTCTCGTGCGGAGGCGCGCGCCCTTCTGCTTGAGTCGATCGCGAGCTTGCCGGACCCCAAGGTTTACGAGTTAAGTACGAAGATGCCCCCATTAATCCTCCTTTCGTATCTCCAGGCAGCGCTTCCCTCCTTATTTTTGCTGTTGCCCGTGGTTGTCACATCGCTCGCGTGCACCCACCTGCAGTGTCGTTCCCTTCTGGTTCTCCAGATCCCCGCAACAGCGCATGTGCGTTTTCTGACGGCTGTTGCGCTGGCTCTCCTGCTTGGCTTGGTGCTGCTTTTGGTGTCGATGGTTCCCGCTGTCGTTGTGTCCGTGATTAAGAACGGTGCGGGTGGATCGGAGTATCCCGTCGCTCTCATTCGGGCGGGAGCTTCGACAACGTCCACGGTGGGGGAGGCGGTGTTGTGCAGTATTCCGTTGCTGGTCATGGCATACGGCGTGATTTCCGTCGTCGCTGCGTTGACAGCAGCGATTAGCCGCAACCCCGTTGTCACCGGAATGGTTTGCGCGGTTCTCTTGGTGTTGGGTTCGTTGAGCGCTCATGTTGAAAGCGTGGGCATGGGCGTCGCGCTGCTGGCTCCATTCGCCTCGTTTGATCCCGCTTCCCAGGTGGGGACGATTGGGTTCCTTGGGCGAGGGACGAACGCGATGCCTTTTGGAGAGGTCGTCGGCGCATCGGGCGCTCTGCTGGTGGTCTTGGGCGCCGTATCTCCGTTGATGGTGCGCCTGAGTGTTCCAAAGATCGAAAGGGGATGATCTCGATGATTGACCTTCAAACGCTGACGATCTCTTATGGAAAGAAGGTGCTCGTAGATTCGGTGAACGCTGAGTTTGCCCCGGGTACGGTCTACGGTCTCGTCGCTCCGAACGGGCATGGAAAGACGACGTTGCTGCGTGCGATGGCAGGTTTGCCGGGTCCTCGCGTGGACGGGAGCATCGTTCTGGATGAGGTGCAGGGTACGGGTGCGAGAGAGGTCCGTTCTATGATCTTCTATGCACCTGGTGAGGGGACGCTGCTGTATCCCGGATTGCGTGCGGAAGATCACCTCAAGATGGTTTGCGATATGTGGCCGCATGCTCGCGATATCGAAGAGATAGTGGAACAAACGCAGATAGGCGAGTTCGCGAAGATGAGGATCCGCACTCTGAGCCAGGGCATGAAGCAGCAGCTTACCCTGGCGATTGCGTATGCGACGGGCGCGCGGTACCTTCTATTAGATGAGCCCATGAACGCGCTCGACCCCAGCAGGGTGGACTTGCATTCCGAGATTCTCAGGAAGCTGGCCGATTCTGGTACGTGCATCATCATGTCATCCCACATCTTGGATTCGGTCGATAGGCTGTGCGATGAGATTCTGTTTTTGAAGGATGGGAGGCTCATTAGAAGCATTCCGCAAGATGATGCTGCGCCGAAGTCTCCTGGATCCCATTTCGCAA
>CAJLUE010000085.1 GCA_905209765.1 uncultured Collinsella sp. | reverse complement strand
CGCCGGGCTCATAACCCGGAGGTCGTAGGTTCAAATCCTGCCCCCGCGACCAAGACTTTTAGCAGCTCAGAGGCATTGTTTCTCTGGGCTGTTTCTTTTTTGACTTTCAATCTTGGTCGAATTTTGGTCGAAATCAATTAATAACGGCATTTTTCGAACAGGATGCCTGCTTGAACCATCTCCACACTGGTTGACGCCGGTTGGCGACGAGTTCAGCAGGACCGTTCGGCGCTCCTCCATACTTTCTGCGCTTTATTTGAGAGTTACCAGACAAGAATGACGAAGTCCCTCTAGCTCTGGCGGGCCTATGCCGTGGGCATGGGTGGGGCCCCACCGGGGGCGGGCCTTATTTGGAAAGAGGCAGTTACAAGACCGTAGATTGCTCTTGGTCGAATTGGCCTGAAATGAGATTCGGGTCGCTACGCCCATTATCTAAAATGGTGACATCTGAGCTGTAACAAAGGCGCCGCTATATGAATACGGTCTACGATGCTCTTGACCCTATCGTTAACGGGTTGGTATCGAACAATCTGGCGCGATGTTGGGGATGAGCTGCGGCAGTACGACGCTTTTGGCCGACCGGCTGATAAGTGGGCTGATAGGCCCTCTCGTCTCTACGCTATCTGCCACGAGTTTTCGGGAGCGCGCGAGATGCCGATGACGTTCGAGGAGGCCGAGGAGGAGCGGGAGCGCGAGCCTTGGGAAGATGAGCCCATCAGTTTCGTCTTCACGGACAGCGACATAATCGCCGCGGCGTTGACGAACGGCACCTGATAGCGCCTCTCCGCGGATCGAGTGATTCGTTTTTCAGGGGAAGGGAAACCGCATGACTAAGAAGAGATATATTTTGCTATTCGTGTACCCGTGCGAGCTGAAGGACGTCGGCGAACGTCGTGGGCTCCTGCTACGGTCGTTTGATGGCGAGAGACTCTACAATGGTGCCAGATTATCGGGCGAGAGGGTGACGGATGAAGACTTATAACCTGGACACCATCCAGAAGGTTCCCCTGCGCGAGGTGTGGCCGCATGAGGCCCACGACTTCACCAAGTGGCTGGCCGAGGAGCAGAATCTCGCAACCCTCGGGACGGCGGTCGGAATCGAGCTCGAGCTCATAGAGACGGAGTCGTCGGTCGGCTCGTTCAACGTGGATATCTACGCGCAGGAGTCCGGTACGGGCCGCAAGGTGATCATCGAGAACCAGCTCGAGGACACCAACCACGACCATCTCGGCAAGGTGATCACGTATGCCGCCGGCAAGGGCGCCGAGGTCGTCATCTGGGTCGTGGCGCACGCCCGCGACGAGCACCGCCAGGCCATCGAGTGGCTCAACCAGCACACCGACAGCGACTTCGGGTTCTTCCTGGTCGAGGTCGAGCTCTGGAAGATTGGGGACTCCCTGCCCGCCCCGCGCTTCGGCGTGGTCGAGCAGCCGAACGAGTGGACCAAGACCGTGAAACTCTCCGAGGGGCTCAGCGAGACCGAAAAGGTCAAGCTGGCGTACTGGACGGCCTACCGCGAGGTGGCGGACGGCCATCCTGAGTTCCTCAAGGAGTTTAGCCCGCAGAAGCCCAGCAAGGACCATTGGTCGACGCTTCGCCTGGGGGTCTCGGCATACCATCTCGCCCTGCTCATCGATACGCACAAGGGCCGCACGGGCATCGAGCTGTACGTGGACGACGACAAGGAGATCGGGCACCGCGCAATCGCCAACAGCGGGGTCTTCGAGGAGCGCCTCGGGCTGACGGCGGTACCCTTCGATGCGAAAAAGGCCTCGGGACTGCGCTTCTACAAGGCGGGCCACCCCATCAAGGGCCACCGGGACGCATGGCCGGGGTACATCGAGGAGCAGCTCGGATGGGCCCTCGAGATGAAAAAAATAATCGCGGAGATCGGACTTTAAAAGCGCTTCGGCAATTGTTGGGCTTATTGGACACACTTTTTGTCCTATAAGCCGGCTGTTTTCCGACTACAAAACACGGGGATGTCATCGAAAGCAACACTTGCGGTATCCAGATTCTGGTGGGGATAGATATCGCGAGCAAGGATTCCGATGCTAGACGATGCGCCCGGTAAGGTGCTCGGACGCATCACGGTCGGTCTGTTGGGGGCCGTGCATCTGACGGTAAGATCTATCACGATGTTACAGGGCATGCCATCTTGCGGTCTTTCCCGTTCCGTCGCTATCGATGGTCTTGTCCACCTTCTTCATTTTCGCTAGAAGGTTCGATACCTTCTTGGCCTTTTGCGCGTCGGTAAGGCCCGAGGGGAGAAGATCGTTGATGAGGGCGGTGATTTTCGCACGTGGTGCGGGCCCCGTTTCTGAGAGCATCTGAATGACAAACGCCTTGCAGGCCTCTTCATTGAGGCCTTTGCTGCGCGTGTAAGACACCTCCTGCCCCGTTTTCGAGGCAAGGGCGTTCGTGATGGAGATATGGGGGTACCTGCCTTCGATAAGCTTGAGTCGATGCAGCTCTGCGGCCTCCTCGTTCGTGATTTCCTCGCCTTTTTGAACCTTGTCCAAAAGGTAAACGACGTCCATCGGAAGGTCCGGCTTAGCGTAGAGTAGCCTACTGTAGCTCTCATTGATGGTCTTACCGTAGACACTTACGCGCACGCGGGTTGGATCCGAAAGGTCGTAGGTGGGTAGGGGGAAGTATCGCTTTCTCTGCATCTGGAATACTTTGGGGATTCCCATGGCGATGGTGTCGATCATGTCCATCTGCACCATCGCCTCGGAAAGGAAGGGGTTGCGGTAGTAGCTTGGCTTAAAACCCGGCCGCATCGCATTTTCGATTGTCTCCGGAATGAAGGACCCTTCCTTCGTTTAGGAACACGAGGTGATCCTCGAATTCCTCGACATTGATTCGCCCCTGCATGGAATAGTCCTGATGGGCGATACAGTTGTTCAGGAGCTCTCTGATGATCTCGGGTTCGTACTGGTCGGCCTCAAAGGGAAACAGACTCGCGCCATTTGCGTTGAACCGGTACTTCTCGTTGCGGATTTTCCCGAGTACCTGGTCAATCGCGAGAAGGAAGGGTGGTTTGAAGTGCTCGTAAGAGGTTACCGATCCATTGGAAGCATAGAGAGTCCAGGTGATGCGCGGGCTCATCCCATCGAGCAGGCGGGTGGATTCTGGCCTTCCGAGCAGGATGAGTGTCGTCGGGGTGATCTTGCCGTTTCTGGTTAGGTTTGCCATGTCGAGAATCGTGCGGTCATCCATGTCCGCGAACGCCCCGGAATGCCGCCGGTGCTTGGAGAGAAAGAGCCCCACCGCTTTCTTCACGGCTTCGGGGTCGAGGTCCTCGAAGGTTGCTTCTTCGATTTCGAGGGCACTCCAGTCCGGCCTCCGCATTTGGCGTATCTGCTCGTACTTATCAATGGGGAGTGGCCCGAGTGATTCGCCCTCGCGCGCCCATGCCGCATTGTTGAACGCCGTCGGCATGCCCGGCGTTGCGGCGGGGATTTGAAACGCGAGGACGCGTTTGCCGTCAATCCTGAGTTCATGGATCTCTCTCAGGGTGAGGTGGTTGTTCGCGCGGTCCGCAATCTCCTTTTTAAGGGATCGAAGGTTGGCCGGATTTCCTTCTCGGTAAGCGGTTCCGCATGCGACCTTGTCGTTGTCCATACCGAAGATGAGCCAGGCGTCTTGTTTCCCGCGCAGGACCGCTTCGTTACTCAGGGCGGAGAAGTACTTCCCGATGTTCTTGAAACTGAAGTCGTTTTTCGCTTCCTTGAGCTCGATAACCTCGCTCTCATAGGGCTTCTCGATACGGGCGATGAGTTCAAGGACGTCGTGATCGCTGTAGTACAAGATCGCTCCTAACGGTCTCGTGGCTGATATTTAGTCGTAAGATACGACTAAATATCGAAATCAAAGTCATTTTAGTCCAATCTAACGACTAGAAATAAAGATGTTGGACTGTTTATAGGACTAAATACTGTGGAAGGCTCGGCTTTAGTCCAATCGCTGTTTGACGGCCCGTCATATCCATAACCCGGAGGTCGTAGGTTCAAATCCTGCCCCCGCGACCAAGAACTTGCAGCTCGTCGGCCTAGCCGGCGAGCTTTTTTGTTATTTCGGGACCGTGTTTTCGGTCCAATTCTCGGCCTCTCAAACAAAATCTCGATCCGTAACATCTAGACCCGATTTGGGCGGCTAGGTGTTACAGATCGAGATGTACCGGTGGGTTGGGTCGTGTTTGTCTAAATCTGTAACACGAGGGACGGATTTTGTCGAGTTGTTGTTGCAGATTGAGATTTTCTGGCAGACGAGTTTGGTTTGTCTCGATCTGTAACAGTAAGACCCGGTTTTGCCGAGTAACTGTTACAGATCGAGACAAACCGACGGGCCGCCCCGCCCCATCCACCTGCCGCCACCTGATATTCGCCGATTTTCGTTGTGTCGCTGTGCTTCCATGCCATATCCTTTAGACAACTACGCGGCACCATCGCCGCCGCGCCTACAAGAGAGGAATATCCATGACCGCACCTGCATCCAAGCTGCTCCAGCCCATTACGGTTGGCCCCCTTGAGCTCAAGAACCGCATTATGTTCCCGCCGCTTACCACCGGCTACGAGGAGCGCGACGGTTCCATTGGCGAGCGCAGCCTGGCTTTTTACGAGCGCCTGGCCCGTGGCGGCGTGAGCTACATCGTCATCGGCGACGTCGCTCCCGTCATGACCGCAAGCCCCACGCCCAAGCTGGCAACCGACGCCCAAATCCCCACGTTTAAGGCCCTGGCCGACACCGTTCACAAGCACGGTGCCAAGGTCGCGCTGCAGCTGTTCCACCCCGAGTACGACGTGCCCGGTGTCGGCCGCATGGTCATGGGCTCCATGGCTGCCGCCAAGGCCGCGCAGGAGGCCAAGGCCGCCGGCGACGAGGAGACCTTTGCTGCCAAGATGGCCGAGTCCAACGAGATCCGCAACCAGGCATACGCCAAGCTGCACCACGATATGCAGCACTTCGTGAACGAGGCGAGCGTAGAGCAGCTCACCCAGATCAAGGAGGCCATCGCCGCCTCGGCTGCCCGCGCGCAGCAGGCTGGCATCGACGCCATCGAGGTCCACGGCGACCGCCTGGTGGGTTCGCTGTGCTCGGCCATCCTCAACCAGCGCACCGACGAGTACGGTGGCTCGTTCGAGAACCGCGTCCGCTACGCGCTGGAGGTCGTCGCTGCCATTAAGGAAGCCGCGCCGCAGCTGATGGTGGAGTACAAGCTCCCCGTGATTATGGAGAACCCCGACGGCACGCCGCGCGGCAAGGGCGGCCTGCAGCCTGACGAGGCCTGCGAGTTCGCCAAGCTGCTCGAGGGCGCGGGCATCGACATGATCCAGGTCGCGCAGGCCAACCACACCGGCAACATGGGCGACACCATTCCGCCCATGGGCGCCATGCCCTACAACTGGACGCTGCCCGTGGCCGAGCGCGTTAAGGCCCTGGTCTCCGTGCCGGTGGCAACCGTCGGCCGTGTAGTCTCGGTCGAGGCCGGCGAGAAGATCCTGGAAGACGGCGCGGCCGACATCGTCGCCTATGGCCGCTCGCTCATGTGCGATCCCGACATTGCGCTGAAGGCTGCCACGGGCGAACCCATCCGCGAGTGCCTCAACTGCAACAAGGGTTGCGTCGATGCGATTCAAAACCGCAAGTACATCTCGTGCGTGCTCAATGCCGAGAACGGCGACGAGGCGACCATCGCCATTAAGCCGGGCGAGGGCGACAAGAAGATCGCCGTGGTGGGCGGCGGTATTGCCGGCCTGGAGACCGCACGCGTGGCGGCCAAGCGCGGCTACGATGTGACTGTCTACGAGGCGAGCGACCATCTGGGCGGGCAGATTGTGCTGGCGGCCGCGCCCCCGCGCAAGGACGAGATCATGCGCTCGGTCGAGTACTACGAGAAGATTCTGCCTGGCCTGGGCGTGAAGGTCGAGCTCAACCACGTCGCTACCGCTGAGGACCTCAACGCAGCCGATGCCGCGATTGTGGCCGTGGGCGCACACGACGTGGTCATCCCCGTTCCGGGTGCCGACTCGGAGAAGGTCGTCTCGAGCTGGGACGTGCTGGCCGGCAAGGTTGAGCTTACGGGCCGTGTCGCCGTTATTGGCGGTGGCCTGGTGGGCACCGAGACTGCCGAGTACCTGCTGCAGCACGGCTGCGAGGTGGCGATCGTGGAGATGCTCGACAAGATTGCCGCGGGCGAGTCCGAGACCATTCTGCCGCTGATTATGAGCGACTTTGCCGAGCACAACGTGGAGCAGCACGTTAAGACCCGCCTGACCGCCATTACCGACGAGGGCGTGGAGGCCGTTCGTACCGCCGAGGACGGCGCCGAGGAGCCGGTGAAGATCGCCTGCGATTACGTGGTGATGGCCGTGGGCTCCAAGGCCAACGCGTTTGACCTGGACGGTGTGACGGTGCCCGTGACCTGCGTGGGCGACTGCTCGGGTGAGCGCACCGCCGACATTGCGAGCGCCATCCGCACGGCGTATCACGCGGCCAACGAGCTGTAGTTAACTTCGCGGCCAGGCGGGGCGGTAGCACGGATCCGCCTCGCCTGGCCGCGTCCCATCGGGTTTCAACCGGGGCGGGGTCTGCAAGCGCAGCAGGTCCCGTCCCCTAATATGAGAAAGCCATTGTCAATAGGCGTGTTTGTTCGAGCCCGGT
>CAJLUE010000084.1 GCA_905209765.1 uncultured Collinsella sp. | reverse complement strand
GCCCTGAACAATGCGTGCCAGGATAAGAACCTCGAGCGAGGCCGAAAGGCCGCACAGCAGCGAGCCGACCGTAAAGACGATGACACCCAGCTGGAATACGCCCACCTTGCCGCGCACATCGCCCAGACGGCCAAACGGCAACATGGCCACGCACGTCGCAAGCAGGTACACCGAACTCACCAGCTGAATGCGATCGAGGCCCACACCCAGTTCCTTTTGCATCACGGGCAGCGCCACGGTCACGACGGTCGAATCCAGACACGCCATAAACGTCATGATGAGCACGGTAAACAGAATCGCCCATTTATTCTTGCCATGGGTGTCGCCCTCAAGGGCAATGTGCTCGCGGCGCAGCTGCTCTGCGGTTTTCTCCATATCCATCCTTTCGAGTGGCGCAACGCAAAAACGGGGCCCCGATCGCCTGCGAACAGTCGCGATTGGGGTCCCGCCTACGGAATCGGAACGAAAGGTCGCCGAAGCTTTCTACCAGCATCGGCACCTTGTAGGAAGCTAGCCTAGCACTGCTCGAGTGCCTGCTCAAGGTCGGCAATCAGATCGGCCGTGTCCTCGAGGCCGCACGACAGGCGCACCATGTCGGCGGAGATGCCACAGGCGATGAGCTCCTCATCGTTCATCTGGCGATGGGTGGCATTAGCGGGATGCAGGCAGCAGGTGCGGGCGTCGGCCACATGCGTGGCGATCTGGGCGAGCTTAAGGCTCTTCATAAAGGTCTCGGCCGCCGCGCGACCACCGTTAAAGCCAAAGCTCACAACGCCGCAGGTACCGTTGGGCATGTACTTCTGAGCGATGTCATAGTACTTATCGCCCTCCAGGCCCGGATAGCTCACGAAGCGTACCTTGGGATGGCTCTGCAGGAACTTGGCAACGGCCAGGCCGTTCTCACAATGACGCGGCATGCGCACATGCAGGCTCTCGAGCGAGCTGTTCAGGAAGAAGGCCGCCTGCGGGTTCTGCATGGGGCCGAGGTCGCGCATGAGCTGAGCGGTTGCCTTGGTAATGAAGGCGCCCTCACGACCGAACTTTTCGGCATAGGTCACGCCGTGGTAGCTCTCGTCAGGCGTGGTGAGACCCGGGAACTTGTCCGCATGGGCCATCCAGTCAAACTGGCCGTGATCGACGATCACGCCGCCCAGGTAGGCAGCATGCCCATCCATGTACTTGGTGGTGGAGTGCGTAACGATATCGGCGCCCCACTCAAAGGGACGGCACATCACGGGTGTCGGGAAGGTGTTGTCGACCATCAGCGGCACGCCGTGGTCATGTGCGGCCTTGGCAAAGCGCTCAATATCGAGCACGGCAAGGGCGGGATTGGCGATGGTCTCACCAAAGACGAGCTTGGTGTTGGGCTGGAAGGCTGCCTCGAGCTCCTCATCGGTGCAGTCGGGGGCAACGAAGGTGCAGGTCAAGCCCATACGACCCATGGTATGGGCAAGCAGGTTGTAGGTACCGCCGTAGATGGCAGAGCTTGCGACCACGTGATCGCCGGCGCCGGCAACGTTAAAGATCGCGAGGAAGTTCGCAGCCATGCCCGAGCTCGTGAGCATCGCTGCGGTGCCGCCCTCCATCTCGCAGATCTTGGCGGCAACCAAATCGCACGTGGGGTTCTGCAGACGGCTGTAGAAATAGCCCGACTCCTCCAGGTCAAACAGCTTGCCCATGTGCTCGGACGTGTCGTACTTCCACGTGGTGGACTGGTAGATGGGCACCTGGCGCGGCTCCGCATCTCCCGGGTGATAGCCGCCCTGAACACATGTCGTACCGATGGTCTGCTCGCTCATATCCAACTCCCTTACTTGGGTTTTGTTTTATTCGGTTCACGATACCGCTACGCCGCACCCCTCTCAACCCATCCCGCCGATAGGTTATGGGACAAATGAATCAGGGGCATTCGTCACAGCCTTGGGCATTTGCTCGATAAATAAAAATGAGGCATACATGAAGCTCTCGATGATTACACGCACCGTCACGGGTACCATAGGCGGGTACACCGTGACCAAGGAGACAACGATGAAGCAAATCGATACGGCCCAGCTCGACATCACCGCCTGTCAGGCTCAGGCTGCCGAATACCACGCCCGCGGCTTTAACTGCGCCCAGGCCGTCGCCTGCACCCTCGCGCCCGCCGTCGGGCTCGACCCCCAGATCGCCTTTACCTTCACCGAGGGCTTTGGTGCCGGCATGGGCGGCATGACCGAGACCTGCGGCGCCATCTCGGGGGCCGTGGCCATCATGGGCTTCGTGATGAGCGACGGCATGGAAAACCCCAAGACCAAAGGCCAAACCTACAAGCTGTCGCGCGAAATCGCCAAGCGTTTTGGCGAGAAGAACACGACGACCGTCTGCGGCACGCTCAAGGGCATCGGATCGGATAAGGGTCCGCTCCGCAGCTGCCCCGGCTGCATCGACGATGCCGTCGAGATTGCCTGCGATATGCTAAAGCAGCTCGCCGAGTAAACGGCAGCAACAGAAAAGCGACGGCCGGCGCGCTTGGAATCCATCCAAAAGCACGCCGGCCGTCGCCGTTAGAACTCGGCAAATTCGGGAGCGCCGACCTCAATCTCCTCGCGCCCCGCCATAAGCTCGCGCATCTTGGCGCAAAACGACTCCTGCTCCCCTGCCTTAAACACCAAGTGAAGTGTCACGGTATCCGCGTAATCGGTATCCGAAACCTTGGCACCTGAATCCTGGGCCAAGCGAAGCACCTGCTCATACTGTGGATAGGCCACATGCACGTCAACCGGCACGACGCTCGTCATCTCGACGATCTGCCCAGCCTCCCGAGCAGCCGCCACCGCCGTCTGCGTCGCCGCGGTATAGGCGCGCACCAAGCCACCAGGCCCCAACAGCGTGCCACCAAAATAGCGCGTCACTACGCAGCAAACATTTTTGAGCCCCGCGCCACGCAGCACCTCGAGCGTCGGCATGCCGCTCGTGCGGCTCGGCTCACCGTCATCGCTTTGACGCTCGCGTCCATCGACCAAAATCCACGCGGGAACATTATGTCGAGCGTCGTAATGACGCTTGCGAACCATCTCGATAAAGGCATTCGCCTCATCCTCGGACTCAATATGGACCAGCTGGGCAATAAACCGGCTCTTGCGGTCCACAAACTCGCCCGAAGCCTCAATATTCGATTGCAGAGTAAAATAGCTGTCCAACAAAGCCCCTCAACAACAAGCAAAGCAACAAACAGCCTTAATAATACGGCAAAGGCCGTACCGATAATCCCGGTAAATAGAACGGCAACGCCAATGACCAGGCAAAAACAGCGAGATGCCAAAAACGGAACCGCCGATGATTCCGCCAACGAAAGCAAGAACCCGTCAGCGCGAGCAAGGTGCCTTGAAAGACGAGATTACAACAAAAAAGAGGGCGTTTATGACCAGGCAAAGAAAGCGAGACGGCGTCAGCTGAGTCGATTTGGCCCGAAAGAGGAGGGAGCACGCCTTATGGCGGCGACCGACGAATGAGCGCCAAATCGGCCAGCTGACGCCGTCGCAGCGTCGACAAGAAAGCTGAGTGGGCTTGTAAGCCGGGTTCTGTCGTGAACGGTCATTTATCTTGTCTGCACGTTACCGTGCAGCTCCACGCACGCTACCCGAACGCGGACCGGGCCGGCCCATAGCGTTCCTATTCGCGCTTGCTCCGGATGGGGCTTGCCAAGCCGCCGTGTTGCCACGACGCTGGTGGTCTCTTACACCACCGTTTCAGCTTTTCCCTTTACGCCTTGCGACGCAGGTGGGAGTCTTCTTTTCTGCGGCGCTTTCCGTCGGATCACTCCGCCCGGCCGTTAGCCGGCATCCCGCCCTCTGGAGCCCGGACTTTCCTCACGCGTGCCGCAAGCAGCACATCGCGCGACCGTCTGGCCCACTCAGCAGTGCAAGAGTGTAGCACACCGTTGCCGCAGGCAATGGCACAACACAAGCGTTCGACACGATAAACCAAGAACCACGCTATGCAGTACAATAGTGTCGTCGATGGGCAACGTCGTCAGTCGAGACGCGACCGCGCTCCGCACCCCTCCGTCTACTCGGTGCGTTCCCGCCTTCTCCCCGAGGCGGGATGTCGGCATTTTTCATGCGCCAACAACCCAATAGCCCGTGAACAGCCTAGGCGGCATTGCGCACGGCCAGCATCGTGCACCACAGCAGCAAATGCAAAAAGGGACCCATCCATTGCGGACGGATCCCTTAAAACAAGTGATCGTCAAACCGATTTACTCGGCGTCGGTCTCCTCGTCCTTCTTCTCGGAAGGCAGCGGGGTAACCTCGATCTCGACGCCCAGAGTCTCAGCAGCAGACTTCATGGACAGGGAGATACGACGACGGTCGAGGTCAATCTCCATGACCTTAACCTGAACCTTGTCGCCCACGTGGGTGACCTGAGAAGGCTGGTCGACGTGCTTGTTGGCCATCTCGGAGATGTGCACCAGGCCCTCGATGCCCTCGCCCAGGTCGACGAAAGCGCCGAACGGGACAAGCTTGGTCACAGTGCCCTCGACGATAGCGCCGACGGGGTACTTCTTGACCAGTGCGCGCCACGGATCCTCGGTGGTCTGCTTGAGACCCAGGGAGATGCGCTCGCGGTTGAGATCGACGTCGAGAACCTCGACCTCGACCTCCTGGCCGACCTTGACAACCTCGGAAGGATGGTTGACGTGGTTCCAGGAGAGCTCGGAGATGTGGATGAGGCCGTCGATACCGCCGAGGTCGACGAAGGCGCCGAAGTCGACGATGGAGGAAACGGTGCCCTGGAGACGCATGCCAGACTTGAGCTTGGACAGGATCTCGGAGCGCTCGGCCTTACGGGACTCCTCGAGCACGACGCGACGGGAGAGGACGACGTTGTTGCGGTTGCGGTCCATCTCGATAACGCGGGCCTCGATGCGGGTGCCCATGTAAGAGGTGAGGTCCTTGACGCGACGGAGGTCGACGAGGGAAGCGGGCAGGAAGCCACGCAGGCCGATGTCGAGGATCAGGCCGCCCTTGACAACCTCGATAACCTCGCCCTCGACGTTCTCGCCAGAGTTGAACTTCTCCTCGATGCGGTTCCAAGCACGCTCGTACTCGGCACGCTTCTTGGACAGGACCAGACGACCGTCCTTGTCCTCCTTCTGGAGAACCAGGGCCTCGATGGGATCACCGAGTGCAACGATGTCTGCAGGGTTAGCGTCCTTGCGGATGGACAGCTCGCGGACCGGGATAACGCCCTCGGACTTGAATCCGATGTCAACGAGCACCTCGTCATGCTCGATCTTAACGACAGTGCCGTTAACGAGATCGCCCTCATCAAAGTCGGTAATCGTACCGTCGATGAGGTTGTTCATCTCCTCCTCGTTGACATCGTCAAGAGAGAAAATGGACGAGTTCTGAATCTCACTCAAAGGTGGACCCCTTTCGAACTACGGGGCCCCGATTGCTAGGACCTACAGAAGGGTGCGACAAGCACACAACGTTTAGGAACACTCGGGAGCCGACAGATACTAATGTGACGCTTATGCAATCACGTTCGTATAGGTTACGGGGAAATGGGTTCGATTTCAAGCGTGAACTGCGTTTTTTTACTCGTGTGAAGACTTTTTCGTAATCTTATGGACAGCTGTCTCCACAACTTGACGATAAGCAGTTTGCCCATACACCTTTAGGGTAAAGTATCCGGAGCCAACGATTCTGGAACGATTTTTCGAGAAAGGTGCCCGCGTGCTCAAAGCAGTCGTTTTCGATATGGACGAAACGCTTCTTAGCATCAACCTCAATGCATTCATCCTTCGATATTTTAAGGATGTCTCGTCGATGCTCGCGGACATCGGGCGACGCAGCCACGGTGGCACGATGGCACGCCTCGGCACCATCTTGGTCGACCTCAACGCGAATCGCCGAAGCGGCACGGATAATCGCACCAATCTGGAGTTCTACCAAGAAGAGGTTGAGCGCCGGTGCGGCATTTGCCTCTCGGACCCACTTATCTACGAGGCGTTTACCTACTACGACCGCGAAGTCCTGCCGTACAAGAACGACGATGTCATCAACGCCCACGCCATGCCGGGCGCACACGCCGCGCTTCAGGCCGTACAGGATGCAGGACTGCGCTGCGCGCTCTTCACCAACCCCAGCTTTCCGCAGGGGGCCATCGAGTGCCGCATGGGTTGGGGCGATCTGGCCGACGCCCCCTTTGAGCTCGTCACGCACATGGGAAACACCACCCGCTGCAAGCCCGATGCCACCTACTATCTAGAGCAGCTTCAGGTGATGGGGCTCGAGCCGCACGAGGTCCTCATGGTGGGCAACGATCCCAAACGCGACTTCCCCAGCCCCGCCTGCGGCATTCAGACTGCCTATGTGGGCCAAGGCAAGCCCAGCCGAGCCACCTGGCGCGGAACCATGGAAGACTTCGCCCGCGACTTCAACGCCGTAGTAGAAGCCTTCTACGAACACCAAATAGCCGACGAACTGTCCTAGCCAATAGAACAACAAACGAAGATAACGCCGATGTTTTGGCAACGACAGCGAAAGCCCGCCAGAGCGAGCAAGGTGCCTTGAAACGAGGCGGCATTGACCTTCTGGTCATGCCGCCGAAGTTGAAAGGCAGATTGCCGCTCTGGCGGGCTTGCAGCGTCGGCTAGTTACGCGGTTTGGTAAAACCGCGTAACTAGCATACTTGGGTTTTGCCGATCATGATGTTGAGGATCTCGACGTCGGTATCTTTCATGCCCA
>CAJLUE010000083.1 GCA_905209765.1 uncultured Collinsella sp. | reverse complement strand
TAATGGAATGGGAAGGAAAGACGGATGTCCAAGCCGCGTCGTCGTAAGCAGAAAAAGCAGGTCAAGGCCGAGCTCAAGCTCAGGCAGTTTGCCGCTACCGAGCTTTCCGACCAACTTGCCGCCCGTCCCTGCGCCGCCGACCTGCCGCGCTTTATGGTCGACACGGTCGCCGGCGCCTATGCCCCCACCGATGCCGAGCTCATGATCGAAGGCTTTGGCGCCGCGGCCACGCGCCCAGTCACGCTGCGTGCCAACACGCTCAAGGCGACCGCCGAGGACATCATCGCTGCACTCGACGAGGCCGGCATCGCGCACCAAACCGTTGCCTGGTATCCGGACGCCTTCATCCTGCCCGAGGCCCAGGTTTCCGACCTGTGGGACCTCGACATCTACCGCGACGGCAAAATCTATCTGCAGAGCCTGTCGTCCATGATGCCGCCGTTGGTCCTGGGCGCGCAGGCCGGCGAGGATATCCTGGACATGTGTGCAGCCCCTGGCGGCAAAACGACGCAGATCGCCTCCCTCACCCAGGGCCAGGCACACCTCACGGCCTGCGAGATGAGTATTCCCCGCGCCGAGAAGCTCGAAGCCAACCTCCACCGCCAAGGCGCAAAAAACGTGCCCGTCATGCGCATCGACGCACGCGAGCTCGACGAGTTCTTCCGCTTTGACCGCATCTTGCTCGACGCCCCCTGCACCGGCACGGGCACCGTCATCAGCGGCAACGAGAAGAGTCTGCGCGGCCTCACCGAGCAGTTGCTCGGCAAGTGCGCCCGCTCGCAGCGAGCACTTCTGGACCGCGCCATGGGAGCCCTCAAACCGGGCGGCACGCTCGTCTATTCGACTTGTTCGATTATGCCGCAGGAAAACGAGGACGCCCTGCAAGAGGCCCTTGACAAGCACATGGACTGCGAGCTCGTCCCCCTCGACGGCACGCCGAGCGAAAGTGAAACGTGTCGCGCCCAGGAAGCTGGCGAAGAGCCGCGCGTCGAGAGCAACGCCCTCACCGAGGCCATCGCCGCCGGCCATGTCTCGACCGTCGCCAACGGTATGCCCGGCACGCTGACCATTCCGCCCAGCCGCGACTTTGAGGGCTTCTACATCGCCCTGATCCGAAAACGCAGCTAGCGCACGGATTCAAACCTCAACAAACTATCTCCGTGCGCACTTGTCCTGCTGGTCACGGTGCTGCTTAAGTGCCTCGCGCTCCTTGCGCTCGGCCCTTTTACCCTTAATGGCCGTGACCACCAAGTAGATGACCGCGGCGGCAACGATTGCGCCCACACACAGGCCAATCGAGCCAAACAGTGCTGCCAATTCCATACCGCGTCACCTCTCTTTTAAACGGGACTTTCAAGATAGCACCTCAATCCCCGCCACCACAGCTCCTTCACGTTCGCCGGCCTTTCGGTCTAACGGATGGCGCGGCGGGGAAAAATCAACTCGTCAAACGGTTTAGCAATCGTAGCACCGGTCGCACGCCGACGGGCGCACAACATAGAAACGGACCGCCATGGATACTCTCAACGATCTAAACGAGCGCGTCGATGCCTTTGTCGGCACCAGCTCCTTCGACACTCCCGCCGCGGCAAGCGACCAAGCCCCCATCGATGTTCCCGCCGAGATTCACGAGGACATCGTCGCCTCGGTCGATTTTTCCGAGGTAGAGCTTGCAGACGAGTTCACCGAGCCCCAGGTGGCCGTAACTCCCAACGGCCTTTTGCCCATGGAGCCGCTGCCCATCGACGGGCGTCTACGCAAGGCGGCCCTCCGCATGCCCGATGAGATCGATGAGGCCAGCGGCTTTACGCTCTTTGGCCGCCGCATCAAGTCGCTCATCTACACCACCGACGTGGCGGTCATCCGCAACTCCAATGCCGACGCCGTGTTTGCCGTCTACCCCTTCACGCCGCAGCCCGCCATTACGCAGGCGCTGCTGACCGTCGCCGAGTGCCCGGTCTTTGTGGGCGTTGGCGGCGGCACCACCACCGGTAAGCGCTCCGTGCAGATGGCGGCCGTCTCCGAGATGCAGGGCGCGGCGGGCTGCGTGGTCAACTCCCCCGCCACTGCCGAGATGGTCGAGCACATCACCAACATCGCCGACATCCCCGTCATCGCAACGGTCGTTCGCTGCGATGACGATGCTCACGCCAAGGTGCGCGCCGGAGCCAAGATTCTCAACATCGCCGCCGGCAAAAACACGCCCCAGGTCCTGCGTGAGCTGCGCGAGCACTATCCCAACCTGCCGCTCATCGCACCGGGCGGCAAGACGCCCGAGAGCATCCGCGAAACCATCGCCGCCGGCGCCAACGCCATCATCTGGACGCCGCCTTCGGCCCAACAGCTGCAGACCGACATGATGAAGCGCTATCGCAAGATGAAGGAAGACGCCACACCTGTCATCTCGCGCGACGATGTGCCCATTATCGACCAGGTCGCCGCCGCCGAGGTCAGCCAGGTCGAGAACATGAATCCCGACGTACCGATCCCCGACGAAGTCATCGAACGCGTCGCTTCGATCCACGATCATATCGAGGAGCGTCGCGCCAACCGCGGCCTCAAGCCGTCACTGCACGGATTCTTCTTACGCGGAAAGAGACGCTAGCAAAACATCTTGGCCCGCCCCACAAACGTGAGGCGGGCCGTTTTCGCTTGAGCAATCATGCAGCGACGTGATGGGGCAAATTAATCCACGCGCTTGTCGCCCATAAAGAAGAGCGCAACCGTACCAGGTCCGGTGTGCGAACCGATCAGAGCACCGATATTGTTGATCTCGATCTTGCCTTTGAGCCGCGGGGCCCGTTCCTCAATCAGCGCCGCAACGGCCTCGGCATCCTCGCGGCACGCCGAATGGGACAAGATACACTTACCCGAATAATCCGCACCGTCCTGCACGTGCGCCATCATGGTCTTAGCCATCTCGGAAATCGCGCGCTTCTTGGTGCGAATCTTCTCACGCGGTGCCAGCTTACCCTCGCAATCGACGGTCATGAGCGGGCAGATCTTGAGCGCCGAGCCGATAATCGCGCTGGCCGCCGAGATACGACCGCCGCGCAGGTAGCTCGACAGATCGGTCGAAAAGAACCAATGGTGCAGGTTGAGCTTGTGTTCCTCGATCCAGGCAGCCGTCTCGTCGAGTGAAGCCCCGCTATCGCGAACGTCGGCGGCATATTCCAGCAACAGGCCAAAGCCCGAAGACGCCGCCAGCGAATCGACGACGCGCACCTTGCCGCCCTGGGGATAGCGATCCGCGAGCATCTGCGCCGCAACGCAGGCCGATCCATACGTGCCCGAAATACCCGACGACAACGTCAGGTGCAGCACGTCTTTACCCTCGGCAACGAACGGCTCCCAAAACTCCTCGTACTCGCCCACGCCCAGCTGCGACGTTTTTGGCATGGCACCCGCGGCGATCTTGGCAAAAAACTCGTCCGGCGAAATCGACTGATACAGATCGTCCGTATAGACAACATCGTCGATCTCGTAATGAAAACACACGACAGGGATATTGCGCGACGCAAAGAACTCACGGGTTCGGTCGGCGGCGGATTCACAGGTCAGGACAAAATCACTCATATGAGGCTCCTTAAGTATTGCTGCGCAAATTATCGCACAGCAAGCCTTAATACGATACGAATGTCCACTATTTACCAATGCGAACCATTTGCATTGAATATCTTTATCATGGACATCCCCATCCCCGCCATGGGCCCATATGGGCAAAATCACCCCCTTCGTCTCCACCCAACCGACACATCAACCTCAACTAAATCGATTTAGCAAACCGTTCATCCGACAATTGAGCCGCCAGCGCAAAATTGAAACAAAGGCGTCGCATACTGATAAACGTTTGACGCTGTTTATCAGTTTTACCAACCCCATCGGAAGGTGTTTCATGGTCGCATTCGATCGCAATCCGCAAGACTTCAAGTATCTGCGCCTGCTGTCGAGACAATTTCCTACCGAGCAATCCGCGTTTACCGAGATCATCAATCTCTCGGCCATTCTCAACCTGCCCAAAGGCACCGAGCATTTTATGAGCGACGTGCACGGCGAGTACGAAGCCTTTATGCACATCCTCAACAACTGCTCGGGTGTCGTGCGCGAACATGTCGACGAGATCTTTGGCGACACGCTCTCCTTTGACGAAAAGGGCGAGCTGTGCACGCTCATCTACTACCCGCGCGAGAAGATCGAGCTCGCACGCAGCCAGCACGAGGACTCGCCCACCTGGTACAAAACCATGCTCGACCAGCTCATCATGGTGGCGCGTTCGCTTTCGAGTCGCTACACGCGCTCCAAGGTGCGCAAGGCCATCCCGCGCGATTACGCCTACATCATCGACGAGTTGCTGCACACGCATCCGGATGAGAACAACTACCGCGTGCGCTATCACGAGCGCATCATTGAGTCCATCCTGGAGACCGCCAGCGCCGACGACTTTATCGAGTCGCTCGCCTCGCTCATCAAGCGTCTGGCTGTCGACCACCTGCACCTGGTGGGCGATATCTTCGACCGCGGTGGCGGCGCGGCAAAGATTATGGACCGTCTGCTCACCTACCATTCACTCGACATCCAGTGGGGCAACCACGACCTGCTGTGGATGGGCGCTGCGGCAGGAGAGCCCGCCTGCATCGCCACGGTGCTGCGCAACAACCTGCGCTATGACAACTACGAGATCCTCGAGAACGACTACGGTATCTCGCTGCGCGAGCTTGTCGCCTTCGCCGACGCTACCTACACCGCCGACGAGTCCATCAGCCCGCTGATCAAGGCCATCAACGTCCTACTCTTTAAGCTCGAGGGTCAGATTATCCAGCGCCACCCCGAGTTCGATATGGCAGACCGCCTGTTGCTCGACAAGGTCGATCGCGACGCCGGCACGGTCACGCTTGCCGACGGCAGCGTTTGGCCACTCACGACCAACGACTTCCCCACCGTCGATCCGGCGGACCCCTACACGCTCACACCCGAGGAGCAACACATCATAGACAAGCTCGTGTCCGAGTTTGTCACCGCCGATCACCTACATCGCCACATCGATTTCCTCTATACCCACGGCTCCATGTATAAGGTCGCCAACGGCAACCTGCTCTTCCACGGCTGCGTGCCGCTCAACGAAGACGGCACCTTTAGCAGCATGAACTGCCTGGGTACGTGGCACGCCGGTCACGACTATCTCGATTTTTGCGACCATATCGCCCGCCGCGCCTGGCGCAACGGCGACCGCGATGCCCTCGACTGGATGTGGTATCTCTGGATCGGTATGAAGTCGCCGGCAAGCGGACGCGAGGTTCGCACGTTCGAACGCGCCTACATCGCCGATAAGAGCACCTGGGTCGAGCCGATGGACCCGTACTTTACGCTTACCAAGTCGCCCTCGGTCTGCGACGACATCATGCGCGAGTTTGGCGTCACCCCCATGGCATGCTCGCCGACGGGACACATCATCAACGGTCATACGCCCGTCAAGACCACCAAGGGCGAGCAACCCATCCGCGCCGAAGGCAAGCTACTGGTCATCGATGGCGGCTTCTGCCGTGCCTACCACCCCAAGACGGGCATTGCCGGATACACGCTTATCTCCAGCTCGCGCGGATGTCGCCTTAAGTCGCACCAAGCCTTTACCACGGTTGCCGAGGCACTTACCCGCAATGTCGACATCGAGAGCGAGACCAACCGCTTTGACGAGGCCGACCGCCGCCGCATGGTCAGCGATACCGATACGGGCGCCAAGATCCGCAGCCAAATCCAGGACCTGCGCCAGCTGCTCGATGCATATAGAAACGGTGCTATCGAGGAGCGCGCCTAGCCCCGCCTGCGGGGATTGGCTAAACTTGCTGAGTTTGTCATCCCCACGGCGCCGCGGCGCCACCCTAAGGCAGGTACCATGCAAAAGCTCCTTGCGCAGATTATGAAGTTTGGCGTCGTCGGCGTCATTGCCACCGTCATCGACTTTGGCATCATGAATCTGCTCCACTACGGTCTGGGCCTCAATATCCTGATCGCCAACACCAGCGGCTTTATCGTCTCGCTCATCTTTAACTACGTCGCGAGCATGAAGTACGTGTTTGCACACAAGGAGGGCATGAGTCGCCGTCGCGAGTTCATCATCTTTGTCGTCCTGTCCGTTATTGGCCTAGCGCTCAACGACGGCATCGTGCTGGCCCTCAACGCCGGCTTGGGCCTCGAGGCCAATATCGCCAAGATTTGCGCTACCGCACTGGTCATGGTCTACAACTTTGTAACGCGCAAGATTTTCTTGGAGGGCGAGCAGACCAAGTAGCCCGGCCTCCTCGTTGCACTACGGGGACCTGCGGATGACGTGCGTCGAGCGCTGCGTTGTTCGTGGGCCTTGCTCGTTTACGGGCAGATCTGCAACGTTTGCGGATTACCTCTTGAATATTTGGCGAGTTCATATAGTTCTTGCCAAAGACCTTACGTTTCCCGTGCAAAAGCTCTAAAGTAACTCGTTGCTCGATTCATCAACGCATTGGATGTGATTACGTGCGCAAGGCACTGGCACAACCTCATACCAAGCAGTTCCTCAAGTTCGCTGTCGTGGGCCTTATCTCCTTTGGCATCGACTGGGGCATGCTTATTGCGCTCGTCGAGCAGTTCCACCTCAACTTTTTAATGAGCACCACGGTCTCGTTTATCACGTCCGTCGTGGTCAACTACTGGCTCAGCATGAAGTACGTGTTCGACCATCGCGAGGGCATGAGCCGCAAGCGCGAGTTCACGATCTTCACCATCCTGTCGGTGATTGGTTTGGGCCTCAACGACCTGTACATGTTTGTGGGCGTCACGTTTTTGAGCATCGGCTACCAGGCCATGAAGGCCATCGCCACGTTCCT
>CAJLUE010000082.1 GCA_905209765.1 uncultured Collinsella sp. | reverse complement strand
AGGATCTGACTGCTAAGTTGTTTACTCTGGTCGAGGTTATCTTGGGCGTGGTGCCTGTGGTGGTCATTGGCTTGTTCTTGGCTTCGAAAGATGCCACGAGTGTGGATAAGCTCACCGATGTCTTTTCTCAAGACCCCTCGATGGTGGTTACGTTTATCTCGGCGTGTCTGCAGCCGTTTGTGGCGTACATGCTGTACATGATTTATCGCAAATACTGCGAGGGCGATGCGGGCTTTGCCGCCGGCAACCTGATCGGCCTCTTGTGCTCCGAGATTTTGTTGCTCAATATCCCGGGCGTTATCGGCATGGGCATCTTGCTGTGGCGTGTTTGGCGCAATGTCGCCCCGCACTTTGAGAGCTGGCTGTTTGAGCGTCGTCTTACGGGCGTGGTGGCCGACATTGCCGGTTCGCTCGTGATTCTAGTCTTGGCGTTTTTGTGTGCCACCGCTGCTCGCGGTCTTTCGGGCATGTAATCTGCCCCCACCGACCACGGAGCGCAGGGCGGGGAAACCTTTCCCTCTCGCTCACGGCTCCGCAGGGTCGCGCGAGGCAAAGGTTTCCCCGCCCTGCGCTCCGGCGTTGAGTCGTCGCATGCTCGTTACAGAAAAGCTGATAATAAGTTTGTGTGCCGACCCTTTGGGGCGGCACTTTTTGTGTGGGGTCCCGGTCTTCACAATTTCCGTCAAGCTTTTGGTCAGCTTTTGGTTAGTTGGCGGGTTGGTGGAAGGGCAAAAGATCATTCGATAAAAAAGCTCAGAGAAAGTGCTGGTAGGGGAGTTGTTGAGGTTTTCGACAGCTTTTGTCAACAAGAAACTTCGCAGCTATTGCTACGGATTGCGTTGCCGTGGCCTTGGCGGTGCGGGATGCTGGGCGTAAGCGTCGAATGCTCCGATTTTGGAGGCCAGCATGGATCTGTTTCTTGAGACTCCGCAGCAACAAGCTGAGCGCATGTTGCGTCAGCAGCAACGGCTCATGGAGATACAAATGCAAAGGGTAGCCGCCCAGCCCCCTGCGCAAAATGCCACGCCTGCGGTTTCGCCTGCGGGCGGATCGGCGCCAGAGAACTATTCCGTACAACAAGATTCATATGCGCAGGAGCTTGCGTTCGACAAGCGCCGCACACGTCACCGCCGCGTGGGCCAGCGCCTGCGCACGTTAGCGATGATTGTGCTGATCCCGTTAGGACTTGCGGCGATTTTCCTGGTCTCGTATGCGCTCACCTGCATCCTCAACGGCGCCTCGCCCAGCGAAGTGCTCCAACATCTGTCGGCCCTCGGCCAGCGCCTAGGCGATGTCGTAACAACCGTTCGCGCCGGCTGGGAGAGTTAGCGTTTTGACGCTTGTGGCCCAAAATCCATTTGCCCGACTGCCGTGGAACGCCCGGTGCGTGTGGCGGGGTAAGATTGATCGCAGTTTTGATTGATGATTGATTGGGTTTGTTGGGCGGAATCTATGTCTGCTATTGATATTGCGCTTGTTGTGATTGCCTTGGTGGCGGTGGGAGTTGCTGTGGTTTGCGCCCTGCAGCTTAAAGGCCTTCGTGCCGAGTTGCGGGAGCGTGGCGGCAACGACGCGGAGACGCTCGCGGCGCTCGAGCAGGCCAACAACGCGCTCGACACCCTGAACGTCGCGCTGGCAGAAACCCGTCGCACGGCAAACGCCATCGCGCAGCAGCAGACGACCGACGCCGCCGTAGAGCAGCAGCGCTACCTGACCATCGCGCGTGAGTTCTCGCAGGCTGGCGACCGTATGGATGACCTGCGCCGCGAGACGGCCCAACAGCTTGGCGCCAACCGCGAGGGCATCGAGCACCGCCTGGACAAGGTGCGCGAGACGGTCGATGCACAGCTGGGTGCCATCCGCAAGGACAACAACGTGCAGCTCGATCAGATGCGCGCGACGGTGGACGATAAGCTTTCCCGTACGCTCAACGACCGTCTGTCTGCATCGTTTAAGCAAGTGAGCGACCAGCTCGAGGCCGTGTACAAGGGCCTGGGCGATATGCAATCCATCGCCACCGGCGTGGGCGACCTTAAGCGCGTGCTGGGTAATGTCAAGGCGCGTGGCATTTTGGGCGAGGTGCAGTTGGGTGCGATCCTGGCGGACATCCTTACGCCCGACCAGTATCTGGAAAACGTGGCCACCAAGCCCGGCGCCTCGGAGCGTGTCGAGTTTGCCGTCAAGCTGCCGGTAGACGAGGGCGACCCCGTGCTGCTGCCGATTGACTCCAAATTCCCGGGCGACGCGTACGAGCATCTGCTCGACGCCCAGGAGTCGGGCGACGCGGAGGCCGTCGCCGATGCGCGCAAGACGCTCGATATGATGGTGAAGCGTGAGGCAAAGGACATTTGCGAGAAGTACCTGAGCGTGCCCGCGACCACCAACTTTGGCATTATGTTCGTGCCGTTTGAGGGCCTATACGCCGAGGTTGTCAGCCGCCCCGGGCTTATCGAGACCCTGGGCCGCGACTATCACGTCAACGTTGCCGGCCCCAGTACCATGGCCGCCATCCTCAACAGCCTGCAGATGAGCTATCAGACGTTTAGGCTGCAAAAACGTACCGACGACGTGCTGCGCGTGCTTTCCGCCGTCAAGGCTGAGCTGCCGCGCTATCAGGCGGCGCTGCGCCGTGCCCAGCAGCAGATCGAGACTGCGGGCAAGACGGTCGAGGGCATTATCACCACGCGCACCAACGTTATGGAGCGCAAGCTCAAGGACATCGACGCGCTGGAGGATGCCGAGGAGGCCGACGAGATTTTGGGGCTCACGTCCGCGGGCCCGCTCGCAGACCAAGAAGACAAGGACTAGCTGCACCTGACGGCGGGGCGTCTGCGCAAGCGCGGAGCGCGGGCGCTTTTCGCGTCGTACGTGCCTGAAGCGCGCTTCGGTGTGCAACAATGGCGTTTCGCCCTATCAGACGCGAAAGGAAGCCCATGTCTCAGAGAAGCACCAGTCCGCTCAAACGCTCCACCGTACGTCGCACGCTGCAGCGTTTTTGGGACGTCACGCGCACACAGCCGCTAATCGTCTTTCTCTCGGTGTTCTCGTCGGCGGGCTACATCTTTTTGCTCACGTTTGCCAACACCTACGTGATGGCCCTTATCGTCGACCGCGTCCAGGCCGGCCCCGTGGCGGGCGATCAAGTATTCGAGGTCTTTGGCCCTTACATCCTGGCGCTCGTGCTCGTTAACCTGGTAGGCCAGATCCTCTCCAAGCTGCAGGACTACACCGTCTACAAGCTCGAGATCGCGGGCAACTATCACCTGGCGCGCTTGTGCTTCGATACGCTCTCCAACCAGTCCATGACGTTCCACACCAGCCGCTTTGGCGGATCGCTTGTGAGCCAGACGAGCCGTTTTATGAGCGGCTACACGGGTCTGGTGGACGTCACGGTGTATTCGCTCATCCCCACTATCACCTCTGTTGTCTGTACGGTGGCGGCGCTCGCCCCGGTGGTGCCGACGTTTACCGTGATCCTGGTGGGCATCATGGTCGTCTACATTGCGTTTGTCTGGCTTATGTACAAGCGCATCATGCCGCTTTCGGCCGCGACGTCCGCCGCACAGAACAAGCTGTCGGGCGTGCTGTCCGATGCGGTCACGAATATCCTGGCCGTCAAGACCTGTGGGCGCGAGGACTTTGAGCGCGACCTGTTCGATGCCGCCGACCGCGCTGCGCGCGATGCCGAAACGGTATCGATGCACGCCATGATGCAACGCAACTTTACGACCTCGGGCCTTATCGTTATCACCATGGCCGTGGTGAGTGTGTTCGTCGCGGGCGGCAACGCGTGGTTTGGCATCTCTGCCGGCGCGCTCGTCATGATCTTTACCTATACGTACAACCTCACCATGCGTCTGAACTATGTGAGCTCCATGATGCAGCGCATCAACCGCGCGCTGGGCGATGCGGCCGAGATGACGCGCGTGCTGGACGAGCCACGCCTAGTGGCAGACGACGAGAATGCCCCCGAGCTCAAGGTGCGCGAGGGCGCGATTGATTTTGAGCACTTGAGCTTTGCATACCGTGATGCCGCGGCGGGCGAGAGTGTGTTCAACGACCTGACGCTCCATGTGGCGGCGGGCCAGCGCGTGGGTCTGGTGGGCAAATCGGGCTCGGGCAAGACGACACTCACCAAGCTGTTGCTGCGCCTGGACGACGTGCAAGGCGGTCGCGTGCTCGTGGACGGCCAGGACGTCTCGCGCTGCACGCAGCAGAGCCTGCGCCGCCAGGTTGCCTACGTGCCGCAGGAGGCGCTGCTGTTTCACCGCTCCATTCGCGAGAATATCGCCTACGGACGTCCCGACGCTACTGACGAGCAGATTCGCGAGGCTGCGCGCCTGGCTAATGCGACCGAGTTTATCGACCGCCTGCCCCGTGGCTTTGACACCATGGTGGGCGAGCGGGGCGTTAAGCTTTCGGGCGGCCAGCGCCAGCGCGTGGCCATTGCCCGCGCTATTCTGACCGATGCGCCGATCCTGGTGCTCGACGAGGCGACGTCTGCCTTGGACAGCGAGTCCGAGGCGCTGGTGCAGGAGGCGCTCGAGAACCTGATGCGCGGCCGCACCTCCATTGTGGTGGCACATCGCCTGTCCACCGTGGCGGCGCTCGACCGCATCGTGGTACTGGCGGACGGCGAGATTGTCGAGGACGGTACGCATGCGCAGCTTGTCGAGGCTGGCGGCGAGTACGCAAGCCTGTGGGGCCGCCAGACCGGCGCATTTTTGGAGGCGTAAAGACCCCATACGTGGGACAATCGTGCCCATAGGTTTGTTATGCCGCCGAGCCGAGGAGTCGTTATGCCACGCGAGACCAATGCCGCCAAACGCGAGCGCGCCATCGAGGTGTGCGAGCGCCTTAACCGTCGCTATGGCCCGGTCGAGTGCTTCTTGGACCACGAGAATCCTTTTAGGCTGCTCATCGCGGTACTGCTCTCAGCTCAGACGACCGACGCGCAGGTCAACAAGGTGACGCCGAAGCTGTTTACCCAGTGGCCCACGCCCGAGGCCATGGCCGGGGCAAGTGTGACCGACGTGGCGGACACCATTAAGTCGCTCGGCTTTTATAAGAGTAAGGCCAAGCATGCCGTGGAGGCCGCGCAGATGATCGTTGCCGACTACGGCGGCGAGGTGCCGGCCGACATGAAGGAGCTTGTAAAGCTGCCGGGCGTGGGGCGCAAGACGGCGAACATCGTGCTCAACGTGGGGTACGGCATCGTGGAAGGCATCGCGGTGGATACGCACGTCAACCGCATCGCGCACCGCCTGATGCTGAGTCCCAAGACGCACGCCAAAGAGCCGCTCAAGACCGAGCAGGATCTACTCAAGATCTTGCCGCACGAGTATTGGGAGTCGGTCAATCACCAGTGGATCACCTTTGGCCGCGAGATCTGCGACGCCCGCAAACCCAAGTGCGACGAGTGTCCGCTGGCAGACCTTTGCCCCAGCGTACGGGTGGTGCAATAGCTTTTTGCAAACTTTTTTGCAAAAAAGTCTCAAACCTTAGATATAGTTTGGTTGCGCAACCTTTTTAGTTTTTTCTCAGCTTGAATAGATGATGCAATTCAAATGTCTTCTTCTGCGAAGTGGTCGCGAAGAAGCAAGTCGGGAAAGGACGACCACATGAATAGGAAGCTTAACGCTGCTATCACAGCCGGTCTGAGCTTGAGTATGGTGCTCAGCTCCACGCCGGTTGCTGCTATCGCGGCGGAGACTGCCCAGGGTACAAACGAGGGGGCTACCGCTGCAGCCTCCACTGGCGTAAAGTACGTTACCTTCTTTGCTAACGGGGGCACTTTTGCTGACGGAACCCCCATCTCAATGGATAATAAGACGAATGAGAACGGCGAGATTACTCCGCACGCTTCTCCAGTGCGCGATGGATACGTCTTTGACGGCTGGTATTATGACAGCAAGTTTACCCAGGCTGTAGATTTTTCACAGCCCCTTCAGGTCGGTACAGATCACTTCATGCTGTTCGCCAAGTGGACTGAGGCTCCCTCGAATGTGCTTGATGTGACCTACTCTGCCAATGGCGGTCAGTTCGCCGACGGCAACGACGTCATGCTGGGCAAGACTGACAGCAATGGCATTGCTCGTCAGCCGCTTGCTCCTACGCGCGACGGCTATGTGTTTGCCGGTTGGTATTATCACAGCGACGGTACCGACCAGGTTGACTTCAACCAGCCGATCGTCGGTGGCAGCAAGCATGTGACCCTTTTCGCCGCTTGGACGCCTGCGAAGCAGGACAAGACTATCGATATCCTTTACGTTGCCAACGGTGGCACGTTCTTCGACGGCAACGAGACGCTCCAGGGCGTAACCGATACCGACGGTATCGCGCGTCTGCCGCTTCAGCCGACCCGCGAGGGCTATGACTTCCTTGGTTGGTCGTACGATCGCGACGGAAATGACCCCGTCGACTTCACGCAGGCCATCGTTGCGGGCAGCGGCCACGCGACCGTTTATGCCCAGTGGAAGCAGAACAACGAGAAGGCTGTTCTCTATGTCGCCAATGGTGGCGCCTTCGCCGATGGCAATGTGGCCATGGAGGGTGTCACTGACAGCAACGGCGTCGCCCGCCAGCCCCTGGCCCCGACCCGCGAGGGCTACACCTTTACCGGTTGGACTTACGATGCTGCTGGCACCGAGCCTGTCGACTTCACCAAGCCCGTCCAGGGTGGCGGTCAGCACGTTACGTTCTACGCACAGTGGGCAGAGCTTGCTAACAATGAGAAGGATGTTCTTTACGTCGCCAACGGTGGTGTTTTCGCTGATGGCAACGAAGTTCTCCAGGGTGTGACCGACGGCGACGGCGTCGCCCGCCAGCCCCTGACCCCGACCCGCGAGGGCTACACCTTCGCCGGCTGGACCTACGACCGCGAGGGCACCGATCCTGTCGACTTCAGCAAGCCGCTGGTCGGCGGCGGCGACCACGCTACCCTTTATGCTCAGTGGAATGCTGTTGAGAAGGATAACTCCATCGACGTCCTCTACGTCGCCAACGGCGGCACGTTCTTCGACGGCAGTG
>CAJLUE010000081.1 GCA_905209765.1 uncultured Collinsella sp. | reverse complement strand
CCGGCGACACCGTCAACGCCGCCACGGTCAACCGCACCGGATCGTTTACCTTCCGCGCCACGCGCGTGGGCGCCGACACGTCGCTCGCCAAAATCATCCAGCTTGTCGAGGACGCCAACGCCACCAAGGCGCCCATCGCCCGCCTGGCCGATAAGGTCGCCGGCGTGTTTGTGCCCGTGGTGTTTGCGATCTCGGCCGTGACCTTTGCGGTGTGGATGGCGCTGACCGGAAGCGTGAACGAGGCGCTCACCTCCGCCGTGGCCGTGTTGGTGATCAGCTGCCCGTGCGCGCTGGGCCTGGCCACGCCCGTCGCCATTATGGTGGGCACCGGCAAGGGCGCCGAGATGGGCATTCTGTTTAAGAGCGCCGAGGCGCTGGAGAATCTGCGCAACGTGGGCACCGTGGTGCTCGATAAGACGGGTACGGTCACCCGCGGCAAGCCTGCCGTGACCGATATCGTGGTAGCCACGCGCGCCGACGGCTCGCCCGCCATGAGCGAAAAGGCGCTGCTCAAGCTGGCCGCTGCGCTGGAGCGCTCAAGTGAGCACCCACTGGCCGAGGCGATTATGGCCGAGTGCGAGACGCGCGGAATCGTCGCACGCATGGTCGAGGACTTTGCCGCCGTGCCCGGTCGCGGCGTCACGGCGCGCGAGGGGCAGAATGTCATCGCAGCCGGCAACGTTCGTCTGATGGACGAGCTGGGCGCGGAGGTGCCCGCCAGTCTTGCCGAGCAGTTCGCTGCCGAGGGCAAGACGCCGCTGTTCTTTGCCAAGAACGGCGAGCTCGTTGGCACCATCGCCGTGGCTGACGAGGTCAAAGAAACGAGCGCCGAGGCAATCGCCGCGCTCCGCAAGCTCGGCGTCGACGTGCGCATGCTCACCGGCGACAACCGCGTGACGGCAGAGGCCATCGCTCGCCGCGTGGGACTGACCAGCGAACAGGTTATCGCCGACGTCCTGCCCGCCGACAAGGAACGCCACGTGCGCGAACTGCAGGATGCGGGCGGCAAGGTCGCCATGGTGGGCGACGGCATCAACGACTCCCCCGCCCTGGCGCGCTCCGACGTGGGCCTTGCGATCGGCACCGGCGCCGACATCGCCAAGGAGGGCGCCGACGTGGTACTCATGCGCAGCGACCTCATGGACGTCGCCCGCGCCATCGAGCTTTCGCGCGCCACGATCCGCAACATCAAGCAGGACCTGTTCTGGGCGCTGTTCTACAACGGCATCGGCATTCCGCTCGCCGCGGGCGTGTTCTTCCCCCTCACCGGGTGGCAGCTCTCGCCGATGTTCGGCGCTGCGGCCATGAGCCTGTCGAGCGTGTGCGTCGTGACCAATGCGCTGCGTCTGCGAACCTTTAAGCCATCAGTTGCGGTGAAATAAGGCGTAACATGCTTAGCTAAACCGCTATTTAGTCCGTATTCCACCGCAACTTTAGGTACTCAACGAAAAGGAGATAATCATGAACTACATCGTTAAAACGTCTGGCCTCATGTGCGGCCACTGCGACGCTACTGTCGAGACGGCACTGCTCAACGTTGCCGGCGTGACCGATGCCGATGCCGACCACGAGACCCAGACCGTCCAGGTGGAGTGCGCCGACACCGTAACCGCCGAGCAGCTCGCCGCCGCCGTCGAGGGCGCGGGCGAGAAGTTCCACGCCCTGTCCGTGACCGCCGCGTAGCAGACGCCGCCTACTCAATCCTCAGAAGTTGCGGTGAAATAGTTCCTGTTTTAGCGCTTCAAGCCTGCAAACAAGAACTATTTCACCGCAACTGACGGGGGCATCCGGAAAATCGACCAGAAACGAGGACCCGCCATGATGGCAGACCATAAATCGGTGACCCGCATGCTCAAAACGGCACGTGGGCAAATCGACGGCATCCTGCGGATGGTGGAGGAGGACCGTTACTGCGTCGACATCTCCACGCAGCTCATGGCCACGCAGGCGCTCATCGCCCGCATCAACGCCGATGTGTTGAAGGCACACATCGAGGGCTGCGTCGCCTCGGCCATCGAATCGGGCGACGAGGAGCTCAAAGCCGCCAAGCTCGCCGAGATAGAGCGCGTCGTCGACAAGCTCGCCAAGTAATTGGTGCAAGGGGGACAGGTACGTTTGCACCACCTTGGTGCAGATTAACCTGTCCCCAATGCACCAAAAGGGGTATAAAAGCGTGCAGCACAGCGAAATGAAAGGCAGTTCTGCATGAATGACTTTATGAAGGGTCGCAACGGCGCCGACGAGCTCACCATCGTGATGGGCTTTGCTGGAATCGTCATCGCGATGATCAGATCGATGGCCCGTATTCAGTGGCTCAGCTGGATCGCCATCGCCGTTATCGTGATTAGCGTGCTGCGCGGCCTGTCCAAAAACATCGACGCGCGCCGCAAGGAGAACGACGCCTTTGTTACGGCGACCGCAAACGTCCCCGGCCTAGGCAAGTTCGTCGCTAGCTTGGGCGGCGGGACTGCGGCCGCAAACGCTTCGCGTGCCGCTGGTACCAGCAAGGAGGACTTTGAGCGCGCCAAGCGAACGGCCAAGAAGATGTGGAAGGGTCGCAAGACCACGGCCTACCTCAAGTGCCCCAACTGCGGCCAGATGCTGTCCGTCCCCAAGGGCAAGGGCAAGATCCGCGTCACCTGCCCCAAGTGCCACGCCAAGATGGAGACGCGCTCCTAGCCGCTACACCATAGGACAAAATAAAAGCCGAGGCCTCGCGTTGAGACCTCGGCTTTTTGCATATGGCGGCAAGATTCGACGAGCCGGCTGTCCCCTGTCACACCAGCGCTTACGCTACGCCATCGCGGGCAAGCTCCTCAGCCAGCGCCTCTGCCGGCATGTCCATAATCGCATCGAGCTCCGCGTCAACCTCGGGGATACGCTTGACCTTGAGCTTGCGCACCAGATCGCCACGGCACATCACATGCATCGGCTCACGCAGAGCGCACAGGCCATCGAGCGGGTTCTCGCGCGTCACCAGAATATCGGCAGCCTTGCCGCACTCGATCGTACCGGTCTCGTCACCCAAGCCCAGTAGCTCAGCATTGACCTGCGTGGCCGTGTGCAGTGCAAAGGCATTGCTCGCTTTGACGTACTTGGCAAAGTAGGCCACCTCGCGCCACATGTCGTACTGCGTCACGAACGGGCAGCTTGAGTCCGTGCCCAGGCCCACCTTAACGCCAGCATCCAGGGCGGCGCGAGCGCTCTCGATAATGCCCGAGCACACAATGTCGCCGTTCTTCTTTTGCGTATCGGTCGAATGGGTCTTTTCCGGATCGAGCAACACAAACGGCAGCGCCGGACTGATCGTACAGGTAACGCTGGGCGCACGCCCCTCAAGCTGCGTACCCGCGGCGCCGCGGTACAGCTCCAGAATCTCAGGCGTCATCGGAGCGCCGTGCTCGATTGTGTCGACGCCGGCCTCAAGTGCGGCCTTCACACCTTCGGTGCTCTCGACATGGGCCATGACCGGAAGGCCGACCTCGTGCGCCGCCTTGCACGCCGCCGCGGCGACATCGACCGGCATGCGCAGCACGCCCGGCTCGCCTACTTCGGTCGCGTCGAACACGCCGCCCGTCACGAACAGCTTGATGACGTCGGCGCCGCGCGCATACAGGTCGCGCACCTGCTGGGCCGCCTCATCGGGCGTATTGGCCACCTGCGCAAAGAGGCCCGCACCGTGGCCACCCGGCACCGTGACACCCGTTCCTGGTGCCACCAGACGCGGACCCTGATACTTACCGGCGTCGATGGCGTTGCGCACGGCGATGTCGGCAAACAGCGGGTCGCCCGCGCCGCGCACCGTGGTCACGCCGCTTGCCAGCTGCTGTTGGGCGCTGCCTTTGAGGATGTGGCGGACGATGGCGCGGCCCACCGGATTATCGAGCTTCTTCATCAGCGCGCCCGCATCGCCCGCCGAGACCGGTTTGCCCGAACCGCACAGATGCACATGCATATTGATGAGGCCCGGCATGAGGTACGCGCCGGCCAGGTCGATAACCTCGGCACCTGCAGGTGCTTGCGCCACGGCGCTCGGACCAATCCAGGTGATGACACCGCGTTCAACGGCCACGGCCATATCGGGCTGCGGCTCCATATGCTCCGAGCCATCCAGAACGGTCGCATTGATAAACAACGTGGGACGATCGGCAGTCGCCATATCGAGCTCCTCCCTCTCAGAAAATTTCAACATTTGTCCATTATTACCCAGCGCGGAAGGATTGCTGCGGACATATCGGTTAACGGAGGGACGAGAGAGATGTGAGGACAAACGTAGACAGCACGGCAATGCTCCGGCCGTTCCAGCAAAACGTCTCAATCTGTAACTGGTAGACCGTCTTTAACCTTCCAAATGTTACAGACCGAGATCTTTCGGCACCGCGCCCAACCTTTGTCTCAATCTGTAACAGTTGGGTCGAATTTTGGCCTCTAGATGTTACAGATCGAGATATTCTCCAGCCCCGTTGTAAAACGTCTAAATCTGTAACAAGTAGACAGGTTTTCGGCCTCTAGATGTTACAGATTGAGATCTTTTAGCGATAGCCAACCTTCCGTCTCAATCTGTAACAGTTGCAAGGCCAAACGGCCCCTTGTTGTTACAGATTGAGACAAACTCGACAGGAACAACCACATCCGCATCAGCTGCACCCCTCAGCGCCCATACCACTGGCATCTCCATTCCTCGGCCAAATCGGCCCGTCGCGGAATACCCGCCAGCCTCATCTTCTCAACCAGCTTCCCCGGATTCTTGAGCTCATCAAACGTAAACCGAAGCACCTTGTGTCCGAGCATTGTCAGATGGGACTCCCGCTGACGTTCTGCCACGAATGGGTCGATCGACTCCCGACCCTCGTCGTTCTGCAAGGCATACTTCCCCTTTCCGTCCAGCTCGCCAATCACGCACGTTCCGTCCTCGAGCCTCCAAAAATAATCAACGCGAAACACTTGGCTCGGATCGAGCGGATCACGAAACTCCACCTGCAGCTCCGGAACTGGAAAGCCGTACGCAATAAAGAACGCCCGAAAACGAGACTCGCCGCCGTTTTCGGACAGCCCGTCAGCATACGACGCAATCACCTGCGCTCTGCGATACCCGCGCTTGCCTTCACAATCCATTCGAAGCCGCTCACAAAAGTCATCGCGCGATACGCCCTTTGCTCGCAACGCAGAATCGGCAATCGCCAACCCATACGAAAACGGCGCGCGCAGCAGGCAATCCTCTACCGTGTGCCAAAACGGCGTCACCTGCACGCCGTCGACTTGTTCAAGTGCACACGCCGCCCGCGGACGCAACAGCCGGCATCCTGCACTCAGCGGCACCGAGCAACCTGTCTTAACAAGGTATCGCGGCCCAAGCAGATCATTCGGCACCTCCAGACCCCACAAAAGTGCCGCGTCATAGCCCCAAAACGCCCAATCGGGATGAAACTCCGCAAGCCCTTTGATGGTACGCAACGCTCGCTCCGCCGGCGTCAATGCATCCCATTCATGCTGAAAACAGAATAGGTGCGATTCGGGCTCCGCAATATCGTCTGTGCCCACATGGCGCCGCAGCCACATGAGCTCGGCATTGTCGTGCGTCACAAGCAGCACGCCTTGTTCAGCCGCCTCCGTGAGCCTGGCAAGTATCCTATTCCGCGCCAAGGTGTTACGTGTTGCATTTTTGTGTTTGAAAACGGTATTAGACACTTTCATCACCACCACATCAGGGAAATGGGCCATCGCCGCCATTGCCGCCGCCGGCAAACGTCTCAATCTGTAACAGGAAGACAGTCTTTGAACCTCTAGTTGTTACAGATCGAGATTTTCAGTCGTGCGTCCAACTTTTGTCTCGATCTGTAACAGGTAGGTCGAGTTTTGGCCTGTAGATGTTACAGATTGAGACATTCCCCCAGCCAGGTGCCAAACGTCTCGATTTGTAACAGTTAGACGTTCTCCAGGCCCCTAAACGTTACAGACCTAGACAAACCGGCGGCGCCCAAGCATTCGTCTCGATCTGTAACAGGTAGACCGGTTTTTTGTCCCTAAACGTTACAAATCGAGACAAAAAGACAGAAGGCAAGGCAGACGACAACTGCCCACCCCCTACTCCCACTCTCGCTCGTAAATATTGAGCGACTTCACGTACCGCCCCTGGGCGCCCATGATGTCGCGAACCAGGCGCAAAAAGAAGCTGATGCACGAGGTGTCGAAACCGTCCTCTAGGTCCTCGGGATGCACCGCGCCCGGCCCGTCGACCGCCGTGTCGCTCAGGCGCGCGATGTCATACAGGTAGAGCTGCCCCGCCGTCAGCCAGACATCGTCGACGCACGCGAGCCGCACCGCAATCGCGCCATCGTTCCAGTGCTCCTTTTGCACGATATGTGGGTCGTAGACGTCAAAGCGACGGTCGGTGCGCGTGTCCTTCAGCACGACCATGCCTGTCGCGGGATCCTTGTCCAAAATGCCAAAGCGCGAGAAATACTGCGTGTCGCGCACCTGCTTAAGTCGCCCGAGCGAAACAGGAGAAATTGACGCTGGCGGCTCGTCCACATACAGCTCCAACAGCGTCTTGCCGTGGTAATAGGGGCGCTCAAACAACAGCCAATCGGTAAACGCCATGTTGTAGGCCATGATTTCGTTTTGAGAAGGTTCCTCGCAATAGCTGAGCCACGGATCGACGATAATCTCGAACTGCTCGCGCGCCGGCTCCAGGAATTGAAACTTCCGCAGCATCCAAAAGTGAGCCATGTCGGCAATATCGTTGCCGACGGCTTCGGCCAGCTGTGCTCGGTTAAAAACTTGGTCAGTCATGGCATCCTCCTCAAACTGATGAACCTCAATTTGAGCTTACGAGGAGGGCGAGCAGCCACTGTCAGCGCGGGCAAAATAGGCCTTCGACTGCAAACCAGATGCTAACCAAACACTTGACGGGACACTTGACCGAATGAGCACACCGCAAAGAAACCGCAGGTAGACATAGACATCCAACCCGCCCTTTTGAGCCAGATGCCCGCAGCCACCACAGAAACAACAGGTGACCACAGCCCAAGAAGTCGACAAATGAACACCCATACGTCGACAAACGAACAGGCGCCCCGCGAAGAGTGTCCCCAACGACTAGACAAA
>CAJLUE010000080.1 GCA_905209765.1 uncultured Collinsella sp. | reverse complement strand
TTATTTAATCGTAGGGTTGTCAACTGATGAATTTAATGCACTCAAAGGAAAGACCAGCTTTTACTCCTATGAAGTTCGGCGCGAGATGCTTGAGGCTCTACGCTATGTTGACTTGGTCATTCCCGAAAATGATTGGAATCAGAAGACGCGCGACGTTGAAATATACCATGCCGATATTGTTTGTATGGGAGGGGATTGGGCTGGCGACCCTCGTTTCGAATCGCTAAAAGATATCTGCGATGTTGTCTACTTGAACCGAACTCCCGGAATCTCTACAACAGAAGTTAAAGGCAGACTCGCTCGATAGATTTCCCATGGTCTTCTCAGGCGATCGTGGAATAATAGAGGTTTATATTTTGGGATTTCAGCTTTAATGCCTTAGTGATTTTGAAATAAACCGTAGCCCATGTCTTACTGCTCATTTGTTTTCGAATGCCAATAGTCCTTTACGTTCTAGACGCGTCACGAGATTAATGGGCTTGTGTTGCATGATTGGTAACCTATCTTCAATAACAGCAGTGCACCCTCACCCCATCCTCTGAAAAGTTCTTAAGACAGCCTTACTGGTGCTCTGGCTCGCGTTGACAGCGTACAATACGCATGTTTGACTATGGCAAAAGTGGAATTTAAAGGAGGGGGCGCGCCATGGAGGTGCTGGTTGTTGGCAATACCGCGTATGTTGACGACGACTTTTGTGCCAAGGCGTTCCCCAACGATCACGTTCAGGTTGTAGCTGCAGATGATGCGCAGCGCGAGTCATCGTCCCACGGCTCGTGGAAAGAGTTGCTGCGCCACCTGGATCAGGCCTATGAGTTCGACCGCGTGGTCTACCTCTCTACTTATCTCACTCCGCATACCGAGACCTTTGGCGACATTGAGTTGCTGCGCTCGGTGTTTCGTGCCTGTATGGGCCGCCGTGTGCAGCTGCTGTTTGTGGCGGGGCCTGCGGGCGCGGAACGTACCGGTGGCGCGGCGAGCGCCGACGATGCCCCTAATGCCACAGATGCTGCCGCCCAAACGGGTAAGGGCATTATCGCCCGCGCGGCCAACGAACTTTGTCGCCACTACGCCTCGCAAGATGGCATCCAGGCCAAGATCCTGTGCACACCCTTTCTCTATACCGCCTCCGCGGCGCTCAACGACCCCTTCTTGGTGCCGCTGTTCGAAGCCTGTTCGACCGGGTCGGTCGCGCTCTAAGGTGCCGCGGACGCGCCGTTTCCCCTGTTGTGCGCGGAGGAGCTAGCGGTGCTGGTGCATCGCGTCTTTGACAGTTGGGATGCGACTTTTGAGACGCTCGACGTTGCAGATGCTTTCCATCGCACAGCGGGCGACTTGGGCGGCGCGCTCCAGGGTTTGTTCCCCGGGCTGTCCGTTGCCTATGGAGAGTCGACCGGCTATGCGTTGCCCGCAGGCGATATCGTTCGCAAGCGCTATGGCTGGTTCCAGCGTTTCGACCTGCTGCGCGATCTCTCGACCATCCACGCCCGTTGGGCTAACACCCGCACCAACAAGGCCAATCCCTTACGTGCGGCCATCGACCGCATTCAGCTGCGCACGCTGCCCATTAAATGCCTGGAGACGGGCTTCGCATGGGTGCTGTTCGAGGTGCTGGAGCATCTGTTCTCCCAATCTGCCCAGCTCAACGTGCTCGACTATCGACTGCTCTATGTGGTCCTGATTGGTACGCTCTACGGGCTCGACTTTGGCCTGGTTGCGGCGCTGCTGGCATCGGTGGGTTTGGCCGTGAGCTATTTTGCCCTGTACGGCTATACCTTTCAGGGCTTGTTCTATGAGCCTTCCAACTGGCTGCCGTTTATTGCGTACTTTGTGGTGGGCGCCGTGTGCGGCTATGTACAGCTGCGCAACAGCGAGGCCATTAAGGCGGAGCGTGACGAGAACGAGCTTGTGCGAAACCGCAACACGTTCCTAACGCGGCTCTATCACGACGCGATTGAGGACAAGCGTGCCTATAAGCGACAGATTGTGGGTCGCCACGACAGTTTTGGCAAGATCTTTGCCGTGACGCAGGAGCTCGACGTACTCAACCCGCGTGATATATACCGCAAGTGCTGCGAGCTGCTGGGCGAGATTCTCGAGAACGATTCGGTGACGATCTACCATGTTTCGGGCGGGGCATTTGCGCGCCTGGTAGCGGCGAGCCCGGCGATATCCAACAATGTGCCGCGCTCGCTCTCGCTCGATGACCTTGCGCCCGTGTTCCAAGGTGCGATCTCGGGTTTGTGGGTGAACCGCGCGCTGACGTCGGGGCTTCCGATGTTTGGCTATGCCATCGAGCGCGATGGAGCCCCCGCCGTGTTGATCTTTGTGCGTCACGTGGCCGAAAGTCAAATGACCCTGTACTACCAAAACCTGTTCCGCATCCTGTGCGGCCTGGTGGAAAGCGCGCTGGGGCGCGCCTTTGATTACGAGGCCGTGGCGCAGGATAAGCGCTGCGTTGCCGGCACGTGCGTTCTCAGCCACGATGCCTTTGGCCAGGAACTCGCCGCCGAGCAGGCACTTGCGGACAATAAGATGGGGAGCTTCTTGCTCCTGCGCGTGGTACCGGGTATGGAGCCTGTTGGCGAGCTGGTCGGCGCCATTGGGTCGGCGATTCGCGAGAGTGACGCTGCGGGCCTGGTCGATGGAGACACGCTTTACCTGCTCATGCGTCAGGCGACCGAGTCCGACCTGCCCGTTATTTGTAAACGTATGGCCGCCAAGCACATTACGGTGGAACCCGTCGACAGCGAGGATGTTGTGGCCCTGCTGCAGCGCATCGCGCCCGCTGGCAACGGTGAGGGGGAGGCCGCTTGATCTCACTTGTCGTTGCTGCCGTACTGCTATTGATTCATGCGCTGGTGTGTCTGGTGCTGTGGACGCTTATGAAACTGGGCCTGCTGCCGGTTCGAGGGCACATGCTTGCCGTGATGGTGCTCGTGCCGCTGTGGGGACCGTTGCTCGTGGCACTGCTCTCGGTGCGTAGCGCGGTGTTCGGTGACGACCTTAAGGACGCCACGCTGGAGACGCTGCGCATTAACGACGACATGCATCGCAGTTTGCTCGTGCAGGGGCGCGAGGGCGATGATGGCGTGGTGCCGCTCGAGGAAGCACTGATCGTCAACGACCCGGGCGACCGCCGCCGTCTGATGCTCTCCATGCTTACCGAGGATCCGGATGCGTACCTGGCGCAGTTGCAGGCGGCAAAACTCAACGACGATGTTGAGGTCGCGCACTATGCCGCGACGGCGGTGGCGCAGATTTCCAAGGAGTCCGACCTTAAGCTGCAGCAGTTGGAGCGCGCGTTTAAGACAGATCCCAGCTCGCATAACTTGGATGCGTATTGCGACTTTTTGGGCGCCTATCTGGACTCGGGTTTGGCAGAGGGCCGCGTGGCACAGATTCAGCGTCAGCAGTATGCACGCCTGCT
Organism: uncultured Collinsella sp.; assembly: GCA_905209765.1. Classification (GTDB taxonomy): domain Bacteria; phylum Actinomycetota; class Coriobacteriia; order Coriobacteriales; family Coriobacteriaceae; genus Collinsella. The sequence goes on along the minus strand of CAJLUE010000080.1, from coordinate 3,706 downwards.
CGCGCGTCGTTGCGAACGCGAGGACAGGCCTGCGCTGCGCATTCGCTATGCCACGGCGCTGGCCGATGCCGGCGAGATTGATAAGGCAGAGGACGTCGCTAGCCAGTTGGTGATCGATGCGTCAGACGAGCAGGACGTGTGGATGCTCTGCTTGCGCTTGGCTGTGATTCGTCGCGATGGGCAGGCGGTACGGCGTGTAATCGACGCGATCGACAAGCAGCATGTGTATTTGAATGCCGAAAATCGCGAGAGGCTGGCATTTTGGCGTGAAGGAGAGGAGGCCCGATGAGCGTGGTGCAACATATCCGCGAGCGTGCGGGCCATTTTCGCTGGATGGGGCTGCTCGTGGTATGGGCGGTCTTTATCGCCATGGCCGCCGTGCTGTTGATCGAGCGTGCCGGCGTGCAGTACAGCGCCGGGCAGCATAAGCTGGGCATGCTCGCTGCCAACGACGCAGTTCCGGCAAGCTCTGCGGTGTTTGGCCAAAAGCCCACGTGCTTGGTTGTTACCGACTCGGGCCAAGATGGCGTCGAGGACGTCAAAGAGCAGTTTGACCAGATCCTGCTCGACATGAAAATTGCCCACCGCGATGTGGATATTGCCATCGATGGTGTTGATGCGATTCCTTCCCTCACATCTTTCGACCGCGTGATTTTACTGATGCCTTCGATTGATGGGCTCGGTACGCACCTCTCCGACATCATGAGCTGGGTGAGCTCCGGCGGTTCGCTGATGCTCGCCATGACGCCGGACAATTCGAGCTATCTGCAGGCGATCGGTCCCAAGCTGGGCATCGATTCTGCCGGCTATGAATATTCGACGGCAGAGAGCATCGTGCCGAGCGAGGACTTTATGATCGGCGGTGGCCAGCGCTATGAGTTATCGGATCCCTTCGATTCGTCGCTTTCGGTTTCGCTGCGTGAGACGGCCCATGTGTGGGCTAAAACCGGCGACACGGGTACTCCGCTTATTTGGTCGAGCGATTGTGGCACCGGGCGTACCGTGGTGTGCAATATCGGTATCTACGACAAGGTTATGCGTGGTTTCTATGCCGCGGCCGTGAGCCTGTTGGGCGATGCCACGGCCTATCCGGTCATCAATAGCGCGGTGTTTTACCTGGACGATTTTCCGAGCCCCGTTCCCTCGGGCGACGGCACGTACGTCAAATGTGACTACGGCCTTTCTATCGCCGATTTTTATGCCAAGGTGTGGTGGCCCGACCTGCAAAAACTCGCGCAGCAATATGGCATTCGCTATACCGGCGTGATGATCGAAAACTACGAGGACGTAGTCAACCAAACCGAGCCCGCGCGCCAGGCCGATACCACGCAGTTCCGCTATTTTGGCGGCATGCTGCTGCAGATGGGCGGTGAGTTGGGCTTTCATGGCTACAACCATCAGCCGCTGGCGCTCTGGGATACCGACTATGGCACGCTGTACGACTACAAGACATGGAAGAACAAAGAGACACTTGTTGCATCGCTCAACGAGCTTATCGCCTTCCAAGACGAGGTGCTGCCCAACGCTCACGGTTTGGTCTACGTGCCGCCGTCGAATATCCTTTCGGCCCGCGCGCGCAAGATTATTGGCGAGGACGTGCCGCGCGTTAAGACCATTGCCAGTACGTACTTTGAGGACGGAACCGACCTGCCCTACGTGCAGGAATTTGGCGTGGCGAGCGATGGCATCGTGGAGCAGCCGCGCATCGTTTCGGGCGGCATGGTCGATGACACCTATATGCGTCTGGCCGCGGTGTCCGAGCTCAACATGCACTACGTGAGCACTCACTTTATGCATCCCGATGACCTGCTGGATCCCGATCGCGGCGCTAAGGAGGGCTGGGAGGTCTACAAGGGCGGCCTGACCGACTACCTGGACTGGCTTACCAAGTCTGTGCCCGACCTGCGCCACCAGACGGGTTCGGAATGCTCGGGTGCCATTCAGCGTTTTTCGTCCGTGACGGTGAGCGTGGATACGGGCGATGATGCCTGGACGCTCAACCTGGGCAACTTCCACGACGAGGCTTGGCTTATGTTCCGCGCCAATAACGGCGAGCCGGGTACGGTGTCCGGTGGCGAGATTAAACACCTGACGGGCGACCTGTACCTAGTCAAAGCGACGGACAAGACCGTGACGATTGGGCGCAAGGAGGGCGGCGACCGATGAGAATCTGCTTGGTGCTCGAGGGCTGCTACCCCTACGTGCACGGCGGTGTGTCCACCTGGATGCACGGCTACATCACGGCCATGCCCGAGCACGAGTTTGTGCTGTGGGTGATTGGCGCCCACGCCGAAGACCGCGGCAAGTTTGTCTACGAGCTGCCCGGCAACGTCGTCGAGGTGCACGAGGTGTTCCTAGACGATGCCCTGCGGCTTTCGGGCGAGCAGCAAGAAGTCGACTTCGACGACCGCGAGCGCGAGGCCTTGCGCCGTCTGGTTTCGCTCTCCAATCCGGACTGGGACGTTCTGTTCGACATTTTCCAGCACCGCCACGTGCATCCGCTCTCATTTTTGCAGAGCCGCACGTTTATGGATATCTTCCGCGACGTGTGCCTGGCCGAGTATCCGTATACGCCTTTCGCCGACGCCTTCCACACCATGCGTTCGATGTTGCTGCCCGTGCTCTATCTGCTGGGCAGCGAGGTTCCGGTGGCCGACGTGTATCACGCCATCTCGACCGGCTACGGCGGTCTGCTTGCGAGTCTTGGCTCGAGCGTTCATAACGCACCGGCATTGCTGACCGAGCACGGCATCTACACCCGCGAGCGCGAGGAGGAGATTATTCGCGCCGACTGGGTGGTGCCCTCGTTTAAGGACCGTTGGATTCGCTTTTTCTACCTGCTTTCTGAGGAGATCTACCGCCGCGCCTTCCGCGTGACGAGCCTGTTTCACAATGCCCGCAAGACGCAGATCGACATGGGCTGCGATGCAGACAAGTGTCTAGTCATCCCCAATGGCATCCAGTTCGACCGCTTTAAGGACATTCCCCTAAAGCCCGATGACGGCTGGGTGGACATTGGCGCGGTGGTGCGCTTGGCGCCCATCAAGGACGTCAAGACCATGATCTACGCCTTCTTTGAGCTGCACGAGCGCCTGCCGCACGTGCGCCTGCACATTATGGGTGGCGTGGACGACGAGGAGTATGGCGCCGAGTGCCATGCGCTGGTTGACACCCTGGGCGTGCGCGATCTGATCTTTACCGGCCGCGTCAACGTGGTTGAGTACATGGAAAAGCTCGACTTTACCATTTTGACGAGTATCTCGGAGGGCCAGCCGTTGAGCGTGTTGGAATCGCTGGGCGCGCGTCGCCCCTGCGTGACGACCGAGGTCGGCTGCTGCCGCGAGCTGCTCGAGGGCGCCCCCGGCGACGACTTTGGCGTGGCCGGATTTGTGAGCCCGCCCATATATCGCAAGGGTCTGGCCGATGCCATGGAGCGCATGTGTGCGAGCCGTGCCCGCCGCCTGGAAATGGGGGAGCGCGGCCAGCGTCGCGTGGCGACCTATTACCTACACGAGCAGATGCTCGCCAACTATCGCGCGCTGTATGACGAGACGGCGCGTGCGTTTGACCTGCCCAGAGAGGGGGAGTAGCCGGTGGCCGGAATCGGTTTTGAGCTCAAACGCCTGTTTAGGCGCAAGGGTCTGTTTGCCACGATGCGCGCCTATGGCTACGCCGGCATTGTGTGTACGGGCCCCATGCTGCTGGG
>CAJLUE010000079.1 GCA_905209765.1 uncultured Collinsella sp. | reverse complement strand
GAGCTTTCCGATAAAGACATTGAGTTTTTGCTCGCGATGCTGCCCGATTCTGGCCCCAGCAGGGTCTCGGAGATAGCCAAACGCATGGCAATCGGCATTCCTCTTGGTAAGGATAGCAAGCATTTTCCACCAACACCGATTGCCATGCGTTCTTCTTGTCCTTAGGCGAGTTTGCGAGCGAGCTCTCGCACCTCTTCCAACTTGGGCGACGATGCCATGCTGTCGCGCTCGGTCATACCGCTGATGGTGACAATGCCCTGGTCCTCCCACTTGCAGTAAGCGCAGGTTGACTTGTACATAGCGATCGCCGCATCATAGACGCCTTCGCTGTGGCTATCGAGCAAAAGGGCCGTCTTGGTGAACGGGAAGCCCGTAGCACCGAAGGCGTACAGGCGGTCGATGGCACCCTTCTCCTGCGCAGTGATATCAAACCAGTAGATAGGCGAAGCGAAGACAACCATATCGGCGCCTTTCAGCGACTCGATCACGTCGGCCATGTCATCCTTCTGCACACAGGTGCCCTCATGGGCAAAGCAGTACTGACACCCCAGGCAGCCGGCGATCTTCTTGCCGGCAACGCGGACGACCTCGACTGTATGGCCGGCCTCGCGCGCGGTCTCGGCAAACGCCTCGACCATGGTGTCGGTATTGGCGCCCTTGCGCGGGCTACCACTCAATACAACGATATTCATAGAAATCTCCCTCCTTCATGCCGCAGGCGCGCGGCATGTTTTCTTGTAACCAAAACGAATGGAGTTAATCAATCGCCTCGTTTCAGCTACTCCCTCTCTTTAGAAGAATCGTTGCTGGAGACTTGGCATTAAATCAAGGCACGCCTTATTTCAGATACTCCTCAAAGAATGCCTTCAGCTTTCCAAACGGAATGATGTCCATCTGATCGTAAAGGTCGGTATGGCTGGCACCAGGGATAATGAGCAATTCCTTGTTGTCCCCGGTCAGCTTGCCGTACGCGGTTTCGCTGAAATAACGGGAGTGCGCCTTCTCGCCATGCACCAGCAGTACCGCAGAGCGAATTTCGCTGCTGTATTGCAAAATCGGCATATTCAGGAACGACAGCGAGGACGTCACATTCCAGCCACCGTTGGAGTTCAGGCTGCGGGGATGGTAGCCTCGCGGAGTTTTGTAGTAGGCGTAATAGTCCGCTAAAAACTGCGGCGCATCCTCCGGTAATGGATCGACAACGCCGCCCGCAAGCGAGTAGCTGCCGTTTTTATAGTCCTCGGTGCGCTGCGCGTTCAGCGCTTTCCGCTTTTCAAAGCGCGCCTGCTCGGAATCCTCGACGTCAAAATAGCCGTTGGCGGTCACACGGGTCATGTCGTACATGGTCATAGCCGCGGTAGCTTTGATACGGGTGTCGATAGCCGCCGCATTGACTGCCATGCCGCCCCAACCGCAGATACCGATGATGCCGATACGCTCCGGGTCAACACTTTCCTGCACAGAGAGGAAATCAACCGCTGCACAGAAGTCCTCGGTGTTGATGTCCGGCGATGCTACATAGCGGGGCGCACCGCCGCTCTCGCCGGTATAGGACGGGTCGAAGGCAATTGCGAAAAAGCCCAGCCCCGCCATTTTCTGCGCGTACAGACCGGAGGACTGTTCCTTCACCGCGCCAAACGGGCCGCTGACGGCGATGGCGGGCAGTTTGCCTTCCGCGTTCTTAGGCACGTACACGTCGGCCGCCAGCGTGATGCCGTATCGGTTGTGGAAGGTCGCCTTGCTGTACTCAACCTTGTCGCTTTTGGGGAATACCTTGTCCCATTCCTGCGTCAGTTTCAACTGCTCCATGCCTAAGCCTCCTTGTCAGTCGCTTTAAGGTATTGCTCGTCGTCCACGGGCTCCAACCACTCGTTGGAGGCCTCCTCGCCCGGAACCTCCACCGCGAGATGGGAGAACCAGCTCTCGGGCGCGGCTCCGTGCCAATGTTTCACACCCGGGGCGATGTTGACCACGTCGCCAGGGCGCAGCTCCTGTGCCGATTTGCCCCATTCCTGGTAAAACCCTCGACCGGCCACGCAGATGAGGATCTGTCCGCCACCGCTTTTGGCGTGATGGACGTGCCAGTTGTTGCGGCAGCCGGGCTCGAACGTCACGTTGTAGACGCCGACCTGCTCGGTGGAAAGGGGCGCGAGGTAGCTTTGCCCGATAAAGTACTTCGCAAATGCGTCGTTGGGGGCACCGATGGGAAAGGCCATCTCGTTTTGGTGCTCGGCCTTTGCGTCGGTGGCATCGTCATCCGCCCAGACCTCCTTCGCCATGCGGAAGGCCGCCCATGCCTTGGGCCAGCCCGCATAAAACGCCGCGTGCGTAAGGATTTCCGCTATCTCCGCCCTGGTCACGCCGTTGTTCTTTGCGGACATCAGATGGTATTGGAACGAAGAGTCCGTCAGGCCCTGTGCCATCAAGGCAACCACCGTCACCACGCTGCGGTCTCGAAGGGAAAGCCCGTCTTCTCGACTCCACACCTCGCCGAACAGCACGTCGTCATTGAGCTGTGCAAATTTGGGGGCAAAGTCCCCCAGGGCATCCCTGCCCGCCGTCTGCTTAATTGCCATGATCGATTTCCTCCTATCGATGGTTCTGGACACGAATCTGCCTCCACGCGGTTAAGTAGCCCGCCTAGATTTCCATGCCCATTCGTTGCGCCTGTTCCAGAGCGGGATGCCCGGCGATATCGCCCACACCGTTCACGCCGCCGGCGAAAACCGTTTTGCCCATTACGGACCACCCCTTGCGCTACCGATTTGTATTGACGAGAATGAAGGTAATACCTAAACCTGACTTTAGGTCAAGGAATGAATTCGAGATTTATTCGGAGGGGCCATGTACACAATCGGACAGGTGGCGGAAATGTTCGGCTTGCCCGCCTCAACGCTGCGGTATTACGACAAGCAGGGATTGTTCCCGGGGCTGGAGCGGACGTCCGGCATTCGCCGATTCGGCGACACGGAACTCGAGGCGCTTCGGGTCATCGAATGCCTGAAGAAGGCGGGAATGGAGATCAAGGACATCCGTCTGTACATGAAATGGTGTGCAGAGGGTCCATCAACATACCCCCAGCGCAAGGCCATGTTCGAGGAGCGGAAGGCCCACATGGAGTCGGAAATCGCGAAGATGAACCGTGCCCTGGACATGTTGAAGTTCAAATGCTGGTACTACGAGCAAGCGATTCAAGATGGCAGCGAGGATAGGCTGGAGACGCTGATTCCCGACAATTTGCCGGAAGAAATCAAAGGCGCCTACGAAAACGCACACGCTCGATAAAGCCGTTCGCTATCCATGGGACTCTGGCAAGGAGCTCCTTCCGAACAGAACGAAAAAGAAAGCCTCCGAACCAAAAGGTCCGGAGGCCGTTATTTCCGCTATTCCCACTCGGAAATAGGAGCCACTAGCAAAAAGCCTGTCAACATCAAAACAAGTTCTCAGTCTGTCGATTCTACGTGAGGCAATGATCCTCATTTGATACCCGCGCTGTTTGCGCAGTAGGAAACAAAGGAATCTGGCCACCACTCAAAAAAGATCACCGCCATCTTGCATAAACGACGCCATGTTAAGGTGCCTGACGCCATCCCTCTCCTGCAATAGAGGATCAAGCGTGAACAAGTAGCGCGGATACCCATCCCTGATGTGGCCGAACGGCCTGTACTCGCGCTCCTCGACGCCTCTGTCGGCAATCGACATAGAGACCTGGATGTAGGCGTAAGCATTGCGCCTACGAGCGATGAAGTCACACTCGAGCTTCCCAATACGGCCCACAGAAAGCTCGTACCCGCGCGATGCAAGATAGAGGTAGAGCACGTTCTCCAACGCCGGCCCGTAGTTAATCCTCGCATCCGTGTTCATGGCGAAATAGAAGCCGGGATCAGCCAGGTAGTACTTCTCTTCGCGGATAAGCGATCGCCGAGACTTGAGATCGAACCTCGAGCAGCGATAAAGGATCTTCGCGTCAACAAGAATCTGGATATACCGATTGAGCGTTTCGCGCTTGATGGGAATCTTCTCGACATCATTGAAGTACGCAAGGAGGTTCTTCAGGTTCGTCGGCGCACCAAAGTTGTTGATGAGATACGTCTGGACGGCATCGAAAACCGAGACATTCTTAATCTTGTTCGAATGTTTGACGTCCTTTTCAAAGATCTCATGAATAACACTCTTGATATAGGTGCGCTTTTCATCCTCGCCCTCATACTCCAACGCTTTGGGAAATCCTCCAAGGGTCAGGTACTCGGTAAACTCTCCCACGAGAACGTCATTGACAGGCTTGCCGAGAAAACGCTTCATATCGATATATTCCGCAAAGTCGAGTGGGAACACCTCGAACTCGATATAGCGACCCGTCAGCTTTGTAACAAGCTGCCCAGAAAGCAGATATGAATTCGAACCGGTAATGAAAATGGACCAACCGCCATCTGTCCGGTAGCCGTTGATGAGCAGCTCGAATTCCTCTACGTTCTGAATCTCATCGATGAAGAGGTACTTCGTCTCCTCAGTGTCTGCTGAGGTCGACATGTCAATCAGATTTTCGAGCTCATCGGTCGTCTTGATCTTCCTGTTCTCCCGTGAGTCGAGGTCGATATAGATGATGTGGTCGCTCGCTACACCGGATTCCACAAGTTCATCTGCGATTGATTGCATGAGGCAGGATTTACCACACCTGCGAACACCGGTGATTACCTTGATCATCCCGTCATCGTGGTAGAAACCACGCATTCGCTTCAGATACTTTTCACGTCGGTATATACGCAAGATGCACCCCTTTTTTTCAGTGTCCATTTTATCAGTTATGGGGGTACTTTTTTACATTTTATAAAAAAGCGTACCGATAACTTATTCTCGCTTAGTTTCGGAAGTCGAGCAGGCGGTCGCGGTAGTACCCGTACTGCGCCCGGCGTACCTCGATTTCGGCGGGGATACCGTCGGTGAGTGATTTCGTTAGGGAGTCGAAGCGGTCGAGGATGTCGACGACCTTCTGCTGGGTGCCGATGGATGGGGCGGGAATCTCGATCCTCGATAAGTCCACAGGCGCGGCTTCGATTACCTTTTTCGGTTTAGCGTATTGCTCTTCAGATCATCGTGGTGTGCTCGTAGCCGCGCTCCACGAGGAGCCGCTCGGCAACGTCGAGAATCTTCTCGACCGTCTCCTCCGGGTACTTATTGCGTGCCACGGGCACCTCCGTCCTTGTTAACGCGACAAACATACCATGAGTGGCGTACGGGTCGAGAAGGGCTGGCGCCAAAAGAGCCCAACGACCGTTACGGCTTCGTTAGAAACGCGCCCCACCATGGATGGTGAACCCGAAAGGTAAGGCGCGCGGGCACGGCGACTCGGCCCGCGCGCCCGGAAGAGAAAGGACGAACCCATGGGTTACATGCTCGAGACGCGCGGGCTCACCAAGCGCTTCGGCCGCGGTGACCAGGCGCAGGATGCCGTGGCCGACGTGAGCCTTCATATCCGCGAGGGCGAGGTGTACGGGCTGCTCGGCCCCAACGGCGCCGGCAAGTCGACAACGCTCAAGATGATCTGCGGGATGCTGCGGCCGACGGCCGGGGAGATCCTCTTTGCCGGGCACGCCTGGCGCCGCGAGGACCTCTACGCAATCGGCAGCCTCATCGAGGAGGCACCGCTCTACCCCAACCTCACCGCGCGCGAGAACCTGCGCGTGCGCACCACGCTGCTGGGCCTTCCCGAGAGCCGCGTAGATGAGGTGCTCGCCGCCGTGGACCTCGCGGACACCGGGAAGAAGCGCGCCGGGCGCTTCTCGATGGGCATGCGGCAGCGCCTGGGGCTCGCGCTGGCGCTGATCGCTCGGCCACGCCTGCTCGTGCTCGACGAGCCCACCAACGGCCTCGACCCCATCGGCATCGAGGAGCTGCGCGACCAGATCCGCGGCTTCGCGGCGGCGGGTACGACGGTGATCGTCTCGAGCCACATCCTCTCCGAGGTGCAGCAGATGGCTGACACCATCGGCATCATCTACGGGGGGCGCCTCGCCTACGAGGATGCGCTTCGGCCCGGGCAGGACCTCGAGGAACTATTCATGAGCGTCTGCCGGGAGGGGCGTCGAGCGCGCGGGGAGGTGGCGGCATGACGGACGAGAAAGGCGGCCTGCTCGCGGGCCTGCGCGCTGAGGCCCTGAAGTCGCGCCACGCGGCACCGGTTCGCCTGGCCGTGCTCATGGCGCCGCCGATGCCGCTGCTCGGCGCGATGCCCTACCGGGGCGTGCAGATCTTCAGCGCGTGGAACTACTGGTACGCGCTCTTCCTGCCCGTGTCTCTCTCGCTCGTGGTGGCTTGCGTCGCGCGGGCGGACGCGCGCACGCGGATGCGGGGGCTTCTAGGCCTGGGCTTCCCGCTCGGGCGCGCCTGGTGGGCCAAGGCGCTCTGGTGCCTCGCGCTCTGCACGCTCTCGAACCTCGTGGTCTTCGGCATCTACCTCGCGGGCTCGGCGTTCTCCTCGCAGGGCCTCACGGCCGCGGGCACGCTCACGATGCTCCTCTGCGCGCTCGCCAACACGGTGACCGCGGCGTGGATGATCCCCGCAGGGCTCTTCCTCACGGCGCGGCTCGGCATGCTCGCGGGCATCTTCTGCCCGCTCGCCGCGCAGCTCGTGGGTGGGTTCGCCTGGTCGCTGGCGCCGCTGCCGCAGCTCTTTCCGCCGTCGGCGAGCATGGTCATCCCCACGAGCTTCATCCCCGTGCTGCCGAGCGGCGAGCCACTCGCGGCGGACATGGCGCTCGGCGGGGCGCTCACGGCGGACGGCATGCTCACACTGGCGGGCCTTGCGGTCTGCGCGCTCGCGTTCGCCGCGCTCACGGCGGCGGGAGCGGCCTGGTTCGCGCGCTCCGAGGAGAGGTGATGGCCATGACACGACTCTCCGACCCGACGCCGCGCATGACTCTCCCGCGGGCCCTGCTCTCCGAGGCCCTGCGCCTGGCGCGCTCCCCGCTCACGGCGGTGCACCTCGTCTGCGGCCTGGCAGCCGGTCTTGCCTGCGGCGAGTACTTCTCCGTAACCCGATGGGACCCGGCGCTGGGCGCGGACGCCTACGCCCAGTTCCTCGGCGCCCTCATGCCGCTCATGTCCGCCATCGTCTGCGGGCTCGCCGTGGACGAGGAGCGCGCTGCCGGGCGCCTCGCCAACCTCACGGCGGTCCCCTCGCGC
>CAJLUE010000078.1 GCA_905209765.1 uncultured Collinsella sp. | reverse complement strand
CACCCCGTGGTTTCGCGCCTGGGCAAGACGGGCGTGAGCCAAAATGTCATCGCCTACCACAAGGCCTCGGGCCCGCTCGCGTCCCCGCGTAACCGCCCGGTGGTCGTTGTCGCACACTACGACTCTCCCCGTGCTGAGCTGCTCGCCCGCGAGCCTTATGCTTCGTATCGTGCGCTCATCGCCAAGCTGTTGCCCGTTGCCACGGTTGCCCCCGCTGCCGTTGCCATCCTGCGTATTCTGCCGCTCCCCGGCGCGCTCAAGGTTCTGCTGTGGATTGTCGCGATCCTCGCTTCCCTCGTTGCACTCGCCAACGCGGTAAACATCATCTCTAACCGCCACATTCTTCCCTATACGTCTGGCGCGGTGTGCAACAAGTCTTCTGTCGCCGCTATGCTCGGCGTTATGGACAACGTTGCTCCCTTCCAGGGCGAAAACGAGTTTCCCGACGATGTTCCGTTCGATACCTATTTTGGGGAGCAGAAGCGTCGTGCCGAGGAAATGGCGCGCGCAGCGGCGGAATATGCCGCGGCCCAGCAGCAAAACGACTACGGCAACACCATCGAGTATGAAGAGCCTACCTGCGCCGAGGACGAGTTCGGTCAGCCGATTGCTCCCGACGCTCAAACCGAGCCCGAACAGGGTGAGGCTTTCGACGAGCAGATCGAGGGCTTTGAGGGTGCGTCTGCCGACGAGACGCTGATCGGCGCCATCGTGCCCGAGGATCAGAATCAGGCTGCCCAAGCCGAAGAGTTCAATGACGAGGTTCCCGCTGCCGAGCCGGCGGAGGAGTCTGCCGAGCCCGAGCCCAAGCTCTATCGCAACGCCGCCGGCAACATCCGCTTTGGTTCGGATGCCATCCGTGCGCTCGGAATGCTTCCCGAGTCCTGCACGCTCGATTACGAGGAGGGCGAGGAGCCAACGTTTGAGCCCGAGCCTGCCCCCGTCGTGGCTGCGCCTGCGCCCGTTGTCGCTGCGGATGATGAGTCTGCCGCGGTTACCGCTGCCGTTGCCGATCCCGAGGCGGTGTCCGCGTTCGATCCCGCGGCAGGACTGGACATTTTGGCTCCCGCCGCACCGGCGCAAGACGTTGCGGACGAGTCTGACGACGATTACGTTGAACAACCGAGGCGCGTGTCTTACGAGAGCGATACTGATTTCTCGGCCGAGATTCCCGCGGCAACGCCGCATGCCGACATTGCATCCGCGTTCTCGTCGATTGGCGCCAGCGCTTCCAACTTCTTTAAGGGTGCGTTTGCAAAGGGCAAGAAATTTGTCGACGATTTCGAGGAGAAGCGCGCTGCCGCACGCGAGGCTGCCGAGCAGGAGGCTGTCGCTCAGCAGCAGGCAGCCGAGGCGGCACGTGAGCTCGCGGCGCAAGAGTTCGAGCAGAACGAGGCTATGCAGTCCGCGCCCGTCGAAGCCGCCGAAGCTACAACGTCCTTTGAGTCCCAGCAACCGGCGTCCGCGGATGTTGTTGAAGCGACGACGTCTTTCGAGGCTCAGCAGCACGTCGATAACACCATGTCGTTTGATGCCGCGCAGTTCGATTCCACGATAACGTTTGAAAAGCAAGGCACCGCGATTGCCGAGCCCCTTCCTGTTTCCGATGAGCAGGGCGACGCGGCAGACGATGACGAGCCTATTGATGCCGCCGAAATCCAAGATGCCGCCGAGGACGAGCCCGTCGAGGCCAACTCTGGCGAAGAGCAATACGCGGCAGCCGAGCAAGCTGATTCGACCGAGGCCGAGCAGGAGGAAGTGCCTGCGGTTTCCGAGACTCTCGAAACGGATGAGTCGAGGCCTTACTCCACGCAGATTTTCACCATGCCGACCCCGAGTGGTTCCGGTGCCACGGTTGCCAATGTCGCTCCCACCCAGGACGAAACGGTCGATTCCCTTATGGCCCAGATTTCCTCCCAGGCATCGCCGCGTCCGCAGATGAATGTTCCCGATCCGGCGTCGGCACCGTCGCCTGCACCTTCCTCGTCTCTGCTGGCTTCGGTCCCCGATCCGTCGCTGCCGTCTATGAAGCAGACAAACGTTGCGTCTCGCACGTCGCTGTTCGACCTTCCCGATCCCTCTGCCCAGGTCAACGACCCCTTTGCTACCGCCCAAGGTCCCGAACCCACATCGGCACCCGTTGCGCCTCCTATGCCCGTTGCGTCGGGCGCGCAGCCGATCGAGACCATTTCGGCTCCCGCCCCGGCGGCACCCAAGTCTCGTAAGCGCGGCCTGGGTGGCCTGTTCGGTCGTAAAAAGAAAAACGAGCAGGACAGCATGAGTGACTGGCTGGGCGTCGAAGACGATTACGATGCCAAGAAGTCCGGTCGCGGTATCGGTTCGTGGGATAACTTCGAGGACGATAACGATGGCTGGAAGGGTGGCGCTACGTCTTCCGATGGTGCTTCTTCCGAAGATATGCTCTCGGCTGTCGCCTCTATGGGCGATGATGAGCTGCTTGGTCACGATATCTGGTTTGTGGCAACGGGCGCCTCGGATTGTGATGGCGCCGGCATGAAGGCCTTCTTGGCTTCGCATCGCGATAAGCTCCGCGGCGTATTTTTCATCAATCTTGAATCTGTCGGCGCCGGTAGGCTTTCGGTTGTGACGGTCGAGGGCGAACAACAACTGCTCAAGGGCGATCGCCGCATCATGAACCTGGTCAGCAAGGTCTGCAAGTCGTTCCATGTCGATTGTGGCGCGCTCGAGATGCCCTATGCCAAGACCGATGCCTATGCCGCGCTCGAGGCGAGCCGCCGAGCCCTCACCATCGCCGGCGTGGACGGCACGCGTCTGGCTTGCGCTCGTACCGAGGACGACCTGCCCCACAATGTCAACCCGACGAACATTGCTACGGTATCCGAGGTCGTGACCGAGGTTATCCGCCGTTCGTAGACGGAGCTCTAAGGAGTCAACGTGTTTTCGTATATTAAGCGCCATTGGCCTGTCTACGTGATTTTGACCTTGATTGCCATTGCGTTAGGATTTGGGGCTGCCTACATCGTGGGTGCGAAGGGCTCGACCCCCGCCTCCGCAATCAGCGAAGAGGTGGAGCAAGAACAGAGCACGGGTGCCGATGGGATTCCTGAGTCCGAGCAGGCAATCGTTGATGGTGGATCTTCGTCTGCAGAGTAGATACGGCGATTTAAATGATTGAAAGCGGGCGAGCCGGGGGACTGGCTCGCCCGCTTTTTCATCGTGCTAGCGGTTCTTTGGGATCGACCTAAGGCGAGCGAACCATAGGGCTGCGGCACCCGAGGTCAGGAGCGCGGTGATGCAAGCGGCGATGGGAACTGATCCTGTTGCCGGTAGGTCCTGCGGTAGGGTACAGCGTTGAATGACGCTGTCCTCGTCATGTGACTCAAGTTTATCGCCGCCACCGTTGCGGCAAAGATCGACGCGCGCGCTGTTGGTGAGTGCGGTTTGGGGCGTATAAGCCGACGTTGCCTGCATATGTACGACTGCGCCCCGAGCGTCTGCACCAAGGATTGCTTTGGCATCGTCAAGGTCGTCGTGCTCATCTTTGAGATCATCGCGGGTCCAAGAATCCGCATCGCTTCGAGTCGTAAAGTCGGCGGCTACCGCACCGTATTCAATTCGAATGCCCGTTACGACGGTATTGGACGCAAGGTCGAGTTCTTTCGCCTCGAGTGTGGTGGATTCCGTGGTCGAGACATCCGCCTTCCAGAGGTGCCAGCCGTCGTAATCGACGAGGCGGCAATCCTCACCCAGACTCTCCCTTACTTCGTCGGACTCAAGCCAAGGGTTTTCGTGCCCATCGTCAAGTGTCGCGTTTGCCGGCTCATCGACGTCTGTCGAGTCCAACGGCGTCGTGCGATACCATACGTTGCACAGACCATTGAGGTCGCCGATGGCGACGGGGGTTTCGATTGAGATGAATCTCGCTGTGCCGTCTTTGGCGCACTCAAGATCATCGGTAATCGTAAACTCATCAACCCAAGTAGCGGAATCGTTTCGAGCATCGATGGTATAGGAGAAAAGCCCATCACTATTGGTTTGCGTCGTGGCGCGGTTTTTACCATCGCCGTTAGCCAACAGGCCCTTTTCGATAGGTTGGACAAGTTCCTGACGCTTGTCGACCTGTCCCTTGATCTCGATGGGCGCATCCTTCATCGCGACGGGTTGGACATCTCCCGTATCCTTTATTTCAAACGTTATCTCCTCGGCAAGGTCATAGGTCCGCGGAGACATCATTTCGCGCAACGAGTAGGTGCCGGGTGCAAGATGTTCGACGCGGTGCGGCTTGTCGGATGAGGTCCAGGAGTCTATTTCGGTTTTATCGGGACCATATAAGGTGAGTTGTGCGCCTTCCACTTCCTGCTCACCGCTTGCATCGACCTTGGAGATATCAACCTTGGTGTAATCGTCGGATACGTTAAGCCGTGCTTCTACGACGGGTGTTTTCTGGTCGGCATAAGCGAGGTCTACGATATGGGGCGTCCGGTCGAGTAAAAAGCCGGTCGGCGCTTGAGTCTCGACGACCTCGTAGCGTGCGGTGCCAGATCCCAGCGGGAGGTTGTCCGCGCGTGCTTCTCCAGTTTCATCCGACGTGACGGTCGCGACGGTCTCACCGTCGAGCGCGGCAATGCTACCGTCGGGGCGCACGATATCACCCGAGGCACGGATCTCAAAGACGGCGCCCGCGAGGCTGCTGCCGTCTATGGCATCGGTTTTAACGATCCTGATGTTTCCGGTCGCGGCGTGGTCATAATACGAGGCGATTGCAACGGGCGTTAGGTTCATGTCGGCGGGTATGTTTACCTCGATTTCTTCGCCGACAAGATAGGGCTCTTTGGCCGAGGTTTCGCGTACATAATAGGTGCCCGGTACGAGCGATTCGGGCAGTGTGACGGTCCCGGTCGCGTCAGTCGTAAAGGTGTCCATTACGTTATGTGCTGGATACCAGCAAGTTTGTGAGACAGGTTCGTGATTGCTGTCGAGGAGTTGGAAGGTGAATCCGGCTAGTGGAACAGAAGCGCCTGTTTGGGCATCGCGTTTTACAATCTGGAGATGCGTCGACAGAGCGTGGTTGTCCACGATATATTGAAGCTCGGCGCCGTTGGAAATCTGATTGGCCCCGACGGTCCATTCCCCTGCACGTTTAAAACCCTCGGGGACGGTTTCCGGAACCTCGCGAACCGTGTAGCCGGCACGGTCGTATGGGACGGCTCCGTGGACACCGGCGGGTCGCTTACCTGTGCCGAACCATGCTTCGGGCTGGTCTTTGGTGGAGGCAAAGCCATAGATGTTTGTGGTCAGTGTGCCAACAACCTGCTGAGAGCTGTTGCTGACAACCTCAAAGACAACACCACCCGCCGGCTGCTCCAGGCCGGATTGGTCGCTATTGCCGTAATCCTTGAATTTGGAAATCTCAAGGTCAAACGCAATGGAGATATCGGAAATGCGAGATTCGATCTCGACCACGCCTGAATCGCCGAGCTGGTCGGCTCCAACGGTATAGGTCCAGCTGTCGTTGGATGGCAGGTAGCCCTCGGGGGCTTTTGATTCGTAGATGGTAAAGGTTCCTAAGGGGACATCGGCGAGGGTGGCCCGACCGCTTTCGTCGGTCGTGAGGATTTGCGCCCATCCAGGGGTTGATTGCGACACACACGTGAACTCTGCTCCTGCGAGTGAAGATCCCGCCTGGGGGCCGGCATTCGTCGCGGCATCGAGTTTTACGATATGCAGGTTGATGATGCCGGGCTGTTCATCAATGGCGACCTGTCCACCGTCATTCCCCGTGGTAAAGGCGATGCGATCACGACGGGGGACATAGCCGGCCGGCGCCTTCGTTTCAACTAGGTAGTATGCAGTGTTGGGCAGAAGAGTTGCTTGCGCCCGACCGTTGCTGTCCATCTGGATGGTGCCGACACGCGCGCCGCTGGCGCTCTCAAAAATATCGAATGTTGCCCCGTCAAACTGATAAGTATTGTTTCCGCTGGTAATGGCAGCGTTTGCAGACTGCTTTTGGAAGGAAACAGAGACCGCCGGCAGTACATAGAGCATGTCCTGACGTTTGCTGCCGCCCGATACGGCTCCTAGATAGCGTCGCGCGCGGTGCGGAGCGGCTTTGATGTTTCCTGATTTTGCGCTGTCGTGGAGCCACCGCGCCGCCGCCACGACTTCATTGTCAGCGGTAAAGTGCCCACTCTTGGTTTTGCCCTGAGCGGTCGTGTAAGAGTAAGTACCGTCGACATGGGTAGTGCCGTTGAGCATCCATACGGCAAGCTGGGTTGCGGCGCGGGCGCGATCGGGTGAAAGATGGTAACCGCCAAACGACGTGGCGGTAGGATATCCGTGACAAACGATTGCCGCGAACTCGTCGTCGAGCCACACCCAGCCTTGATCAAAGTTGAGCCATGGGCCGCCCGGCTTGGTGGGGCCGGGGCGCTCCTGGTTCATGCAGTAGGCAATCGAGGCGTCTTGAGCTTCATACTTGCCGATGAAGAAGGGCCCACAATCATCGCTAATAGTGCGGAAGCCGAGCTGACCGTAGCCATCGACGGCAAATGCGGCTCCCGGTGTCAGGCAGCCGAAAAGCAGGAAGAGGAGCAGGAGCAGCGGACCTGTTGCGATTGCGCTGTGGACAGAGTGCGTGGGTGCGTTGGACATGGCTGCTCCTTATCCCTCGTGCGCCGCATGGGGAGGTTGCGACGCGTAGGATGAGGCTACCCCCGAGGTTCATGCGGGTAAGTACCGGAGCCTGACCAAAAGCTTGCCCAATTCCTGACAAATTGAGCTCAAATACAACAATCAAGCAAAAGCGCAGGTAGAAGATAAGGAGAACAGGAGGTCAAAGGTCCTCATCTCCACAATTGACGCGATTTTCAAACGAATCTCCACAGCTAAAACAAGCATCGCCACCCTTGTATCGAACAAGACAACCGCGTTATACTAGCCAACACACAAGCGGGCATCGCCAAGTGGTAAGGCATCAGCTTCCCAAGCTGACACTCGCGGGTTCGAGTCCCGTTGCCCGCTCCATTCGAATTTCAGGCACGGTAACGTTTCATTATCGTGCCTTTTTCAATAAAGTGCCGGGACTCGAACCCGACAGGGTGCGAGCGTTAAATAAACGCGAAGCGTTTATAGCGAGCAGGCAAGGTCGCCGATAGGCGACCGCAGCCGGTGCGGATTTGCGAAGCAAATACGCAGACGTCCCGTTGCCCGCTCCAT
>CAJLUE010000077.1 GCA_905209765.1 uncultured Collinsella sp. | reverse complement strand
AATCTCGGCCGTATGGCGAGCCTGCGCCAAGCGGGCCCGTGCGTTACCCATAAGGTACGGATACGCGGCATGTTCGTTGAGCGCTTTACGCATGCGCTCGAGCACATGCGTGTTGATGTCGCCGGGGCAATCGCCAAAGTAAGCCGGCACACGGCCCTTGACCTGAGTGGCAAAGACGGTATGACGCTTCCAGTCCACTTCCTCGACAATCCAGCAGTGTCCGGCGATGGCGATGCGCTCGCCGGGCGGTGGGGGATTGACGATCGTGCCCAACTCGGCCGACTCGCTGCGAACGGTGAACTCCTCGTTTTCCTGGAACACGGCGTAGAACTTAAAGTTGTTAATGATGCGTTCGCCCGCGAGGCCCACAATGAGCCCACCGCCCTCGGTGACCTGGATATGGTCGATTTTGATGAGGTGGCGCAGCAACACGCGATAGTCATCGGCCGAGACTCGATGGAAATAACTGAGCGTGAGTACGCGCTGGGCAAGCTCTGCCGGCGTGAGTTCGCCGGTGCTGGCAAGCGTCGACATGGTCTGGTGATAGAGCAGACTGTAGGGGAGTCGATCGAGCTCAGGCGGCTCGACCCACTTTTCCTCGCGATAGAGCTGTACGAGCGCGATGCCCTGCAGGAGCTTCCACGGAATGGTCTCGGGCATCATCGTGCGCGGCTCGGGCTCTTCCTCGCGCATGACAAACCACATCTCGGGCGGAAGATCGCGGCGTCCCGTGCGGCCCATACGCTGCAAAAAGGAGCTGACGGTAAACGGCGCATCGATCTGGAACGCACGTTCCAGACGGCCGATATCGATGCCGAGTTCCAGCGTGGAGGTGGTGACGGTTGTCTGCGCCTGCTCCTCATCGCGCATGAGTTCCTCGGCCGTCTCGCGCAGCGATGCCGAAAGATTGCCGTGGTGGATGAGAAAGCGGTCGGGCTCGTGTCGGCTCTCGCAGTAGCTGCGCAGCATGGAGCATACGGCCTCTGCCTCTTCGCGCGAGTTGGCAAAGACCAGGCACTTGCGGCCGCGGGTGTGTTCGAAGATATAGCCCATGCCGGGGTCGGCGTTGTCTGGTGCTGTGTCGGTGGGGTTGAGAAGCGCCTGCTCGGTTGCTCGTGGGATGTCGACTTCGCCCTCGGGGGCCGAGGAAGTTTGGCGGTCCTTGGGAGCGGCCTTGCCCCGTGCCCGCCCACGACGTTGACGGCGCTCCTCTTGTGTGAGCTGTCCGCTGTGACGCATGTCTTGGGCGCCGGCGGGCAGTGCCGCGGATGCCGCCGCCTCGATGCGCTCGCACGCAAGCACTTCGGCCTCTTGAGGACCCGTGCTCTCGAATCCCCGCTGCTGTGCCTGGGGACCCGAGTTGTAGAAGTGCTCCATGGAGATGCGCCACACGTGGCGCGGTTCTTCAAAGCGGGGGATAACGCAGTCGCGCCCCGTTCCCTGTGAGAGGAAGGTACCCGTGCGCTCGGGGTCGCCGATGGTGGCCGAAAGGCCAATGCGGCGAGGCTGCACGCCGGCCATGCGCGAGAGTCGCTCGATAAGGCAGAGCGTCTGCCCGCCACGGTCGCCGCGCATGAGCGAGTGGACCTCGTCGATGACCACATAGCGCAGGTCGCAAAACATGCGCGGGATCGCCATATGCTTATGGATCAGGAGCGCTTCGAGTGACTCGGGTGTAATCTGCAAGATGCCGCTCGGTTTTTTGATGAGCTTGGCCTTGTGTGATTGTGAGACATCGCCATGCCAGTGCCAGACGGGGATATCGGCTTCTTCGCAGAGGTCGTTGAGGCGGACGAATTGGTCGTTGATGAGTGCCTTGAGGGGGCCGATGTAGAGGGCGCCCACGCTCGCGGGCGGGTTCTCCCAAAACTCGGTCAGGATGGGAAAGAAGGCTGCCTCGGTTTTGCCGGAAGCCGTGGATGCCGTCAGGAGCACATTATCTTGCGTGTTAAAGATGGCATCAGCTGCTGCAACCTGGATAGAGCGTAGGCTTTCCCAATCGTGGGAGTAGATGAAGTCTTGGATAAACGGAGCATATCGGTCAAAGGCGTTCACGGGGCCTCCCCTCAAATGCGAACCTCTCAACGCGGCTGGCAATGGTTTGCTGCATTGCTGTCTCAGCGTTTGCCCAGATAAAACCTGCCAAAATAAACCTGTCCCTTTTTGGCAGGTTAGATGGTGAATTCGGCGAAGTTACGGTCGCCGCCTGCGGTGCCGGTGTCACCTGTTGCGGCTGCCGGCGCCAGCGTGTCGCCGCCGACGCTTTGCAGCAGCTCGGCCACATTTGCATTGGGGTTCTGACACAGGATATCGAGCAGTTCGATAAAGTCACGAATGACCTCACGGGGCGTTAAGTGCGTATCGGCTCCCACGCGACCGAACTCGATCTTGAGAAAGTCCACCAAGTCGTTCTCGGTAAGCGTGGGCGTCCAACCAAAGTATCCGGCATGGATCTGCATAAGTTTTTCGATCAGCACCAGCAGCTCCTCATAGGTGAGTGGCTGCAGGCGGATGATGGGCGCGAGCATGTCCTTAAGGTCCTCGCGTGCAAAGCGGCCTTGAGCGAGTCGGCTGCGCAGGGCTTCGTAGGAGAACACGCCGCGGCGGCGGTCTTCGATGGAGGTTGGCGTGCCGCCCATGATCATGCCCAGGTACTGCGCTTTGCCCTGGAGCGTGTCGTTGTACATGGTCAGGATCTTCTCGTAGTTATATTGGCGCGTGATCGCGTTGGGAATCTTGTACAGATTCACGAGCTCGTCGATGAGCACCAGCATGCCCTTGTAGCTGCTGCAGACCAAAAAGCGCGCAATGAGCTTAACGTAGTCGTACCAGTCGTCATCGCTGATGATGGTCGAGGAGCCCAACTCGGCGCGCGCCTCGCTCTTGGTGCGGTATTCGCCGCGAATCCATTTGGTCACCCGACTCATAGCTTCTTCGTCGCCCTCGGATACTGCCGTGCGGTAGCGGCGGAGCATGCGGACGAAGTCGAAGCCGTGGACCATCTCCTCGAGCGGGGCCAGTTGGGCATTAACGGCAGTCTCGTCGGCGTCGGCACACGAGGCGACCCAGCGATCCAGGATAAGGTTGAGCGCACCGCCCTCAGGGCGCGTCTTGGTCGATATGTTGCGGATGAGCTCGCGATAGGTAGCGAGGCCCTGGCCCTGGCCGCCCTGTAGGCGGCGCTCGGGTGACAGGTCAGCATCGGCGACGACGAATCCCTCGCCCATGGCGTGTGTACGGATGGTCTGGAGCAAAAAGCTCTTGCCGGCGCCGTAGCGACCGACGAGGAAACGGAAGCTTGCGCCGCCATCGGCGATGAGGCTCAGGTCGGTGAGCAGAGCACGGATCTCGACCTCTCGCCCCACGGTGATATAGGGAAGGCCGATGCGCGGGACCACGCCGCCCTTGAGCGAGTTGAGAATGACGGCGGCGACGCGCTTGGGCACACGGGGTGCTGCGGATTCGGTATCACTCATGGTCTAGGTATCCTCTCACGTCTGCTTCGTAGTCCTCGATAATTTGCGGTCCTGCTGAGCCAAATTCAATAACGGTGTCGCCCACCAGGTCTAAGAGCGCCTCGTTGATGCTATCGACGAGCATGTCCTCACTCTTGCCCGATTGTGCCACCGCCGATGCCGACTGCGCTGCGTTTTGCTCGAGGAGTGCTCGAAGATAGGCGTCTGCGGCGGGATCGAGTGCGGACGCAGCGGCGGCGGGCGTGGGCGCTGGTGCGAGGAGCGGTGCTACGATGCCAAACTGCTCGGTGGAGATGGTCGGCTCGCTAGCCTCGTCCTGCTGCATGGTCGTCGCGACTGGTTCGGCGACCGTGTCGGCCACGGGCTCGGCTTCCCGTCGTTCGGCAACTGCCACCTCGGCATCCGCAAGCGTGCCGTCCTCGCGCTCCTCGTCGATCAAAAGCGCCTCGCGCGTTTGTGCGGCGGCGCTCCGAATGTGCCCCAGCTGGCTCAGGTCGATATCGATCTTGACGGGCTGATGCGCGGCATCCCATGAAAGCCATGCCGTGATCTCGTCATCGATAATCTTAGCCAGATATTTGGGAACCTTTTCTTCCTTAAGGGGATGGCCGGGATCCAGTGCCAAGCGCAGGCGCTGATCACAAGCGCGCATCATCTCGCCGAGCTTGCTGCTCTTTTGCCTGCTGCCGTGAATCCGCATGCATTCCCAAAAGCCATTTTGGCAGCGGTAGATGTGAATGGGGTCTAGGCGATATTCGCAGTCCTCGTGGCGCTCGGGCGCAAAGAACACGGCCGAGGCAAACATGGTGTAGGGCATGGCCGTCTCCTCCCCAAACAAGCTCGCTACGATGCCGGTCTTTCGGTGCGTGTCATAGTAGCGCGCCATGCGGACATACACGGCGCATGCCACGTGGCGCAGGTCGCGATGGTGGGAACGGTCGAGCCGTGAGTTATTCAGGTTGTACGTCGAGAGCGCGTCGATGGCAGCCATGAGCCGCTCCTCATGCGCCTCATCGGGCGGAAGGGGAAGCGTGGGCTCGGAGGTCTTACGACGCGCAGGCGGCAGGGCCGATGGCGTCGGCGCGGGTACAAGGTCTCGCGCTGCGCGGCGCAGCTCGATGAGGGCGTTGTCGAATGCGACGGTTTTAGAGTCGCGAAGCAGCTTGGGGTCGAGCTCGTGGAACACGGCGTAGTCCTGCAGCCACACACGTGCGAACCGGTCGATGCCGGGTTCAAAGGCGCGATAGGCATCCCAAAATGCCTTAATCTTGCTAAAGCCATCGAGCGGATTATCTACGCCAATGCCGCAGATCAATTCGTAAAGATAAAGAAAAGCAAACGAGGTCGATGTCTCCTCGATATTGCCGCGGCGCACTTGGGCACGCCAGGTAAAGTAGCCGCGCAACTGTCGATCGCTCATGGCATTGTAGGTGGGAAAGTACGACTTAAAGGTGCCGTTATAGGGGCAATCGTCCTCGAAGTCGGCCATCAGCAGGCCTTGGCGGTAAAAGAGCTCCGCCTCCGATAGCCAACGCCCCGCGCCGCCTTTGGGATCCTCTTGCCAGCGTGATATCTCGCGCATCTTGCGGTACTGGTCGGGGAGGAAGTTCTGCATCTGACGACCGGTCTTGAGAATCGGCTCGTCAGCATAGATTTCGTTTGAGAAGCGGGCGGACTGATGGGTCCGGGCCTCGGCCATAATGCGCTCGATAAGCATCTTGACGTCCTGGTCGGCCACCGCTTCTCCTCTCCTAACGCAGCTTTGGTGACCCCATATCATAGCACAGCATCAAACAGGTGTTCGGGATACCGCTATGTAGATAGTTTAGAACAGGAGGGCGTAGATGACCGCCACGACGACGGAGGGGAGCATGTTGGCCGTGCGGAAGGTCTGAGGCCGAATAAGGTTAACGCCAACACAGAAGATGAGCATGGAGCCCACAAGCGAAAGGCTGTTGAGGGCTGCGGTGGTCATGATGGGGGAGAGTGTGCCGGCAAAAAGCGTGATCGTGCCCTGGAATACGGCAACGGGCAGGGCCGAGAAGATGCAGCCGCGGCCAAGCGAGGCCGTCATGGTGCAGACGATGATGCAGTCCAGCGCGCCCTTCAGGGCAAGCGTGGACCAGTCGCCGAGCAGACCGTCCTGAATCGATCCTACGATGGCCATGGCGCCGATACACACGGTGAGCGATGTCGAGACAAAGGCATTGGTGAACTCGTTGTCGCCTTCGCTGCCGGTTTTGCGCTTGAGCCATTCGCCGAGGTTCTCGATGGCGGCCTCCAGGTTGATGGCCTCGCCGATGAGCGAACCAAGGGCAAATGAGACGATAAGCATGGTGGTGCCGGTGGTCGCCAACGCCTTTCCATCGATAATGAGCATCTTTTGCATGGTGCCGCCCAGGCCGATAAACAGAACGCATAACCCCGACGCCTTCATGAGCGTGTCTTGGATGCGGGGCGTAATGAAGCGCCCACCCATGAGGCCCAGCAGACCGCCCGCGATCAAAAGCGCGACGTTGATGATCGTTCCTAAACCCGGCATGAACCCTCCTGTAATTGATGCCAACGCGGCAATCGTAGCAGAACGGGGAGGGGAGCGCTCAGTATCCGAGCCAAGCGGCGGTTAGCGGTCTAGGATAGGACGGGGCTAAAGTCGAAGCGCAGCGTCATGAGGTGCTGCGGGGATTCGATGGCTGCGGCAATGATGTCGGCATCTCGTGCACGATCGAACCCTTCAAGTTCCATTTGATAGGGGAAGTCTTCTTGGATACCGATGCGACGAGGAACCAAAAGCTTGGTTCCGTCGAATTCTTCGGTTCGCGTTCCGTCTGCTGCAACGGAATAAAGGTGCAACTTGGCGGTCGTTGTGGCATCAAGTGCCGAGATAGCTTGGATGTCGTTCGATGCGCTCCTTGCTCCCACTGCTGTAAGTGCCGTAGGCGCGACGACTTCACCCGAAGGCAAAAAGACGAGCTCGACGGTATTGGGGAACGCGATGAGGATATTTTTGCGGCGGGGCGCATTGGCAGCGACTGGCTCAATGCTTGCGGCATCGACGGTTTCCGTGTGGTCGAGCGCGACCATCATGCAACAGTTGCCTTCGTCGACATCTGGGGGAGCGGCAAATTCCAGGCCGTCTTTCGGTTGGGGATTGCCTGGTTCGGTGGCGGTGCCGCCTGGCTTCTCGAGAGGGGCCGCAGCGTTGCCTTCTGATGATGCATCGTCTGCATCGTCAACATGCACCGGTGCGTCTGCGATCTCGTCTTTGGGGGATTTGTCATTATCGCTCGATATAGGAGCAGCAATCTCGACGGACCCCACTCCGTGCCATGTCATTTGGAGCAGCGCCGGATCGGCGAGAATGCGCCGCACGCCTTGCGCCTGGGTATCGATATTGATGGGGGCGGGTTCTGATCCGCGCGTGAGGTTAAGCGAGCCCTTCTGTCTGGTGCTTTGAGCTTCTTGGTCGTCCGCGTCGCCAGCGTAGAACAGCAAAGGCGCATCTCCCGTTGCGATGGCTTCGGTGTTCGCCTTGGTCAGTCGCAGCGATGCCGTAAAGGAGATGATGGGCTGCGCGCCATCGACATTCGAGGGAACGCAGCCCAGGCATACATCCCCTCCTTCTTCATAGGCCGCGCTGTCGAAGACGACCTTCGCCCCGTTCGCCGAGTCATCGACCGAGTCAATATCGATGCGCAGCTCTAGGTCGCATGGGTCGCCATCGGCGTCGACTGCAGCCGATTTCCATGTGCAGATGGCATAACCTGTCTGGGGGCCGTTCTCCTTGTCCGGTCGCTTGATATCCACGACTATCGAGCCGACCGTATTGCGGCGAAGGCATCCCGAGGTTCGGATCGTGGCGTGCGCGAGCGAAAAACGTTGGCAGGCGACGATACCCGACGAATTCGCCACGGGGTTCAGAGCTTGCGGTAAGGAGTTTGCCGTGGCGGGCGTCGCCCAAGCGGCGAGAGGCATACCGCTCGCCAGTGCGCTGCAGAGCGCGGCGACGGGCAAAAGGTTTGGCTCTGTTAGACCAGGATTGACATACATGTGTCCCCACGGTGCCATATCGT
>CAJLUE010000076.1 GCA_905209765.1 uncultured Collinsella sp. | reverse complement strand
ACCTGCTCGATCAGGGCCTCGAGCTCCTCGCCCGAAACCTGCGCGGGCAGCAGGCTCTCCAGAATCTTGACCTGTTCGGTCAGGTTGTCGGTACGCTCCTGGTCGGTACCGGCCTTAATGGACATCTCCAGCGTCTCACTCGTCTGCTTAATCAGACGCTTGATCATGCTGTTGACGTCTTCCTCGGTCACATCGCGACGCTCGTTGACCTCGATATTCTTCACCTCGGCCTTAACCTGGCGAATGATAGACAGGCGAACCTTGTCCTTGGCCTTCATGGCCGCGATCATTTCCTTCTGCAGCTCTTCGTTGGTCATCTGCATATCCTCCTCAATAGCGTGGGCGGCACTCACGCGGGCACCGCCCCATGATTACTCAGTCGTTGACGAATCGTCGGTCGAACTCTTGGTGACGCCCTTCAGGCTGACGTTGTACGGCACGTCCTTGGGCATGGGGTTAACGGTGATGTCGGCGTCCTTCTTGTACTGCTCCAGCCACTCGCTGTACGCGGTGCTTGCCGCCTGCGTCTTCACCACATTGGAGACGTACTTCTTGATGTCCTTGGGCACCTGCTTAATGTCATCGACCTGATTATCGACATGGAAGTAGTCGGTGCACTTGATGATGTGATAACCATAGGTCGACTCGACGACGTCGCTCACATCGCCCTTGTTGAGCCCCTCGAGCGCCGCCTGGTAGCTGTCGACGAAGGTGGTGAGCTTGTCCCAGCCCACATCGCCCTTCTTCTCCTTGGAGCCGGTGTCGTCGGAATACTGCTCCACGGCATCCTCAAAGCTCAGCTCGCCGGAGTTGATCTTGTCCAGGCACTCCTGCGCCTTGGCCTTGGCGGCAGCCTTGTCCTCGTCGGATGCGTCGGAATCGACCTTGATCAGGATATTCGACGAACGACGGGCATCGTTGTAGTTGGACAGGTTTTCATTGATGTAATCGACAATCTCGCTGTCCTTGGGCTTGCTGGTGGGTGCCACGGCATCCTTGAGCTTCTGCTGCGCCAGGCTCTCCTTGAGCGAATCCTTGTAGGTGTCCTCGGTGTAGCCGTAGGTCTTAAGCGTCTTCTTAAAGGTCTTGGCGCCGCCCGCGCTCTTGCACGCGTCCTTCCAAGCCTTCTCGACCTCCTTGTCCGACACCGTCACGCCGTTTTCCTTCTGCGCCTGCTGAAGCAGAATCTGCTGCGCGTAGGAGTCGATGAGCTGCTTGCGGTACTTCTTGGGTGTGAGGTCGTTGTCGACCAGGTACTGTGCCCAGTCCTTGTCCTTGGTGTAGCCGTAGGACGTGCGCATGCTCATGATCTGCTTGGTCACGGTGTCCTCGGTGAGGTTGGTGCCGTTGATGGTAGCAGCCACGCCACCAGTAAGCTTATAGCCCGAGCTGGCACTTTCGGTCTGCGACATCAGGCCGGAGCACGCCATGGCCGAGACGGAAAGCAGCATCGCCAGCACGCCGATGACCACCAGGACAATCTTGACGGTCTTGGACACATAGGTCTTGCGCTGCTTCTTACGAGAGCTGGAGGCGGCGCGGGACCGCTGCTCGGGCGTCGGCGCGGCCTCGGGGTTCTTTTTCTTGTTTGCCATGTTTGGCCTTTCGCATCACGAATCGAACAAACGCCATTGTGTCACAACGCAGCCCCCGCGGCACACCTGGTGCATGGGGGACGGGTTAATCTGCACCATTTTGGTGCAAAGGGGACAGGTCTGGCAGTTGGCAGTTAGAGACGTTCCTTTTATGCCGGCAGTTAGGGACAGTCCCCAAGTGCCGGCTTAGCTCCACCTTAGAAGTGGCGACGGATGGCGTCGACCATGCCTTGGGGCGTGGTCTGGCCGAGTACATCGGCTGCAGCGTCGGCATCCATAAAGATATTCATAAGCGCCTGCAGGGCCTCAACCTGGCCGCCCGGCTCGGCAATGCCCAGATTGATGATGATCTGCGACGGCACCGGGGCGCCCATGCCCGCCATCGCGTTGAACGTCACAGGTGCGGCGGGCTTCACCACCGCGATATAGGGCTTGGCCACAAATCCCGGATCGGTATGTGGGATGGCGATGTTGGCCGCCGGCATAGCGAGACCCGTGGGATAGGCGTCCTCGCGCGTGCGGACGGCATCGAGCCAACCGGACGCAATGTAGCCGCGCGGGGCAAGCTCACCCTCGAGCCGCGCAAACACCTCATCCGGCGTCGCACACTCCCAATCATAAAACACCAGCTCAGGCGTAAACAGCGCTTCGTTATCCGCCATGCGCTCACCTCTCTCGCCTAGTCACCTGCGACGTTCTTGAATGACTAGTCGTTAAAGACCGTCCCCGATGACTACCTAAAACAAAGGATGGCCACTTGCGCCTTGGCGCCAATGACCACCCTGACTACTCGGCTAAATTGTACTGTGCGCCACTAGCCGCGAGGCGCATCAATTGCGACCTTGCCGCTCTCCAGCACGTGAACGCGACCGTCGGCGAGCATCTGCACGACCTCGGGATACAGCACGTGCTCGATCGCGTGGATGTGCTCCTCGAGCGTGTCGACGTCCCAGCCCTCCTCGACAGCCAGCGCGCGCTGGGCGATGATGGGGCCGTTGTCGTAGATCTCGTTGGCAAAGTGCACTGTCACGCCGGTCACCTTGACGCCGCGAGCAAACGCATCGTCAATCGCATGGGCGCCGGTAAAGCTCGGCAGCAGCGCCGGGTGTAGGTTGACCACGCGATTGGGAAACGCTGCCAGCAGCGGCGTGTGCACCATGCGCATGTAGCCGGCCATCACCACGTACTCGCAGCCGCGCTCGAGCAGCTCATGCGCGATGATCTCGTCAGCCGCGATGGGGTCGGCATAGACATCCTTGGACAGCGTGAGCGTCTGGATACCCGCACGCTCGGCACGCTGCAGGCCCTTGGCCGAAGGACGGCTCGACACCACAAGCTCAATCGAGGCGTTGAGCTTGCCGGCGGCGATCAGGTCGATCAGCGCCTGCAGGTTGGTACCCGAACCGCTGATAAGCACGCCGATCTTGAGCGGCTCAGCCGTATCGGTGCCGGTCGGACGGGTGTAGGGCACAAAGCCCAGGCCCTCGGCAGCAGCCATCTGCTCGTTAGCGCTCATCGGAGTACACGACCTTACCGGAACCCTCGACGCACTCGCCCACGCGGAACGGCTTCTCGCCCAGCGCGACCAGAGCCTCGGTCACGGTGGCCTCGTCCTCGGGGGCGACGATCAGGCACAGGCCGACACCCATGTTGAAGGTCTTGCATGCCTCGTTGGGCGCGAGCTCGGCCTGACGCGACACATAGGTGATGACGGGCGGAACGTCCCAGCCCATCTCGGCGCCGTTGCGGGTGACCACGGCATCGACGTCGTCGGCGAGCGCGCGGTTGAGGTTCTCGGTAATACCGCCGCCGGTGATATGGGCAATGGCATGAACGTTGGCGCCACCGCGCAGCAGCTCAAGAATCGGCTTCACATAAATGCGCGTGGGAGCCAGCAGGGCGTCGGCCAGCGAAGCACCGCCGAGCTCCTCGAGCGGACGGCTCAGCTCCTCGGCCTTGGCAGCAGCCTCGGGTGTGCCCGGCTTGATGCCGTCGACACCGATGACCTTGCGCACGAGCGAGTAGCCGTTGGAGTGCACGCCAGTGGAGGGCAGGCCCAGGATCACATCGCCGGGGCGAACGTTCGCGGGGTCGAGCATCTTGGGACGGTCGACAACACCCACGGTAAAGCCGGCGAGGTCGTAATCGGCGGGGGCCATGACGCCCGGGTGCTCGGCCATCTCGCCGCCCACGAGCGCGCAGCCCGCGAGCTTGCAGCCGTCGGCCACGCCCTTGATGATCTTTGCCATGTGCTCGGCCTCAATGTGACCGATGGCAACGTAATCCAGGAAGAACAGCGGCTCGGCGCCCGAAGCCAAAATGTCATTGACGCACATGGCGACCAGGTCCTGGCCCACCGTCTCGTGACGGTCCATGATCTGGGCGAGCACGAGCTTGGTGCCCACGCCGTCGGTGCCGCTGATCAAGATCGGGTCTTCCATATCCTTAAGCGCGGCGGCCGAGAACAGGCCACCAAAGCCACCGATGCCGCCGATGACCTCGGGGCGGTTGGTGTCCTTGACCATCTGCTTAATAGCGTCGACGGCGCGGCCGCCCTCGGCGGTATCGACGCCGGCGTCCTCGTACGTCACATGCTTGCTGTCGCTCATCTGAGCCTTCCTCTCCCACTACCGTGGCGCCGCGCGGGCGCCAAACGGTGCTCATAGTTGCGTTCATTTCGGCGCGCGCCATAACAGCACGCGCCGTCATATCAACAAAACAGCAGATAAAACCTGCCAAAATAAACCTGTCCCTAAATGGCAGGTTTTAGGCCTCGCCGTGCTCCTCTTCCCAGCTGCGGTCGTCGTATTTCTCGACCACGGCGTCGTCGTCAAAGTGCAGCGGCTTGTCCAGGTTGCGGGGCTTAAAGCCCTCCATGAACTTGTCGCGGCCAAAGCTCTCGGGAATCGCCACGGGGTAGCGTCCGGTAAAGCACGCATCGCAGTAACCGCCCTTGGGCATGACCTTCAGCAGGCCCTCGACCGAAAGGAAGGCCAGCGAATCGGCGCCAATGTACTCGCAAATCTCGTCGACCGTCTTGTTGGCGCTGATAAGCTGCGACTGCACGTCGGTATCGATACCGTAGAAGCACGGCCAGATGACCTCGGGCGAGTTAATGCGGATATGAATCTCCTTGGCGCCGGCGTTGCGCAGCATCTTGACGAGCTGCACCATGGTGGTGCCGCGCACAATGGAGTCGTCGATGACGACCAGGCGCTTGCCCTCGATGTTGTCACGCAGCGGGTTGAGCTTCATACGCACGCCCATGGCACGCAGCTCCTGCGTAGGCTCGATAAACGTACGGCCCACATAGCGGTTCTTGATGAGGCCCTCGCCAAAGGGAATGCCGCTCTCGTGCGAATAGCCCTCCGCGGGCGGCAGGCCGGAGTCGGGCACGCCGATGACCAGGTCGGCCTCGACGGGCTCCTCATGTGCCAGCTGACGACCCATGTCATAACGGCAGGCGTAGACGCTCTTGCCGTTCATGATGGAGTCGGGGCGAGCGAAGTAGACCTGCTCAAAGATGCAGTTAGCAGGCTCTTCGGCGGCAGGCACGCCCTGCTCGGACACAAGGCCCTCGGCGCTGATGCGCAAAATCTC
Source organism: uncultured Collinsella sp. (assembly GCA_905209765.1). Taxonomy (GTDB): domain Bacteria; phylum Actinomycetota; class Coriobacteriia; order Coriobacteriales; family Coriobacteriaceae; genus Collinsella. The sequence continues at coordinate 2,449 of CAJLUE010000076.1, read as the reverse complement.
ACCGGGACGGACGTCGCGGACGTACTCGGCGCCCACAATGTCGAGCGCACAAGTCTCGGAGGCGACGACCCAGCCGCCGGCGCGGGTGACATGGGTGGTGGCGTCGACCGTCGCGGCGCCGTCCTGCGACGGCAGCTGCGAAACGGATGCAGCATCGGCCTGGTCCAGGCCCTCGTCCACCAGCTTGCCCAGCACGAGCGGGCGAATGCCGTGCGGATCGCGGAATGCGTAGAGCGCCTGCTCGTTGATGAGCGTCATGGCGTAGCCGCCGCGCACGAGCTCCATGGTCTTGCGAATGCCCTCGCGCAGATGGCCTGTACGCTGAGTAAAATAGCCGATGAGTTTGGTCGCGACCTCGGAATCCGAGTTGGAGAGGAACGGTACGCCCAGCTCGATCAGCTGGCGACGCAGCTCGTCGGTGTTGACGAGGGTGCCGTTGTGCGCGAGCGCGATAATGACGCTATTGATGGTAGAGAGGTGCGGCTGAGAGGCTTCCCAGCTCTTGGCGCCGGCGGTGCCGTAGCGCACATGGCCCACGGCCAGCTGACCGGAGAGCGTCGACAAATCGGCATTGGAGAACACACGGTCGAGCAGGCCCAGGTCCTTGCGAACCATAACCGTGCCGCCGTCACCCACGGCGATTCCCGCCGATTCTTGGCCACGGTGCTGCAATGCACGCAGGCCAAAGTACGTCAGTCGAGCCACGTCGCGATCGGGCGCCCAGACACCAAAAACGCCGCATTCCTCATGCAGCTGGTCGGAGTCCGGATCATACGTCGACATGGTGTTCACCTGTCCCGCGGCACGCTCGGCCGCGCGGATGGTTTCTTGAGACATGGCATCCCCTCAGAGCCTCGTATTTTGGCGTTACCCGCCTTATTATACGCACGGCGCGACACGCTCCCCAGCGCATGAGCAGCGCTTTTTAAAAGCCCACCGAGCTAATAATCTGTTTTGTGGCCAAACATTTTATCGGTCTGTCCAGTGCCAGCGCCCGCGCCCCCAGATGGCCGCTGTGTCCACCGTTGGGGATTACAAAGTTGCAATTGGGACGTTCGTCCTGTCTTTTGGCAGGTCGGCGGCGTATCCTTGTAACCTAGGACAAAGCGAGAAAGGTTCTGTATGGATCGAAACGAACTCGACCCCAGCGTCCCCAGCGCCACGGAGGTCAAGAAGATTCCCCTCATCATTAAGGTGTACGCCGTCCTGTGCATCCTGTCCGGCGTGGGCACGCTCCCGTCGGTCGCCGCCTTTATGTGGCAGGTCATCACCGCGCTCATTAACGGCAACGCCGCTGCCAAGCTCGGCGACAACACGCTCGTCGCGGTTGGACTCATCGTCGCCGGCATCATGCTCTCTGCGGCAAGTGCCGTCATCCTGATCATCTTTGGCCTGGACCTTATCAAAAACCAGCGCCGCAACGCCGCCCGCCTGTCCTACATCCTTATTGCATTCACCGTCGTCGAGCTTTTGGTCGACGTGATGCTCCAGGGTATCGGGCTCTTCTTGCTTCGTCCCGCCGTCCAGCTCGGCATCCTCATCGCGCTTTCGGCCACCGTCGACCCCACGCTGCGCCAGGAGCGCGAACTGCAGCGCCGCCTGCAGGAGATGCTCGACCGCGACGCCGCGGACGAGGGCATGCTCGGCCGCGATGAAACCGGCGAGGGCTACATCAAGCTCAACTACTTCAACCTGTTCTGGGTATTCCTCGTCTGCTGCGTGCTCGGTCTGATCGCCGAGGACATCTGGCACATGACGGTCGACGACCCAGGCGTCTACCAGGACCGCGCCGGCATGCTGTTTGGTCCCTTCAGCCCCATCTATGGCTTTGGTGCCGTACTCATGACCATGGTGCTCAACCGCTTCTATAAAAAGAACCCCATCATCATTTTCCTGGTAAGCGCTGTGCTCGGCGCGAGCTTTGAGGTGTTCGTGGGCTGGTTTATGCAGACCTCATTTGGCGTGGTCTCGTGGAGCTACTCGCACATGAAGCTGTTCGGCATGCCCGACCCACTCGCCGTCCTTACGGGCGGACGCACCTGCACGGGCTTTGCCTGCCTGTGGGGCCTGGGTGGCCTTATCTGGATCAAGCTGCTGCTGCCGAGGCTGCTCAAGCTCATCAACATGATTCCGTGGAAGAGCCGCTACTCGGCTACCGTCATCTTTACCGTCATTATGCTGGTCGACGGCGTCATGACGCTACAGTCGCTCGACTACTGGTACCAGCGCGTCAACGGTACGGAGCCGGATATTCCCGTCGCGCAGTTCTATGGCAAGTACTTCGATAACGACTACATGGAGAACCGCTTCCAGAGCATGACCATGAGCCCCAAGGATGCGACGCGCGTGTAGCGCCCACCGCGCCCAAAACGTAAAATGCCCGCCGGTATCACATGAACTGCGCCCCAAATCTTGGACGCCCTAAATAGCGACTAGGCCGCGAGGGCCT
>CAJLUE010000075.1 GCA_905209765.1 uncultured Collinsella sp. | reverse complement strand
ATATAGGCACACAAGGTCAAAGGCGGCACCATGATCCTCCTGGTCGACAAGATCGAAAAAAGCTTCGGCGCGCGCGTCCTCTTTAGCGGCGCGTCCTTCCAGATCAACCCCGGCGAACGCTTTGCGCTCGTGGGACCCAACGGCGCCGGCAAAACCACCATGCTCAAAATCATCATGCGCATCGACAGCCCCGACGCCGGCCAGGTCCAGTACGCCAAGGACTGCCAGGTGGGCTACCTAGAGCAGGAAACCAACCTGGAGCACAAGGACACTACTATCCTCGCCGAGGTCATGGCCGCCGCAAAGGAAATCCGCCGCATGGGCGAGCGCGCCAACGAGCTGCAGGCCCAGATCACCGAGCTCTCCGAGCAGGGCAAGGACGTCGACGCACTCCTTAACGAGTACGGCCAGGTCCAGGACCGCTTTGAGCATCTGGGCGGCTACGAGCTCGAGAGCAACGCTCGCAAGATCCTGTCCGGCCTGGGCTTTAAGGTCACCGACTTTGAGCGCCCGTGCTCCGAGTTCTCGGGCGGCTGGCAGATGCGCATCGCGCTCGCAAAGCTCTTCCTGCGCCATCCCGACTTGCTGCTTCTGGACGAGCCCACCAACCACCTGGACCTCGAGAGCGTCCAGTGGCTGCGCGGCTTTATCGCGAACTACGACGGCGCCGTCCTCATCGTCAGCCACGACCGCGCCTTCATGGACGCCTGCGTCGACCACGTCGCCGCCCTCGAAAACCGCCGCGTGACCACCTACACCGGCAACTACAGCAGCTACCTCAAGCAGCGCGAGGACAACCTGGAGCAGATGCGTGCCAAGCGTGCTGCCCAGGAGCGCGATATCGCCCACATGCAGGTCTTCGTCGACAAGTTCCGCTACAAGCCCACCAAGGCCGCCCAGGCCCAGGAGCGCATCCGCAAGATCGAGCAAATCAAAAAAGAGCTCGTCATCCTGCCCGAGGGCCACAAGCACATCGACTTTAAGTTCCCCGACCCGCCGCGCTCGGGAGACATGGTCGTGGGCCTGGAGGGCGTGTCCAAGTCCTACGGCAACAAGCACATCTACAGCGACATCGACCTCAAGCTCTACCGCGGTGAGCATGTGGCGCTCGTCGGCCCCAACGGCGCCGGTAAGTCCACCCTCATGAAGATTATCGCCGGCCTGGAGCCGCCCACTACCGGCACGCGCGACCTAGGCACCAACGTGGGCGTGGCCTATTACGCTCAGCACGCGCTCGAGGGCATGACCGAGTCCAACACTGTCCTGCAAGAGATTGACACCGTTACGCCCAAGTGGACCGTGCCGCAGCAGCGCAGCCTGCTGGGCGCCTTCCTGTTTAGCGACAACGACGCAATCGAAAAGCAGGTACGCGTCCTCTCCGGCGGCGAAAAGGCGCGTCTGGCCCTGGCCAAGATGCTCGTAGCCCCCGAGGCACTCCTGTGCCTGGACGAACCCACCAACCACCTGGACATCGACTCGGTGGACATGCTCGAGAACGCCTTGCAAAACTTCCCCGGCACCATCGTACTGATCAGCCACGACGAGCACCTGGTGCGCGCCGTGGCCAACCGCATCATCGACATCCGCGACGGCAAGGTCACGGTCTACGACGGCGACTATGACTACTACCTCTACAAGCGCGAGGACCTCGCAGCCCGCGCCGCCGCCGAGACGGCAGGGGAGAGCGTGCCTGCCGCGGCCAAGTCCACCAAAGCCAGCGCCGCCCAGGTCGACACCCCCGCCGCGGCGCCTAAGCCTGCCGAGGGCAAAAAGACCAAGGAGCAAAAGCGCGCCGAGGCCCAGGCCCGCGCTGCGCTCAACAAAAAGCTCAAGGGCGTGCGCAACCAGCTCAAGAAGATCGAGACAGAGCTGGACAAGAAGCGCGCCCGCTATGACGAGCTTATGGAATTGATGGCGAGCGAAGAACTTTATGCCGATCAGGATAAGTTCAACGCCGCGCTGGGGGAATATAACGGCCTTAAGCAAGAGCTGCCCAAGCTCGAGGACGAATGGCTGGAGCTTTCCACCCAGATTGAAGAGGAGACCGCGCGTGAACTCTCGTAAGGCCGCTGCCGTGGCGATGAGCATTATCGCCATCGCGTGCCGCATCTGCGGCATCTTTATGAGCGCGATGACCGTGCTGCTGTGCTTTAGCGGCCTCACCGCCATGCTGCAGATCGTGGGCTTTGTCGTCGAGCTTTCGCGCGCACTGCCGAGCGCCATCGCCGGCTACGGCGTCATCACATCGCCCTTCGGCGGTGTGTTCCGCCTAGATTACGCCATCGTGGCCGTGATTCTGTTTGTGGCCGACCACCTGCTCACGCGCGCCTCGCGCCGCGTTCGCTAGGGGAGCGCCATGTCCAGCAGCTACCTCATGAACCTGCTCGCCAGCGCCGTCGCCGTCATCGTTGGCATCGTGATTCACGAGAGCGCGCACGCTGCCGCAGCCTGGGCGCTCGGCGATAAGACGGCCCGTTCGCGCGGCCGCGTCTCGCTCAACCCGCTCAACCATATCGACCCGTTCGGTACCGTCCTCCTGCCGCTGCTCATGCTCGCCGCCGGCGGCCCGGTGTTTGCCTTTGCCAAGCCCGTGCCGGTCTACCTCAACAACCTTAAGCACCCCAAGCGCGACGAGGTCCTGGTGAGCGCGGCCGGCCCCGCATCGAATATCGCGCTCGCGTGTCTCGCAGCCGCCCTCATGCACGCGACATACGGCAACCTCTACACCAGCATGTCCTTTGCCGTGGCGTCCCAAATCATGAACTTTGGCGCCACGTTTATCGTGGTCAACCTGTCGCTCGCGTTCTTTAATCTCATCCCGATCCCGCCGCTCGACGGCTCGTCGATTATCGTCCCGTTCCTCAAGGGCAAGGCGCTCGCCAACTACTATCGACTGCAGCAATATGCCATGCCCATCCTCATCCTGGTGCTGTACTTGCTGCCCATGTGGACCGGTATCGACGTAATCGGCCGCTATTTCGACGTTACCGTGTATCCGCTGGCCGAGTGGCTGCTCAACTTCGCAATCGCCGGCATCTAGGGTAAACTTACAGGTCGATCGTACAAAACGGTCGCAACATGCACCTAAACCGCGCCGCGAAGGCGCCGTCAAAGGAGGTCGAAGATGTCGTATCGCGTGTCGACGCAGGTCTACAGCGGACCGTTCGACCTGCTGCTGCAGCTGGTAACCCGCCAAAAAGTTGATATCGGCGCCATCTCGATCAGCGAGGTGGCCGAGCAGTACCTTGCCGAGGCCGAGCGCATCGAGGCGCTGGACCTGGACGTAGCGAGCGACTTTTTGCTGGTCGCGGCAACCCTTCTGGACATCAAGGCCGCCTCGCTGGTGCCCCAGGAGACCCCGCGCAAGACAGACGACGATGACGAGGATGACGATGAACTCGAGGAACTCAGCGCGCTTGACGGCGACGCCCTGCGCGAGGTCCTGATCCAGCGCCTGATCGCCTACAAGCAGTTTAAGGGCGCGGCGGCAGCCCTTGGCGCGCGCATGCAGGCCGAAAGCCGCATGCATCCGCGCGTGGCCGGCCCCGACCCCGAGTTCCTAGGCCTTATGCCCGACTACCTGACCGGCATCACCCTGCGTGGCCTCGCCGTCATCTGCGCCGACCTGGATGGCAAGCGCCAGACCTTCCTGCTGGAAGCCGAGCACGTGGCACCGCATCGCGTGCCGCTCGACCTGACGGTGGCCTCGGTCGACCGCTTTACCATGGCGCACCAAACCTGCACCTTCCGCGAACTGTTGGACGGCGACGCCACCACCGAGCAGCTCGTCGTCACCTTCCTGGCCATGCTGGAGCTCGCCAAGCGCGGCTCGCTCACCCTGAGCCAGGACGAGATCTTTGGAACCATTCAAATCAACCGCGTCGAGGGCGCCGAGGCATACGTGCCCGGCGAGGGCCCCGAGCTCACCGAATAGGAGCGACCAACCATGTCATCCCTTTCCACGCTGGAGGCAAACAGCCTCAAAGGCGCCCTCGAGGCGCTGCTGCTGGTTTCGAGCGACCCCGTGAGTGCGCCCGCGCTGGCCGGCGCACTGGATATCGCCCCCGGCGAGTGCGCATCGCTTTTGGCCGAGCTCAAGGTTGAGTATGAGGAGGCCAACCGCGGCTTTCAGCTGCGTGAGGTCGCCGGCGGCTGGCGCCTGTTTACACACCCTGCCTACCACGACGTGGTCGAGGCCTACGTGCTGAGCTGGGACACGCAAAAGCTGTCGCAGGCGGCGCTCGAGACCCTGGCCGTTATCGCCTACCACCAGCCCGTCACGCGCGAGGTGGTCAAGGGCATTCGCGGCGTCAACTCCGACGGCGTCATCGCGTCGCTCGTGGACAAGGGCCTGGTGCGCGAGCTCGGCCGCGACCCCGAGCGCGGTCAGGCCATCATCTACGGCACGACCAACGCCTTCTTGGAAAAGTTCGGTCTTCGCTCCACCCGCGACCTGCCCGATCTAGAGCAGTTTGCCCCCAACGAGCAGTCGCGACAGTTTATCCGCGAGCGCTTGAGCGGCCGCAGCATTCAGTCCACACTCGAGGAGCAGGCCGAGGACCTGGACGAAGAGCGCGAACTGATCGATACCGATGTTGAGGACACCGTAGATGAAGAGATCCTGACCAGCGGTGATACCTCGGAGGATTTGCATGACGAGGACTAACGAAGCAGAGGAGACGCGCATCGCAAGCGCCACGGGCGCCACAACGCCCACAGGCGACGCGCAGCCCATCTACCCGCACACCATGCGCCTGCAGCGCTTTTTGGCGCGCGCGGGCGTGGCGAGCCGCCGCGGCTCGGAGGATCTGATGACCGCCGGTCGCGTAACCGTCAATGGCGAGGTAGCGACCGAGCTGGGTACCAAGGTCGATGTGGACCGCGACCACATCGAGGTCGACGGCATGCCCGTTAAGCTCAACCAGGGCGCCGTGTACCTGATGCTCTACAAGCCGACCGGCTACCTCACCACCATGAGCGATCCCCAGGAGCGCCCCTGCGTGGCCGAGCTGGTCCCGCGCGACCGCTTTCCGGGGCTCTTCCCGGTGGGTCGCCTGGACCGCGACACCACGGGCCTCTTGCTCTTTACCACCGACGGCGACCTGTCCCAGGACCTGCTGCGCCCCAGCAAACACGTCTACAAGACCTATCAGGCGCTGGTGGACGGCCACCTTACCGATCGCGACTTGGAACCGCTCCGCCGCGGCATCGAGCTCGACGACGGCCTGTGCCAACCGGCAATCTGCCGCGTCATTACCGCGCGCGAGGCCGAGGCCGTGGCTCCGCAAGGCGTCAAGCCCGGCACCACTGCCGTGGAGGTCATCATCCGCGAGGGGCGCAAGAACCAGGTCAAGCGCATGCTGAGCAAGATTCACCATCCGGTGATCCGCCTGCACCGCTGCAACTTTGCCGGCCTCGAGCTCGAGGGCGTGGCCAAGGGCTCGTGGCGCGAGCTCACCGACCGCGAGGTGCAGATCCTTAAGGCCGGCGGCATTCCGCCCAAGCAGGCCGCCTCCAAGCGCACCGCCGCGCCCGCGACCAACACCGCGAGCCGCACGCGCCACCACGGCAGCCATGGCTCCGCACCCAAGCGCAACACCTACCGCGAGCGCTACACGGGCTAGCCAGTCCGCCAGCAAGCAGCGCTCGCGTCCCATATCAGCACGTCAACCACCGAAAGGAAGCATTACATGATCGTCGCCATCGACGGCCCTGCCGGTTCCGGCAAGTCCACCATCGCCAAGGAGATCGCCCGCCAGCTGGGCTTTAACAAGCTCGACACGGGCGCGATGTATCGCGCTGTCACCTTCGCCGCGCTCGACCGCGGCATCGATCTGGACGACGAGGCGGCCATCGACGCTCTCGCCGAGCAGATCGAGATTCGCTTTACCAACGGCACCGGCGAGGACACGCGCCTGACCATCGACGGCCAGGACGCATCGGCTGCCATCCGCACCCCGCAGGTGGACGCCAACGTCTCCAAGGTCTCGGCCTACCCGGGCGTACGCACCGCCATGCTCATCCACCAGCGCCGTGCCGCCGAGGATCGCGATATCGTGGCCGAGGGTCGCGACATCGGCACCGTCGTGTTCCCCAACGCGCAGGTCAAGGTATTCCTGACCGCCGACCCGCGCGAGCGTGCCCGTCGCCGCGTGCTGCAGCGCCACCAAAACGACGCTCAGCCGCTTACTGCCGAGCAGCTCGAGGCTGAGGTCGATGAGACCCTCGACGCCCTCAAGCAGCGCGACAAGCTCGACAGCAGCCGTGAGGTCGCGCCGCTTGTGCCAGCCGAGGACGCCGTGCACGTCGACTCCACCGCCCACACCATCGATGAGGTCGTCTCGATTATCGAGGACCTCATCAACCAAAGGAGGTAGCCCATGCGCCTGTTTAAGCAGACGCCCGAGGATTACTACAACGCCCCCTACGCCGAGTTCCCGGCGCTCATCCGCGGCACCGTCGCCGTGGTCATGGGCATCCTGTGGGTCCTCTCCAAGCTCATGTGGCGTTGGAAGGTCGAGGACGCCGACCTGCTGTTTGAGCGCCAAGAAGGCCGCGGCAGCGTGGTCATCTGCAACCACACCTCAATGGCCGAACTCCTGGCCGTGGAGACGGCGCTGTTCTTTGGCGGCCGTCGCATCCGCCCCATCTTTAAGTCCGAGTTCGCCAAGAGCAAGATCGTACGCTGGGCCTTTAGCCGCGTGGGTGGTATTCCCGTCGAGCGTGGCACCGCAGACATGAAGTGTCTGCGCGCCGCCCAGCATGCACTACAGCGCGGTGAGGACGTCCTGATCTTCCCCGAGGGCACGCGCATTCGCTCGCGCGAGATCAAACCCGAGGTCCACGGCGGCTTTGCGCTCATCGCCCAGATGGGCAAGGCGCCCGTGAACCCGCTCGCCATCTGTGGCTGGTCCGATATTACGCCCGAAGGCAAAAAGCTCATGCGTCCCAAGAAATGCTGGATCCGTGCCGGAAAGGCCATCTCGCTATCCGATGCGCCGGCCGAGCTCAAGCGCAAGGAGCGCCTAGCCTGGTTTGAGTCCGAGGCCATGAACCGCGTCTACGCCATGCGCGACGACCTGTGCGCCGAGCACCCGGGCAGGTTCTAGCCATGGGTGAGAACGTCATGAATACTGCCGCGGGCGCCGCTGAGAAGGTCGTCCCCACCATAGAAATCGCCGCGCATGCCGGCACCTGCTACGGCGTGCAGCGTGCGCTCGATATGGCATTGGCGGCCGCCCCGCAGGCAGGGGAGAGCACTCAGGTCCACACGCTGGGTCCGCTCATCCATAACCCCATCGTGGTACGCGAGCTCGCCGAGGCGGGCGTCGGTCTGGCAGACACCTTGGACGACGCCGCGTCGGGCACCGTAATCATCCGCGCCCACGGTGTGGTGCCGCAGGTGATCGAGGCCGCTCACGAGTGCGGCCTTACCGTGGTCGACGCCACCTGCCCCTACGTGAAGAAGGTCCATGTGGCGGCCGAGCGCCTGGTGCGCGAGGGCTACCGTGTGATCGTCGTGGGCGAGCCGGGCCATCCCGAGGTCGAGGGCATCCTGGGCCACGCCGGCGATGACGCACAGGTCGTGAGTTGCGCTGCCGATGCGGACGCACTGCCGCTCAAGGGCAAGGTGGGCCTGGTTGTGCAGACCACCCAAACCGCACGGAATCTAGCCGAGGTTGTGGCCTCCATCACCCCACGCGTGCAGGAACTGCGCGTGATCAACACTATCTGCGCAGCCACGAGCGAGCGCCAGCAGGCAGCCGCGTCGCTTGCCAACCGCTGTGATTGCATGATCGTCGTGGGCGGAAAGAACTCGGGCAACACCCGCCGCCTGGCTCAAATTTGCGCAGACGCCTGCGAGCACACGCATTATATCGAGGAAGCTTCCGAGCTCCAGGACGCGTGGTTTACCGACGCTCACCACATCGGCATCACCGCCGGAGCCTCCACCCCGCAAGAACACATCGAGCGCGCCGTCGAGCGCATCAAGGAGCTTTACCGCTAACCATGGACCAGACCGTACCCGCATACGCCGCCGAGGTGGCCGATTACGGGCGCAGCCGCGACCCCGAGCCGGGTGAGGGCGCGCTCGTAAAGAACGTGCGTCCCGAATCGCCCGCATGGGATGTGGGTATCGAGCCGGGCATGCGCGTGCTCACGGTCAACGGCGAGCA
>CAJLUE010000074.1 GCA_905209765.1 uncultured Collinsella sp. | reverse complement strand
ACAAGTGCTCGAGCTGCGGCAACGTGTTTGAGGTTGAGCATCCCATGTCCGAGACCCCCGAGGTCGTGTGCCCGAGTTGCGGCGCCCCGGCGGCCAAGACGTTCTCGGCCAGCGGCATCAAGTTTGAGGGCAGCGGCTTCTACAACACCGACCAGCGAAGCGGCGGTTCCAGCACCAACGCCACCAGCGGCTGCTGCGCCAATTGCCCGCACAACCACTAGAGACAAGCGGTCCCGCCACCCAAGTTTCCTTATGAGTTGCGGTGAAATAGTTCCTGAATCAGCCCATCCAACGGCCAAAGAGGAACTATTTCACCGCAACTTTTCTTTAGATCGGATATCGAGCTGATGCTAAGTTTGCAACATTTCAAAACTCTGCCGGATTACGGGGCTGAATTGACAACCTCTATCCATTCCGGTAATTTGCAAATTTCAACAAGCCATCTACCTGCGATTTTATTTAGGCCATTTTTGCTGTGGTCAGGCATCACCAATCTAGCCCCGTAATCCGCCCTACTTTTGATAACAGCAAGCATGAAACGGGGCTATTTTCCCACTCTTTACCGCTATTGCGATCTCCGCTCGCAGGACATCCTGAGTTGCGGTGAAATAAGGACTATTTGGCGGATAGATGCCGCTATTCAATCCCTATTTCACCACAACTTAGTAGTTACTTACGGACCAGGCGGGCGCAGAAGTGGCCGTCGTAGGAGTCGGCGTTTACGGGGACGCTTTGGAAAAGCCCTCGGTCGTTTTGGCGCACGGAGACAAGCTTCTTGGCCTGGTCGAACTCGGGCAGCTGCAGAATCTGAGATTCGGAGAGCGGTGCCAGGGTAAAGCCGGCGCCCTCGGGAGAGGCCAGGAAGGCATCCACGACCTGCGTGTTCTCTTCATCAAAAACCGAGCAGGTGGCATAGATAAGCTCACCGCCGGCAGCCACGCGCGCAGCTGCTTCCTTGAGCATCGTCAGCTGTAGCTTGGGCAGCTCAGTCGTAACGTCGTTCTCGGTCAGACGCCACGGTATCTCGGGGTGACGGCGCATGGTGCCAGTGCCAGAGCACGGCGCATCGATAAACACTGTGTCGAACAGGGCAGGCTCGCCAAGCATGGCATCAAACGACGTAAGCACCTCATTGAGCTCGCAGGCATCGCCCGACACCGTACGCACACCCGTAATACCCGCCTTATGCAGGCGCGCGAGATTCTGATCGCACTTGCGATCGTGCAGATCGAGCGCGGTATGCTGACGCTCGTACCCGGCACGCTTGGCCTGGCACATCATCACATAGGTCTTGGTACCGCGGCCGGCACCAATCTCCAGGCAACGACCGGGACGTGTCGCGGCAGTTGCGATAAGCTGGGCGTTGAGGTCCGAGGCAACCGCGGCAGCACGCTCAAACACGCCCGATGCAACCGTGACCTGCGCATCGACCGGAGCATGGCAGCCCGGAAAGACAGGTGCCACAAGCTGCGAGATATACGGGTCGGCCTTGGTCGCAAACGCATTCTCGTGCAGTGCAAGCGGCGCAGGCGCCAGATTGCCGGCAAAGCTGAGCGCGCCCTCGGGCGTATCGAACGAGGTCATAATTCGAGCGCACAGCCAGCGAGGAAGACCCATCAGACGAGAAAGACGAACCAAACGGCGCTCGGACTCATCCACATCGGATGCCGTGGCAAAGTCCTCAACGTTGTCCGCAACCTTGTGCAACACCGCGTTAGCCAGGCCCGCGGCAGACTTAGCACCGCTGCGCACCAGCTCAACACCCTGACTCACGGCAACGCGGCCCGGCGTATGCAGATAGAGCATCTCGAAGGCCGAGATGCGAAGCGCCATGCGAACGCGCGGCGCGACCTTTTTGGGCTTATCCAAAAACTGGTCGAGCAACTCATCCAAAATACCCTGCGTGGCGGCAACACCGAGCGCCAAACGCGCGGCAAAAGCGGAATCGCGCTGGTCAATGGCCTTGGCGGACGCACGGGAAGACAACACGTCGCGTGCGTACATACCGCGGCGATCGGCCTCCATCAACACATCGAGCGCAAGCTTGCGCGCGGGAGATAACTTGCTCATGACAGTACACCCCACGTAAGGTCGGCACCCTGCAGGCCGGCAGCCCAGGCAGAAGCAGACATGGCACGCTTGCCATCGGGCTTAACCTCGAGCAGTTCAACCGCGCCGTCGGAAAGGCCAAGGTAAACACGCTTGCTCTTGACGGCAACAGCGCCCTCGCCAAGCGACACATCGGCCGGCGCAACATCGAGCACGCGAACCGACTTGCCGGCAATCACACAACGGGCAGGCGCGGTATCGGACGAAGCGAGCACATGACGCACGCAATCGAGCGCCGCCATCTGCGGATCCAGACGCATCTCCTGCTTGGAAATCTTGGCAGCATGAGTGACGAGCGACTCATCCTGCTCAGTCCAAACAGCCGAGCCATCAGCAAACGAGGGAAGCGTATCGGCAAGCAACTTACCGCCAAGCTCACCAAGCTCCATCGTGAGCGCCTCGGCATGCTTACCGGCAACCGACGTAGACACCTGGGCGCAATAAGCACCCGTATCCACGCCATGCCCAATGCGCATAATGGAAACGCCAGCAACCTCATCACCAGCAAGAATGGCACGCTGAATAGGAGCAGCACCACGCCAACGAGGCAGCAAGGACGCATGAACATTCACAATACCAAGCGGCGCCATATGCAGCACCTCATCGGGCAAAATGCAGCCATAGGCAGCCACACAGAAAATATCAGCCCGCGCAGCCTGAAGCGCCTCAACAACCTCAGGCGTCATACGATTGGCCTCAACGACCGGCAACCCCAGCTCAAGCGCCTTAGCCTTAACAGGAGACGGCTGCAACTTTTCACCACGCCCACGAACAGCATCGGGACGAGTAATAACAAGCGCAATCTCATTGCCAGCCTCAACAAGCGAAGTAAGCGAAGGCACAGCAAAATCAGGCGTACCCATAAACACAATACGCATAAAGAACGTCTCCCCTCAAGCAAAGCCGAGACGGCTACAAACAACAGCGGAAAGCCAAGTACTCAGCCCATCCGCAAGAACAATTCAACAAGAACAAATATACCCAAAACCAAAGAAAGAGCCGCATAAAAGCAGCTCTTCCAACAAAGCAATTATCAGCGAAGACGCCCCTCCCTGGCCCAACGGCACCCGGGCGAAAAGGAGCACGAAAATGCAGTCCCCTTCCGCCGCAGGGCTTAGGTTATTGCTCCACGCGCAGTTCCGCACGAGCCGAAGAGCACTTAATGTGCTCTTCGTGCGAGCAGGACTGTTTGAGCATGGAGCAAAACCTAAGCCCTGCGGCGGAAGGGGACGGTGGGACCTACTCCGTCTCGCCCGGTCGAGCGCCGCGGGCCAGGGCGTCCTGGTACTCCTTGACTGCCTTGATGCGCTGCATCGGCTTGAGTCGCTCGAACATGGTGTTGCCGTGCAGGTGATCGATCTCGTGCTGCAGGCACACGCAGAACAGGTCGCCCGTGGCCTCATAGCGAATCAGGTTGGCATCCAGGTCATACGCCTCGACGACAACGTGGTCGGGACGCTCGATCTCGCAGCTAATGCCGGGGATGGAAAGGCAACCCTCGCTAAACGGCACCAGACGGTCGCTCTGCTCGACAATGACAGGGTTGATGAGCACGTACGGGTCATAATCATTTTTGTCGCTGTAGTCACAGTCAATGGTAACGAGCTGAATGAGCTCGCCGATCTGCGGGGCAGCCAGGCCGCAACCGCCGTTCTCGAACATCATCTTCTTCATCTTCTCGGCAAGCGCCTCGATCGCCGGGGTGATCTCCTCGACGACGGCGCACTCCTGGCGCAGACGAGGGTCGGGCGACAGTACGATTCCGTTGGCTTCCATGGCCATCCTTTCGGGTTGTTACATTAAATCATAGGCATCGACGTCAACGCTCACGCTCACGCCGCGCACGGAGCCCACCTCTTTGAGGCAGGCGTCGATATCATCAGAGACATGGTACCCTACCGGCGACTTTACAAGCAGATGGAAGCGGTAACGGTCCTTGGCTCTCTCGATTACACACGAAGCCGGACCAAGCACCTGGGGTACGGCGCTCCCCGCCCGCAAAAAGTCGGGCGCGGCGGCATGCCAGCGACGATTGAGGAGCTTCGCGATGCGACCGATGTAGTCCCGCGCGTCATCCGCGTTCGTCGACCATACCAGGATGTTGGCCAGGCGTACGAACGGCGGATACAGCGCGTCGCGGCGCTGGTCCAGGTCGTGGTCGGTAAAGATCGAGCGGTCGTGCTCGGCGACGGCGCGGATGACCGGGTCCTCGGGCAGGTAGGTCTGGATGATAACCTCGCCGGGGCGATCGCCGCGACCGGCGCGACCGGCGACCTGCTCCAGCAAATCGTAGGCGCGCTCCCCTGCTCTAAAATCGGGCAACTTGAGCGCAAAGTCGGCATTGACCACGCCCACGAGCGTGACCTCGGGAAAGTCGAGGCCCTTGGCGATCATCTGGGTGCCCAGCAGTACCGCGCAATCGGCGGCATCGAATTGCTCGAGAAGCTTTTTGTGTGCGTCCTTACCGCGCGTGGAATCGGCGTCCATGCGAATGATGGCGACGTCGTCGGGCAGCATCTGGTGCAGCGCATCCTCGATCTGCTGCGTGCCCAGACCCATTTTTGCCAGGTAACGGCTGCCGCACTTGGGACAGCGGCTCGTGGGCGCGGGATACGGCTGCACGCGCCAGGACGATCCGCAGGTGTGGCACTGCAGCGTGTGCGTGCGCTCGTGGTACGTGAGCGCGGTGGAGCAGTGGTTGCAGGTGGGCACGCAGCCGCATTCACGGCACATAAGGAACGGCGCAAAGCCGCGGCGGTTGTGCAGCAACACGGCCTTTTCGCGACGCTCGACCACTCGCTCCAAGCCTTCCATAAGCGGTTTAGAGAACATGGAGCGACTGCCGTGTGCGAACTCGCGGCGCAGGTCGGCAATGCGAACCGTAGGCAGCACGGCGTGCCCCGGGCGTTCGGGCATTTCGACACGCGTCCAGGCGGCACCGTTGTACGTGCCGCGACGGCAGCGGTCGAGGGCCTCTGCCGAGGGCGTGGCGGAGCCCAGTACGAGCGGGCAGCGATAGCGGCGCGCCATCTCGGCAGCCACCTCGCGCGCATGGTAGCGCGGGCTGGAACCCTGCTTATAGCTGGTCTCGTGCTCCTCGTCGATGATGATGAGACCAAGGTCACTGAGCGGGCAAAAAAGCGCCGAGCGGGCGCCAACGACCACGCGGGCCGCACCGCTGGCGACCATATCCCACTGGTCCAGGCGCTCGCCGGCCGAAAGGCGCGAATGGAACACAGCGACCGTCTCGCCAAAGCGCGAGCGGAAACGGCCGACAGTCTGGGCCGTCAGCGAGATCTCGGGCACCAGCACGCAGGCCGAACGGCCGGCCGCGAGCACGCGCTCAATCGCCGAAAGGTAGACCTCGGTTTTGCCGGAACCGGTGACGCCATCGACGAGCACCACGTCGCCGTGAGCGTCAAGGCGTGCGCGCTCAATCTGCGCGAGGGCCTGCTGCTGGCCGTTGGTGAGTGCCACCGGGGCCTTGCCGCTCGCCGAGGACAGCGTGGTCTGCTCGCTGCAGCCACGCCAGGCGCGGCGCTCCTCCACCACCACGACGCCGCGTTTTTCGAGCGCCTTAATGGTCGCCGACATGCTGCTGTAGAGCAGGTTGAGGTCGCGCGTCGTGACCGGTCCGCACTGGAGCGCCTCGATGAGCTGGCGTTGGCGAACCGCGGTCTTGGGCGGCGTATAGTCGAAGCCCTCGGGCGTGAGCATGACCCAGCGGTTTTGGATGGGTTTGACGGCGGGGCGCTCAACGGTCCACACGCCGTCATCGCCCTTGACCACGCGCGGGCTTCCACCCGGGGGCAAGAACAGGCGCAGGCACTCGGAAAGCGTTGCGACGTACTCGCGGCTCATCCAGCGTGCGATACGGGCGGCTTCGGCGGTAAAGAGCGGCTTGCTGAGGATAGCCTCGATAGGCTTAATGCGCGCAGGATCGAGAGCGTCGCTGCCTTGCAGGTCGGCCAGCTCGGGCGCGATGTCAACAATGTAGCCCGCGGCCGCACGGTTGCCAAAATGGACTAGAACGGTGGAGCCGATCTGGGCATCGTTGGCGAGTGTCTGCTGAATGCCGTAGGCAAACGGCTCGGACAGCGCACGGGTCGGGATGTCGAGAACCACGCTCGCGTAGGCGGCGACGGGCTCAGGTGCGGGCTCGGGCTGCGCCGGGGCGGCAGCAGGGGCCGCGGACTTCGGAGGTTCCTTAGGTTCCGGCGAACCAAACAGCGAAAGTTGCTCGGCCATGGCCCCAGCACCTCCTATCCCATTCGTCTTTAGAAACAAGAGCCCCGCTCGGGTGAACGGGGCTCGGATACAAGCGTTTACGCAGCTGCTACAGCGCCATCGTGCGGGCGCGGTCGATGCGCGCCAGGCAGTCGTCGCGGCCGACGAGCGCCATGGTCTCGCCCAGCGGGGGGCTCACCATGTTGCCGCAGACGGCGACGCGCACGGCCTGGAACACCACGCGCTTCTTGAGGTCCATCTGCTCGGGCAGCGGCTCAAGCGCGGCGTCGATGTTTGCAGCCGTCCACTCATCCACGCCCTCGAGCGCGGCCTTGGCGGCGTCCAGAATGGCGCCCATGCCTTCCTTGGCCAGGCCCTTGTTGACAGATTTCTCGTCATACTCGAGCGTCTCGGCCGTGGCAAAGATGGGAGCGGCGACGGTCACGGCGTCGGCCGGCATCTTGGTGCGCGGCTTGACGATAGCGGCAAGCGCATCGATCCAATCCTCGCCGTACTCGACATTACCCTCGATGAGACCCGCCTCGTGCAGCTCGGGGACCATGATCTCGTCGGCAAACTGAGCATCGGACATGCCGTTGATGTACTCGGCATTGACCCAATCGAGCTTCTTGGGGTCGAAGGTCGCCGGGTTCTTGGAGATGCGGTCGAGTGAGAACTTGCTGGCCAGGACATCGCGCGGAATGATCGTGGTCTCGCCGTCGAGCGACCAGCCGAGCAGCGCCAGATAGTTGACGAAGGCATCGGGCAGGTAGCCGGCGTCGCGGTACTCCTCCACCGAGGTGGCGCCGTGGCGCTTGGAGAGTTTCTTGCCGTCGGCGCCCAGGATCATGGAGATGTGCGCGAACGTAGGCACGGGCGCGCCGAGGGCCTCGTAGACCATGACCTGGCGCGGGGTGTTGGACAGATGGTCGTCGCCGCGGATGACGTGGGTGATCTTCATCATGGCGTCGTCGACGACGGTCGCGAAGTTATACGTGGGCGTGCCGTCGGAGCGGAAGATGACGAAGTCGTCGAGCTCCTTGGCGTCGAAGGTCACCTCGCCGTGGACGGCGTCGTGGATGACGACGTCGCCGCGGTCCTCGGGCACCTTGATGCGCAGGACGTAGGGCTCGCCGGCCTCAATGCGGCGGCGTGCCTCCTCGGGATCAAGATCGCGGCAGCGGCGCTGGTAGCCCCGGAAGGGGTCCTTGCGCTCCTGGGCGGCCTTGCGGTCGGCGTCGAGCTGCTCCTTGGTGCAGAAGCAGGGATAGGCCTTGCCCTCGTCCCAGAGCTTCTGGGCAGCCTGCTTGTACAGGTCCAGGCGCTCGGTCTGTGCGTAGGGGCCATAGTCACCGCCTACCTCGGGACCCTCGTCCCAGTCCAAGCCCAGCCAACGCATGGCGCGCAGAATGATCTGCGTGTTCTCGTCGGTGGAACGAGTGGGGTCGGTGTCGTCGATGCGCAGGATGAACGTGCCGCCGTTTGCTCGGGCGAAAGCCCAGTTATAGATAGCGGTGCGGGCGCCGCCGATGTGCAGCTTGCCCGTGGGTGAGGGTGCAAAGCGGACGCGAACGTCTGATGCCATGGAAATCTCCTCGATTGCAGGATGGATGTCTAACCGCATCAGTATAAAGCAACAAAGCAACCTCCGCACAAAGGGCACCGACCCACTCATTGGGGACAGACTTAAATGACTAGTCATTGGGGACGTTCTTAAACGACTAGTCGTTGGGGACACTCTTCGAAGTTGGCTGAAGAGTGTCCCAAGTGCCGCCTAAGGTTGGTCATTTAAGTCTGTCCCCAATGAGTAGGTGCGGAAAGGGTGTGAATGTTGGATTTACGCGATATGATGTGCCCTTGCATATAGAGCTCGGCGGAATGGTAACGGTCGCCGGGACACGTTTTTGAAAGGACAATCATGTCAGA
>CAJLUE010000073.1 GCA_905209765.1 uncultured Collinsella sp. | reverse complement strand
TATACGGTGAATGAGCATGCTGTTCCTCCGGCATTGCAACGCCAAAAGCCCGCCGGGGCAAGCTCGGCGGGTATGCGGCGGATTTCATTGCCTGTCATGGTAGCGCATGGAGAGGACTCCGGCTCAAGAGCAAACCCAGCCCCGCAAAAAACGCCAGACGAAGATGCGTTCCGCCCTACCCCGCTACGCGCACGCTGGGGCACAAATCTGCCAGCGGACACTCGTCACACTTGGGTTTGCGGGCGTCGCAGATCTCGCGACCGAAGGTGATCCACTGATGGTTGACCGACTCCCAATACTCGTGCGGCAAAATCTTGAGCAGATCCTGCTCGGTCTTGAGCGGCTCCTTGGCATGTGTCTTGGGACTCAACATCAGGCGATGCGCAATGCGGTTGACGTGCGTGTCCACCGCAATGCCCTCCACGATGCCATACCCCACGTTGAGCACGATGTTCGCCGTCTTGCGTCCCACGCCCGGCAGCTTCACGAGTTCCTTCATGTCGGCCGGCACCTCGCCGCCATAGTCGGCGACGATCATCTGCGCGGCCTCCACGGCGTGCTTGGCCTTGCTCTTATAAAAGCCGAGTGACTTGATGGTGTCTGCCACGTCAGCCACACTCGCCCCGGCCATGGCCTCGGGCGTGGGCCACTGGGCAAACAGCTTCGGCGTCACCTTGTTGACCTGCGCGTCGGTCGTTTGCGCCGAGAGCAACACCGCGATCAGCAGGCGGAAGGGATTCTCGTGGTCCAAAAAGCACTCGACCGGGCCATAGCGACGGTTGAGGCGCTCACACACCTCAACGGCGCGCTCGCGTTTGGCGGCATTGGTCTCGCGTGGCATAACGACTCCTCGGCTCGGCGGCATAACAAACCTATGGGCACGATTGTCCCACGTATGGGGTCTTTACGCCTCCAAAAATGCGCCGGTCTGGCGGCCCCACAGGCTTGCGTACTCGCCGCCAGCCTCGACAAGCTGCGCATGCGTACCGTCCTCGACAATCTCGCCGTCCGCCAGTACCACGATGCGGTCGAGCGCCGCCACGGTGGACAGGCGATGTGCCACCACAATGGAGGTGCGGCCGCGCATCAGGTTCTCGAGCGCCTCCTGCACCAGCGCCTCGGACTCGCTGTCCAAGGCAGACGTCGCCTCGTCGAGCACCAGGATCGGCGCATCGGTCAGAATAGCGCGGGCAATGGCCACGCGCTGGCGCTGGCCGCCCGAAAGCTTAACGCCCCGCTCGCCCACCATGGTGTCAAAGCCACGGGGCAGGCGGTCGATAAACTCGGTCGCATTAGCCAGGCGCGCAGCCTCGCGAATCTGCTCGTCAGTAGCGTCGGGACGTCCGTAGGCGATATTCTCGCGAATGGAGCGGTGAAACAGCAGCGCCTCCTGCGGCACGTAGGCAACCTGGCGGCGCAGGCTCTGCTGCGTGCAGCGCGAGACGTCCTGGCCGTCCACGAGCACGCGACCGCCTTGCACGTCGTCCAGGCGCAGCAACAGCTTGGTGAGTGTCGTCTTGCCCGAGCCCGATTTGCCCACCAGACCCACGCGCTGGCCCGCCGCCACATGGAGCGTCAGGTCGTTGAACACACTCTCGCCCGCCGCGGCATCACGGTATGCAAAGCTCAAGTGCTCAAAATCAATCGCGCCCTCGCGCACCTTGAGCTCGGGGGCATTCTCGTCGTCTGCCACTAGGCGTGGCTCGTCCAGCACGCGCGTCATCTCGGCCGCATCGCCCAGCGCGCGGTTGATGCGCTGCATCATGGAGCTCACATAGTTCAGACGCATGGTGAGGTTGTACGTATAGGTAAAGATCATGACGAGCGCGCCGGCAGAGATGCCAAACCACGCGTTGCCGCCCGCGACGAACACACTCACCACGGCCATGGTGATAACGATAAGGCCCGAGGTCGTAAAGTTGCGTTGCATCATGGCGTGCATCGATACCGTTTCGGCATCGCGCGCAGCGCGGTCGGCGGCATCGAACAGGTCGCGCTCAAAGTCCTCGCGCCCACAGGTCTTGACGGCCAGGATATTCGTGACCGCATCGGACAGCACGCCCGACAGCTTGTTCTGTGCGGCGGACGTCGCGGCCGAAAGCGGCATGATGCGCTTGTACATAAGCCAGACAAACGCAATGTAGACGACCATGATGCCCACCAGGATCACGGTAAACGTCGGCACCACCGGGGCGAGCGCCGCCACCGTACAGACAACAGAGGTGATAGTGGGGATGAGCGAATACACCGTGACGTCCACCAGACCCGTGTAGCCGCTCATAAAACGGCTCGTCTGGCTCACAAGCGATCCGCCAAAGCGGCTGGTGTGGAACGTCATGGACTGGTTGGAGAGCGTATCGAAGCACAAGCGCGCCAGGTGATAGTTGCCCGCGATCTCGAGCTTGTAGACGGTGTAGTCCTGCAGCTTGGAGAGGATCTGGCCTACCAGGTTAACGAGCACGAGCGCCAGGATGTAAGGGCCAAAGACCTCGAATACTTGATCGCCCGCCACGGGGCCGGCCTGGACGCGGTCGACGATAAGGGCCATCACGTAGGTGTTGGCAAACGTGAGCAAAAAGATGTAGCCCGCCGACGAGAACACCGAGAGAAAGACGATTAGCGGCTGTGTGCGCGTGACGTCCCAAAAACGCTGCAGCGTGCGACGTACGGTGGAGCGTTTGAGCGGACTGGTGCTTCTCTGAGACATGGGCTTCCTTTCGCGTCTGATAGGGCGAAACGCCATTGTTGCACACCGAAGCGCGCTTCAGGCACGTACGACGCGAAAAGCGCCCGCGCTCCGCGCTTGCGCAGACGCCCCGCCGTCAGGTGCAGCTAGTCCTTGTCTTCTTGGTCTGCGAGCGGGCCCGCGGACGTGAGCCCCAAAATCTCGTCGGCCTCCTCGGCATCCTCCAGCGCGTCGATGTCCTTGAGCTTGCGCTCCATAACGTTGGTGCGCGTGGTGATAATGCCCTCGACCGTCTTGCCCGCAGTCTCGATCTGCTGCTGGGCACGGCGCAGCGCCGCCTGATAGCGCGGCAGCTCAGCCTTGACGGCGGAAAGCACGCGCAGCACGTCGTCGGTACGTTTTTGCAGCCTAAACGTCTGATAGCTCATCTGCAGGCTGTTGAGGATGGCGGCCATGGTACTGGGGCCGGCAACGTTGACGTGATAGTCGCGGCCCAGGGTCTCGATAAGCCCGGAGCGGCTGACGACCTCGGCGTACAGCCCTTCAAACGGCACGAACATGATGCCAAAGTTGGTCGTTGCCGGCACACTCAGGTACTTTTCGCAAATGTCCTTTGCCTCGCGCTTGACCATGGTGTCGAGCGTCTTGCGCGCAGCCGCCACGGTCTCCGCATCGCCCGACTCCTGCGCGTCGAGCAAGTGCTCGTACGCGTCGCCCGGGAATTTGGAGTCGATCGGCAGCAGCACGGGATCGCCCTCGTCCACCGGCAGCTTGACGGCAAACTCAACGCGCTCCGAGGCGCCGGGCTTGGTGGCGACGTTTTCCAGATACTGGTCGGGCGTAAGGATGTCCGCCAGAATTGCACCCAGCTGCACCTCGCCCAAAATGCCACGCGCCTTCACGTTGCCCAGCACGCGCTTAAGGTCGCCCACGCCGGTGGCGATGGACTGCATGTCGCCCAGGCCCTTGTACACGGCCTCGAGCTGGTCGCTCACCTGCTTAAACGATGCCGACAGGCGATCGTTGAGCGTGCGGGAGAGCTTCTCGTCCACCGTTGCGCGCATTTGATCGAGCTGCACGTTGTTGTCTTTGCGGATGGCGCCCAGCTGAGCATCGACCGTTTCGCGCACCTTGTCCAGGCGATGCTCGATACCCTCGCGGTTGGCACCGAGCTGTTGGGCCGTCTCGCGGCGCAGGTCATCCATCCGGTCACCAGCTTGCGAAAACTCACGTGCGATGGTCAGGTAACGTTGCTGCTCCACGGCCGCATCTGTCGTCTGCTGCTGCGCGATGGCATTGGCCGTGCGGCGAGTTTCGGCCAGCGCGACGTTCAGGGCATCGAGCGCGTTGTTGGCCTGCTCGAGTGCTGCCAGCGTTTCCGCGCTACTGTCGCCACGCTCCCGCAACTCGGCACGCAGGCTCTTGAGCTGGAGGGCGCAAGCCACAGCAACCCCCACCGCCACCAAGGCGATCACAACAAGCACAATATCAATAGCAGACATAAACTCCGCCCAACAAACCCAATCGAGCACCAATCAAAACCGCGATTAATCTTACCCCGCCATACGCACCGGGCGCCCGGCCCCTTCTTGGGCGCCCCTCTCCTCCGCATATTCCATAATGCGGCGCGCCGTCTCCCTGCTCACCTTTGAGTCATCACCGGCTAAATATGCGTACACGTTTCCCTTATTCAGATTCAAATCGCGGCAGAGACCGTAGCGCGTTACACCCGATTCCTCTAGCGCTCCCAACGTTCTTTTTCGCATCAGGGCGTTGATTCTTCTGTCCGCCACTGGCTTTTCCTTCACCGCTCTATACGCACGCCAAACGTTGGCATAACGATTAGGAAGTTTGTCCTCGGCGCATAGAGATGCCAGGCTACCCGTTTGGGCGTACAAGGACAAAACGCCTCGGTAACCCTCTTCCATCCACGAACCCTCGGATAAGCCCAGAACGTATTCGGCTTTACCCTGTGCCAAAGCGAGCAAAAACAGGGGCTCCGCCACGCGCGGCGCAACCGTCGTCGCTTGCTTAACCAGTTTTCTAAAACTGAGCGACTGCTGTCCGGATAGCTCTCGGCAATAGCCTTTTAAGAATCCCTCAAAGGTCAGATTCAACCGAGCACCTCCTTTTTGTATTGGCTGTATGCGCAGACCATCTCTTGATAACTCCGCTCCGAAGGCGACGACGCCAGCGCCTCGCCCTCGTCGAATATAAGCCGTTCGAGCAGTCCCCAATCAAGTCGGTCGACGAATGCCTGGCTATGAAGATCGATGATGTCGTTCGGACGACAGGCATAGAGCTTCATTACCGCCAGGTCCTCCAAGGATGGCGTAAAGTACCTGATAAAGCGCGCCCCAATATCCAAGGGAATCAAACGATCTTCGTAATTGAACGGCATCTGATTACAATATGCCACCGCCATACCATTCACCTCGGGGTATCGAGCTATGATCTCGCGGAGGCACCTATCTGCCTCAAACACATCAATGTCATGTGTAACCGAACGATTCGTCACATCGTTTAGCATGAAGGCGCTTCCTCCCACCAATACAACGTTCGGCCTGTCGTCTCTTGGACCTATTTCCAGCTCCGCCTCTTCGTCAATGCCCAAAAGAGTCTGCTCTAAATCCTGCTTATACATAGCAAATCCTATTATTATTTATCTTCAATAATACTATTCAGTCGCACGACAGGACCCACAGGATGCAAGAATTCTGCTCGTGGCGATAATTCGTACACCCTGGAAGTCCTAATGTGACAAACGCTAACTCTCCCAGCCGGCGCGGATGGTTGTTGCGACATCGCCTAGGCGCTGGCCCAGGGCCGCTAGATGCTGGAGCACCTCATTGGGCGAGGCACCGTTGAGAATGCACGTGAGGGCATATGAGGCCAAGAAGATTGCCGCAAGTCCTAGCGGAATGAGCACGATCATCGCCAATGTGCGCAGGCGCTGGCCCACGCGGCGACGACGCGCACGACGCTTGTCGAACGCGAGCTCCTGCGCATATGAATCTTGCTGTACGGAATAGGCCTCTGGTGCCGATTCGCACCCGGGCACGGCTGCAGGTACAGCAGCGGGCACGACGTTTTGCACGGGCGCCTGGTTGGCAACCCCTTGCATTTGCATCTCTATAAGCCGCCGCTGCTGCCGCAGCATGCGCTCGGCTTGTTGCTGTGGGGTCTCAAGAAACAGGTCCATGTTGGCCTCCAAAATCGGAGCGTTCGACGCTTACGACCAGCATCCCGCACCGCCATGACCGCGACAACGCAATCGCCGGCAATAGCCACAAAGTTTCTTTTGCTCAAAAGCTGTCGAAAAGCTCAACAACTCCCCTACCAGCACTTTCTCTGAGCTTTTTTCGCCAGCAATCTTTTGGCCTTCCACCCTTACGCCAACTGACCAAAATCTAACCAAAAGCTTGACGAAAATTGTGGAGACCGGGACCCCACACAAAAAGTGCCGCCCCAAAGGGGCGGCACACAAACCAATCTATTAGCCAAAACTCGTTGGCAAGCCCGCGTCGTCAGACCCGCGGCGCATGCCTTTGCCTCGCGTGACTCTGCGAAGCCGTGAGCGAGAGGGAAAGGGATGCGCCGCGGGTCTGACGTCCGGAGCGGTGAAACCAGCAGTTGCCCTGCGCTCCGTGGTCGGTGAGGACAGACTACATGCCCGCGAGACCGCGGGCGGCGGTGGCGCACATAAACGCCAAGGCTAAAATCACGAGCGAGCCCGCAATGTCTGCCAGCACGCCCATTGCACGACGCTCAAACAACCAGCTCTCAAAGTGCGGGGCGACGTTGCGCCAAACACGCCACAGCAAGATGCCCATACCGATGACGCCTGGGATATTGAGCAGTAGGATCTCGGAGCACAAAAGACCGATCAGGTTGCCGGCGGCAAAACCAGCGTCGCCCTCGCAGTATTTGCGATAAATCATGTACAACATGTACGCCACAAACGGCTGCAGGCACGCAGAGATAAACGTAACCACCATCGAGGGGTCCTGAGAAAAGACATCGGTGAGTTTATCGACACTCGTGGCATCTTTCGAAGCCAAGAACAAGCCAATGACCACCACGGGCACCACGCCCAAGATAACCTCGACCAGAGTAAACAACTTAGCAGTCAGATCCTCGCTAGCCGTATTGAGGTGAGGCGCCCACTCAGGATGAGCATGTGCACCGACCTTCTTGTCCTTATCGGCACGCGCAGCCTTACTGCTCTCATCAACCACGCGATGAGGATCGAGGCGAGTCCCCGCCGCAGCAACCCGAGCCCGAGACTTCTTACCCATAGAAAACACCTCATCAGGTAGTAGATAAACTAAAAGCCGCTCCCAGTGTACCCCACCCATGAACGGTGCCGTCCCAACCAGTCCCCACACAAAAACGTGCCGCCCCATAAGGGGCGGCACACAAACTTCTTATCAGCTTTTCAGTATCGAGCACGCGACGACCCAACGCCGGAGCGCGGGGCGGGAGGCCGGATTGCCTTCCCTCAACGCGACCCTGCGGAGCCGTGAGCGGGGAGGGAAGGCAATCCGGCCTCCCGCCCTGCGCTCCGCAGCAGCCAGCGCCACGCGCTAGTAGTTCACCACCTGCTCCTCAAAGTACGCCTTCGGGTGGTTACAGACCGGGCACACCTCGGGCGCCTCGGCACCAACGTGCAGGTGCCCACAGTTCAGGCACTTCCATACCTTCACGCCCTCGCGCTCAAACACCTCGCCCGATTCGATGCGCTCGACGAGCTTGTTGTAGCGCTCCTCGTGGGCCTTCTCGACAGCACCGACGCCACGGAACTTTGCGGCAATCTCGGTAAAGCCCTCCTCCTCGGCGGTCTTGGCGAACTCGTCGTACATCGTGGTCCACTCGTAGTTCTCGCCCGCAGCGGCATCACGCAAGTTGTCCAGAGTGTCGGGAACGGCGCCGTCGTGCAGATACTTAAACCACAGCTTGGCGTGCTCGGACTCGTTGCCCGCCGTCTCGGCAAAAATATTCGAGATCTGAACGTAGCCGTCCTTTTTGGCCTTGGATGCATAGTAGCGATACTTGGTGTGTGCCTGGGACTCACCGGCAAAAGCGGTCTCGAGGTTCTTCTTGGTTTGGGAATTCTCAAAATCCATAGGTGTACTTCCCTTCAACGCATGCCGCCCGTAGGCTTCGAGCGGCCTCGTCTCTAGGATGCCCTCATGCCGAAAATCTAAACCTTACAATCCTGTTCTTCAGATTTGCACAGGCTAGATGCTCAGCCAGCGATCGCCCTCAGCTCGGCAAAAGCCCTCACGCTCCAGGTCGGCTAGAATGCCCGCGATCAAGTCGCGCTCGACCGGCCCACGCCCAGCCGCCGCTTCCATCTCGTTAACGCCCGCCACGGCATCAGCAAGCGTAATCCCCGCCGGCTGGCCATCGCGCGCTGCCAGCAACATACGCACGATATGCGCGCGCTTTTGGCGACGCGAGCCCTCAAACTTGGACTGACGGCTATAGCCCGCCGAGCGCCTGGACGGATTGGGCAGTGTCTTCTTAAGATATGCGCCATAATCTAGCAGCGCGTAATACCACGCACGCGGCGTGTCGGCATCGTCTTGAGGAA
>CAJLUE010000072.1 GCA_905209765.1 uncultured Collinsella sp. | reverse complement strand
GGCGAAGGCACGGTCATCGATCATCCCTGCGAGACCTGTGACGGCCAGGGCCGCACGCCTTCACACGAAAAGATCGACATCGATATTCCCGCCGGTGTTTCGACCGGTCGCCAGCTGCGCGTGAGTGGTTTTGGCGAGGCCGGCCTTCGTGGCGAGCCGTCGGGCGACCTGATCGTCAACGTGCGTGTCGCCGACCACGAGCGTTTTAAGCGTAATGGCGATGACCTGTATCTGGTGAGCGATATCTCGATTGCGCAGGCCGCGCTCGGTTGCGAGATTGAGGTCGAGGGCATTATGCCTGACGAGGTCGTCAAGGTGACGGTTCCCGCCGGCACGCAGTACGGTGACACCGTGAGCGTCAACAATTACGGCATGCCGCGTATCGGCGGCGGCGGTTCGCGCGGTCGTCTGATCGTGCAGCTGCGCGTGGTCGTCCCCACCAATCTCTCCAACAAGCAGCGCGAGCTGCTTCGCGCCTTTGCCGACGAGATGGGCGATGACGTCGCATCCGGTAAGAAGTCGGTGACCGACCGTATCAAGAGTGCCCTCGACGACATCCTCGATTAAGGAGCCCGTGTGCTCGCACCCCATATTTCCGTCGTCAACCTCGGTTGTCGTGTCAACCGGGTTGAGTCCGACCGTATCACTGCCGATCTTATGCGCCTGGGCTTTGCGATGGTGGAGCCCCAGGACGCCGATCTGATCGTTATCAATACCTGTGCCGTGACGGGGGAGGCCGAGGCCAAGACCCGCAAGGCCGTCCGTCACGCCCTGGCCTATCCGGGCGAGCCTTACGTGGTCGTAACCGGCTGCGTCGTCAACCTACATCCCGAGGAGCTGCTGGAGCTCTCCGATCGCGTGATCGCCGAACCGTCCAAGATAGACGTCGCCGAGCGCGTCTGTGAGGTGCTGGGTGTCGAATCCGATAGCGTGCCCGCCTGCAGCGATGGCGATGTGGTCGATGCGCTCGGTCGTTCGCGGCTGGGCGTGAAGATCCAGGATGGCTGCAACCACCGCTGCACTTATTGCATCGTATGGAAGGCCCGCGGCCCCGAGCGTTCCGTGCCCGTCGAGTCCGTGCTCGAGCAGGTGCGTGAAGCCCAGGAGGCCGGCGTGCCCGAGGTCGTGCTGACCGGCGTGAACCTGGGTGCCTATGACGGCAAGAGCGCGACCGACGAACACGTGGAGATCGATGAGCTGCTCGAGGCCATTATGGAGCGCACTACGATTGCCCACGTGCGCATTTCCTCAGTGGAGCCCATGGATATTTCCGAGCGCTTGCTCAAGGTGATGGCTCGCTATCCGAAGCGTATCGCGCCGTTTTTGCACCTGCCCGTGCAGTCTGGCTGCACGGCGACGCTGCATCGCATGGGCCGTCCCTATAGTGCCGAGGCCTTTGAGGATACGGTGCGCATGATTCGCGCTAACCTGCCCCAGGCGTCTCTTTCGTGCGATGTCATCGTCGGTTTTCCTGGCGAGACGGACGATGAGTTCGAGGAGTCGCTGGCGCTGTGCCGTCGCGTGGGCTTTTCGCGCATGCACGTGTTCCGCTATAGCAAGCGCCCCGGCACGCTCGCCGCCGACATGCCCGACCAGGTACCGCCCGAGATTATGGCCGAGCGCAGCCGTCGCATGCGCGCGACGGCTCAGGAGCTCGCGGTTGCCGATGCCCGCCGTCGCGTGGGCACCGTCGAGCGCGCCGTGCTTGAGTACGGTGACAATTTGACGCTCGGCTCGTTCCATCATGCCCGTCTTGATGATACCTGTGGACTTACAGCCCCGTGCCTGCTCGATGTTGCTATCATCGGAGTCGATGATTCCGGCTTGGTCCATGCACGCAGGGAGGTTCATGGAAGCCTCGAAGATTAGACTTACCGTTCCCGAGGGTATCGACCCCTCGCGCGTTTTGGGCGCCGGCGATGGCGTCCTTCGTGCACTCGAGAACTTGGTGCGCGCCCATGTGGTTGCCCGCGGTGACAGCGTTGCCGTGAGCGGCGATCCGGACGAGGTCGAACTCGTGGCGCGTTTTTTCGAACACGCCTTTCGCGAGGCCGCTGCCGGGCGCACGCTGTCTGTCGATGATGTCTCGCGCTGCCTGGCCGTTCTGCGCGACGGCGAGCATGATGCCTCGTCGCTGCGCGATGACGTGCTGCTGTCGTATCGCGGTCGCGTCATCCGCCCCAAGACGCTCGGCCAAAAGCGCTACGTGGATGCCATTCGCTCGCATACCATCACGTTTGGCCTCGGTCCCGCCGGTACCGGTAAAACCTATCTGGCCATGGCACTCGCCGTCGCCGCGCTCAAGCGCCATGAGGTGGGCCGCCTGATCCTGACGCGCCCGGTTGTCGAGGCGGGGGAGAACTTGGGCTTTTTGCCCGGCA
Organism: uncultured Collinsella sp.; assembly: GCA_905209765.1. Taxonomy (GTDB): domain Bacteria; phylum Actinomycetota; class Coriobacteriia; order Coriobacteriales; family Coriobacteriaceae; genus Collinsella. The sequence goes on along the minus strand of CAJLUE010000072.1, from coordinate 6,011 downwards.
CCCTCGAGGAAAAGATCGACCCGTATATGCGCCCGCTCTATGATGCCCTCTTTGACATGATGGATCGCGAACGCACCGATGAGCTTATGGAGCGTGGCGTGATCGAGATCGCCCCGCTCGCCTACATGCGCGGCCGAACGCTGAGTGATGCCTTTGTGGTGCTCGATGAGGCACAAAACACGACGCCCGAGCAGATGAAGATGTTCCTGACGCGTCTGGGTTTTAATTCCAAGTTCGTGATTACCGGCGACCTGAGCCAGCGTGACCTGGTGGGTCGTCGCGGCGGTCTTGCCGACGTTGAGAAGATTTTGGGCCGTGTCGACGATGTGGCGTTTTCTCACCTGGAGCGCGCCGACGTGGTGCGCCATGCCTTGGTGGGGCGCATCGTCGAGGCCTACGATGCTTATGATGACGTGCGTGAGCAGCGCGTACGCGACCGAAAGGAGTCCCGTTGAGTGTATTGATCAGCAACGATGCCGAGCTCGATACGCTGCTCGATGCCCAGGAGGTGGAGCACATCTGCGGAGTTGTGCTTGCCGCCGAGGGTGTTGAGCGTGAGGTCGAGATTTCCCTTTCGTATGTCGATGAGGACGAGATGCACGAGCTCAACCTTGAGTGGCGCGGTATCGACCGCACGACCGACGTGCTCTCGTTTGAATGTGACTCGGCCTTTGACGAGGACATTCCCGCCGACGAGATGCTCGAGCTCGGCGATATTATCCTGGCCCCGCAGGTCATTGCCCGCCAGGCCCCCGGCTTTGGCAACAGCCCCGCCGATGAGTGCCGACTGATGCTCGTGCACGGAATGCTGCACCTGCTGGGTTACGACCATATCGAGGACGATGAGGCCGAGGTCATGGAGGCACGCGAGGATGCCATCCTGCGCGACCTGGCGCTTGAGCGCGGCGAGGACCCCAAACTCGTCCACGTCGGCCCCATAACCAATCATGCCCACGACTAGGAGCCGTCTATGATTCCCGGATCGAACAAGGACCATCCGTCCTTTTTAAAGTCGTTCTCATACGCTATGGAGGGCTTCGTCACCGCCGTCAAGACCGAGCGCAATATCAAGGTCATGCTCGTGGCGGGCGTGTGCACCGTCATTGCCGGCTGCATCGTGGGGCTCGATATTGCCGAGTGGGCTACGGTCATCATCTGCTGCGGCCTGGTGATTCACGGCGAGCTGTGCAATACCGCCATGGAGGCGATTGTCGACCTGGCGACCCAGGAGCTGCATCCGCTGGCCAAGCGCGCGAAGGATATCGCCGCTGCGTCTGTATACGTTCTTTCCATTACCGCCGCGATCGTGGGCTTGCTTGTCTTTGCCCACGCGCTCGACTTTATTTAGAAAGGGACTCCCATGTCCGACAATATGCAGCCTACCGATGAGGTTTTGGATGACGAGGTCCTGGACGAGGCTGAAGGTGCCGATTCGTTTGACGAGGTCGAGGAGTTCGATCCGTTTGAGGGTATGAGCGACGAGGAACTCGATGCCCTGTGCGACGAGGGCGAGACCCTCGCGGGCTTTGGTGACGTGGAACCCGGTTTCCGCAGCGGCTTTGTGGCCCTGGTCGGTCGCCCTAATGCCGGCAAGTCCACGCTGCTCAACGCCTGTTACGGCAAGAAGGTCGCCATTACCTCTCCGGTGGCCCAGACGACCCGCCGCCGTATGCGCGCCGTGGTCAACCGCCCCGGCTACCAGCTGGTCTTCGTTGACACGCCGGGTATCCACAAGCCCAAGGACGGCCTGGGCTCCGAGCTTAACAAGAGCGCCCTGTTTGAGCTCAATGACGTAGACGTCGTTGCGTTTTTGATTGATGCCACCAAACCGATCGGCAGGGGAGACGCTTGGGTTGCCGAGCGCGTCAGATGCGCTCGTTCCAAGAAGGTCCTGGTGCTCACCAAGGCCGATGAGGCCGACCCCGCACAGGTCATGGAGCAGCTTAAGGCAGCTCACGAGCTCATGGAATATGATGACGAGATCGTGACGTCGTCGGTCAAGAACTTCAACGTCGATGCTTTTATCGAGACCGTCGCTCACTTCTTGCCCGAGGGCCCGCGCTGGTTCCCCGAGGACATGGGTACCGACGCTTCCGACGAGACGCTCGTTGCCGAGTTTGTGCGCGAGAAGGTTCTGCGTCGCACCCGCGACGAGATCCCTCACTCCGTGGGCGTCATCTGTGACGCGCTCGAGCAGACTAAGAAGGTCCTGCGCGTGCACGCCACGATTTACGTCGAGCGCGAGGGGCAGAAGGGCATCATCATCGGCAAGGGCGGCGAGATGATCAAGCATATCGGCATCGATGCCCGTCGTGACCTTGAGCGTATCTTTGGCACTCAGGTCTTTTTGGAGCTCGACGTGAAGGTCAAGGCCGGCTGGCGCGATGACGAGGCGCAGATCCGCCGCTTTGGCTATAACGCCGAAGATTAAGCCTCGGCGTTCATGGCAGGCTCTCGCACATATCGTACAAAGGTGCTCGTCCTCGACAAGACGAAGCTCAAGGAAACCGATCTGATCTTGACGATGCTCGACGAACGGGGGCGGCAGGTGCGTGCCGTGGCTAAGGGCGCCCGCAAGCTCGGTGGGCGCCTGGCCGCACGCTGCGAGCTTTTCTGTACCGTCGATATGCTGTTGGCGCATGGACGGTCGCTCGACGTGGTTTCTCAGGCGGAGCTTATGGAGGCGCCGCTCGGTGTCGCTCCTGACTACGAGACGACCTGTGCCGCCAGCGCGATTGCCGAGGTTGCGCGTGTGTGCTCGTTCGAGGATGCCGAGGATCCATTTACCTTTGCCATCACGCAGCGGGCGCTCACGCTTGTCGGCAGCGGGCTCGACACGGCACATATGGACCTGCTCGTGGCGGCTTTTGTCTTTAAACTGCTGTCGCATGTTGGTTATCGACCCGATTTCTCGGCATGCGTGCTGTGCGGAGACCCCATGCTGTCGTATTTTTCGCCCCAGGCGGGCGGCCTCATGTGCGGCTCATGCGCGTCGAGCGTTCCGGGCGCCGAGTTGGTCTCAACCGGCGAGGTCGCATGGCTGCGCGCCCTCATGTCTATGACGTTCGATGCGCTCATGGCCGAGCGAATCGATCCGCATACGGCTGCTTTTTTGCTGGGGCTTTCGCATGTTTGGGCCGCCACGCACACCGATCAGCGGCTCCGTGCGATGGAATTCATGTTGGGTCGGTGATGATGCGCAGGCGCGCGCCGCTTGTGGTAACATACCGACCTGTTGGTACCTCGACCTTGGATGCTCGCTCCACCGGCGGCTTCCCAGTCCGAGGCGAATAGAGTCGCCCGCGGGCGACGCGAAACGAAAGGTGAAACAATGACTGTTTCCAAAGAGCGCAAGGCGGAGCTGACCGCCCAGTTCGGTAACTCCCCGGTCGATACCGGTAACCCCAAGGTTCAGGTCGCCATCCTGTCTGAGCGCATCAAGGAGCTGACCGAGCACATGAAGTCCCACCAGAAGGACTTCCACACCCGTCGTGGCCTGCTCATGCTCGTTGGCCGTCGTCGTCGTCTTCTCTCCTACATCAAGAAGAACGACATCGTCGAGTACCGTGAGCTCATCAAGGCTCTGGGCATCCGCGACAACATCCAGTAAGGATTTGTACATGCTAAGAGCGTCCTGCGCAGCGGGGCGCTCTTTTTGTGTAAGGGCGTGAACAATCACGCTCTGAAGCGTGGCGGGGGCAGGGGGCCCGCGTCACATGAGAAGCCCGCAGGCAAGGGGCCTGTGGGGTAAAGGAGAACAATGACACTCGTATCCAAGACCTTTGAGCTGTACGGCAAGACCTACACCTTCGAGTCTGGCGAGCTTGCCAAGCAGGCCACCGGCGCTTGTCTGGTCAAGCAGGGCGACACCACGATGCTCGACACCGTGGTCGTCTCCAAGGAGCGCAAGAATTACGACTTCTTCCCGCTGACCGTTGACTTCAACGAGAAGATGTACGCCGCCGGCCGCATCCCGGGTGGCTACCTCAAGCGCGAGGGCCGTCCCAGCGAGAAGGCCACGCTCACGGCCCGTATGATCGACCGCCCGATCCGCCCGAGCTTCCCGGACGGCTTCCGCAACGAGGTGCACATCGTCGCCACCTCGCTCGTTGCCGACCAGGTCAACCCCTTCGACGTCATCAACGTCATGGGCGCCTCTTTGGCCATGACGCTCGGCGGCGTGCCCTTCGAGGGCCCGCTTGCCTGCGTGCGCATCGGCCGCAACGTGGAGACCGGCGAGTTTATCGTCAACCCCACCTATGAGGAGCGCGAGAACTCCGACCTGGACCTGGAGCTGGGCGGCTCTGCCGACTTCATCTCGATGGTCGAGGCCGGTGCCGAGGAGATCTCCGAGGACGACATGCTCGCCGCTATGAAGTTTGGTCAGGAGGCCCTCGCTGCCTTCTGCCAGGCCCAAGACGAGTTCGTCGCCGAGTGGGAGCAGGTCAACGGTGCTATCGTCAAGAAGGAGTACCCGCTCGACCAGCCCGTCGAGGAGGTTCAGGAGCGCATCTTCGCACACTACGACGAGATGGCCGCTGCCCTGCGCGACGCCGACAAGCTTTCCCGCATCGGTAAGGTCGAGGCTCTGAAGGAGTCCATCCGCGCCGAGTTCACCGACGAGGAGCAGGCCGCTTGGGAGCGCGAGATCCCCGTGGCGCTCAAGAAGCTCGAGAAGAAGGCCATGCGCACCATGGTCGTCGAGACCGGCGAGCGCGTCGACGGTCGTGCCGCCGACGAGATCCGTCCCATCATGGTGAAGGACAACTACCTGCCGCTCGTTCACGGCTCCGGCCTGTTCCAGCGTGGTCAGACCCAGGTGCTCTCCGTCCTGTCGCTCGGCATGCTCAACGAGGGCCAGCGTCTGGACACCATTGAGCCCACCGAGGGCAAGCGCTACATGCACCACTACAACTTCCCGCCGTTCTGCACCGGCGAGACCGGCCGCATGGGCAGCCCCAAGCGCCGCGAGATCGGTCACGGCAACCTTGCCGAGCGCGCCCTGCTTCCGGTGCTCCCCGACGAGAACGAGTTCCCCTACGCCATCCGTGTGGTCTCCGAGGTCATGGAGTCCAATGGCTCCTCTTCGATGGCTTCGACCTGCGGCTCCACGCTCGCCCTTATGGACGGCGGCGTGCCCATTAAGCGCCCGGTCTCCGGTATCGCCATGGGCCTGATCCAGGAGGAGGGCAAGACTGTGGTCCTGTCCGACATCCAGGGTCTCGAGGACTTCCTGGGCGACATGGACTTTAAGGTCACTGGCACCACCGAGGGCATCACGGCCTTGCAGATGGACAACAAGGCCACCGGCCTTACCTTCGACATCCTGGCCCGCGCCCTGCAGCAGGCCAAGGAGGGTCGTGCCTCCATCCTGCAGAAGATGCTCGATGTGATCCCCGAGCCGCGTCATACCACGCGCAGCACCGCTCCGCGCATCGTCTCCATCCAGGTTCCGACCGATAAGATCCGCGACGTCATCGGTTCCGGCGGCAAGGTCATCCGCGGCATCCAGGACGAGACCGGCGCTTCGGTCGACATCCAGGAGGACGGCACCGTCTTTGTCGGCGGCACCGGCGAGTCCGTCGATCAGGCCGTCGAGCGCATCAAGCTCATCATCAAGGTTCCCGAGCCGGGCGAGGAGTACACCGGTCGCGTGGTCTCCATCCAGCCCTTCGGCGCCTTCGTGAACCTGCTGCCCGGTAAGGACGGCCTGCTGCACATCTCCCGCGTCGCCAAGGGTCGTGTGGAGAAGGTCGAGGACGTCCTCAATGTGGGCGACGAGGTCAAGGTCGTCGTCATCGAGGTCGACGATCGCGGCAAGATCTCGCTCGATCGTCTCGACAAGCCCGAGGCCCCGGCTCGCGCCGAAGGTGCCTCCGAGGGCGACGGCGAGCACTTCCAGCGTCGTGAGCGTCCGCGTCGCGAGCGCTCCGAGCGTAGCGACCGCCCGCGCCGTCCTGGCGACAACGGAGGCCGCAAGCCCCGCCGTCACCACGACGCCGAGTAACAGC
>CAJLUE010000071.1 GCA_905209765.1 uncultured Collinsella sp. | reverse complement strand
CATAGCGTATCACCTTGGGGAAGGGCGCGTGCTCAAGACTGTCAGAGCGCCGAAGGCGCGTGCCTCCCCAGCGTATCACCTTGGGGAAGGGCGCGTGCTCAAGACTAGCTGCTACTTTAAGGCAGAGGAAGATTTAGCGTATCACCTTGGGGAAGGGCGCGTGCTCAAGACAACCTTGTTCGGGTTGAACTCGATAAAGCCAGCGTATCACCTTGGGGAAGGGCGCGTGCTCAAGACTGCACGGCCCCTATTACCCCGTGTCCATGGAGCGTATCACCTTGGGGAAGGGCGCGTGCTCAAGACATTTTGTCGAAGACCATCGGTATGGCCTGCAGCGTATCACCTTGGGGAAGGGCGCGTGCTCAAGACGTGCTTCGTGACGTCGTTCTTGTAGCAGATAGCGTATCACCTTGGGGAAGGGCGCGTGCTCAAGACTTCTCCATCGGAGAATCTTCCGCCTGAGCGAGCGTATCACCTTGGGGAAGGGCGCGTGCTCAAGACCAGATTGCAACGATCTTCTTCCAGTCGACAAGCGTATCACCTTGGGGAAGGGCGCGTGCTCAAGACCGGAAGGTAAGGGTTGTCGAAGATGGTGTAAGCGTATCACCTTGGGGAAGGGCGCGTGCTCAAGACTAGCAGCTAAAACAAGTGACGGTATGACGGAGCGTATCACCTTGGGGAAGGGCGCGTGCTCAAGACCGCCTGCTACATTGACCCGACTACCGCGCCAGCGTATCACCTTGGGGAAGGGCGCGTGCTCAAGACGGCATCGGGTTTATGGAACCGTCCTGCAAAAGCGTATCACCTTGGGGAAGGGCGCGTGCTCAAGACCTTGATGGCGCCGTCCTCGACCACGATGTTAGCGTATCACCTTGGGGAAGGGCGCGTGCTCAAGACGACGTATAGCTTGTCGTCGGCGTGCCTGCCAGCGTATCACCTTGGGGAAGGGCGCGTGCTCAAGACTCGATACCGATGGCCAGGCGCGCATGAGTCAGCGTATCACCTTGGGGAAGGGCGCGTGCTCAAGACTACAATTTCGATGTCGAGCTCGAAGGGCTTAAGCGTATCACCTTGGGGAAGGGCGCGTGCTCAAGACGAAATAGAAATGCTTGCCACGGGTCGTCGCAGCGTATCACCTTGGGGAAGGGCGCGTGCTCAAGACTATGAGACGTGATATTATATATTCCGATATAGCGTATCACCTTGGGGAAGGGCGCGTGCTCAAGACTGCGCGATGCAGCTTGCAATTATGCCCGTTAACGTATCGCCATGGGGAGCGTATATGGCATAGAGGCGAAGGTTCTCAACCGATTGCATTTATGGGTCTATGCGTTATAAAGGGCAACAAGGAATAAGCAAAAGCCCCACACGATTAAGCAAGAAATGTGCGGGGCAAGCAGCTGCTTTACTTGATGGGTGATTCTCGAACAACAAAGGGCGACATATCGTTGCTTAGTTTTCCAACGGTAGGACAACTTATTTTAATTCGAGTAAGCCTGTCTACAAAGGACCAGTTGGCGTTATCGATGTTGTAGCCACTAAACCGCCCAACAAAATCGCCTATCTGTACTAGATCGCCCAGATATATCTCCAGCGGCGGTTTCTTCATGGCACTTTCGGGCACGGGTTTCCAGGCTTTTCGGCCAGTATGCGCCTTCGCAATCCTGGGCACATACGTCCCATCCTTAAGTGCAGGAATATCCGCCTTATAGACGGGGTCTGCGTACCAAGCGCCCTGCCCCTTCTTGGCCTCCGGGTCATGCCAGAGCCTCAGACACAGCATTTCGCTCACCTTGATGACCGACTTCTCGTCTGCCGACACAACGGCGTTGCCCATGACGATGTCCTTATCGGAGCTCGCCTTGCGAGCAATGTCTTTACCCTGTGCGTTGACGCCGGCATAGCGATAGACCGTCTGCTCAAACAACTCGCCCTTTCCCTTGCGCGGAACAAAGCGCGTGGGTACGACGAAATCGTGCGCCGCGCGCACTTCGTTCGCAAAGGTTTCCCAGGGCATAACACTTTCGAGAGCCTTCATGATGGCATCGCGGCGTTGGGTCTCGTTCATGCCTCTGGTTATGCTCCAGTGTGTCTCTTGGTTGATTCGAGCGGTTTTAATCACGAGGCTTGGACTACATGCTGCAATCACACAAGCATCGGTGGCATGGTGACGATCGTCCGAGCGGTCTTTTTCGCCATTCGAACCAAAGTTAAGCCCCCACCTGCGACGCAGCCATGCGGTCGCTCTGCCAGTGGTAGGAACAACATGTGCCTTTGCGCCATCATCGGGGAACAGCAGACAGTCGGCGAGGTAAGCGCATACTTCTCGCGACATATAGGCGGTGTCGGTGAAGCTGCGTGCTAAGAATTCGCCTTCCTTGGTATCAAGGTCTTTTTCCAGCAGGAAGTTCTTTTTGCGACGGCTGAGTTTCTGGTTTTCCTGAACGCGACGCTCAAAAGCATCCCATGAAGGCGCACCGTCGTGGGACATCCATTCGTAAGGTGTCTGTTCGCGTTTATCCTGATTGCTTTTGGCGAGGACCAGGACTTTGTTGTTGCGTGAGTTTTCTCCCGTGCGAGAGAACGGCAGGATGTGGTCAATCTGCGTGTAGGTGTCGTCGCTAATTAGGCGATCGACTTCGATTTTAGCGCCCGTGTAAAGGTCGAAGCATTCCTGCTCTTCCCACAGGCGGTACTTCTCTATCTGTTTGCCCGTGACCTCATCTGCCGTGCAGCCACGCAGCTCAGCGATTTGCCCGGCAATGCGCTCGCGATTTTTCTCGTTCTTCTTATTGGTCTTGGCAATCTCGTCTTTTGCGCGCTGAGGCAACCTGAGCTCTCGATCAAGCTCAACGTGGATTTCGTTTGGCACGCCCCACTTGCGGCAGATGGCGTTGACCACTTTTCGCATTTGCGACATGGCGCGAATGACGACGGGATTGTTATTTGTTCGACCGGTACGTTCAACCCAGAGCTCATAGGGCATCAGGCGATCGGAGCGCTCGAGCTGGGCGCCAGCGATGCGAAGTCCCAGCAGGCCACAGTCATTTTCGGCCTGCGTAAGGTTGAGGACCTCGGGCTCCTCGAGGCAATCGAGCAGCATGTCGAGTGCTTTTTTGGAACGGTTGCCATAGCCGTTAAGAGCTTTGGATGAATAGGGAAGCCTACAGAGCGCCTCGATCTCCGCTTCCGAAAGCGGTAGCCCCTGAAGCTGCTCTTGGAGTACGGGGAGAGCTGAAGAGTATGCCACCGCCTCCATAACGGCATCGGCGAGATTGCGGTCATCGCGCAAACGCTGCAGGAGAATGGGGTTGGCTGCATTGAGGGTATTGCGGAGCACGCGCCATCCCTTGGGCTTGTACACCTCGCGCGTTTTTTCGTCGGCAGCTGGAACTCCCTTAAAGTAATCGCCGGAACTAAGGTCGAGCGCTTTTCTGAGGGCGCCGAATTTAACAGCACAATCTTTGTTGCCTCGAATTGGCTCGCACGAGAACAGGATTGCAATGCACTCATCGCGCTCCGTTGCGCTCAGGGCGCGAGAGGTCCCGTTTTCGTGGATGATGGTGATGTTGCCGAGTGCGCCATAGGCTGAAACGAGTTCGCTCGTAAGCGTGCAGCGTGCAGCTCGTTTTTCTGTTGGGAAGTATGAGCAGTGGCCAACGAGGTCGTACGTGCGGCGGTCGAAGTCTTTGCGCGAACGCTCCCAATCGCAAACCTCGATATATGCGGTCTCAAATTCCGGCGAAGCGTATTTGGAGCCAAAGGAGCGTTGAGCATCAAATAGGATATGAGTTTCTTCGATAAGCTGGGCGTGCGTTACACACTTGTCGTAATTGCCGCCACGATTGCGACTTTGAGGCTGCTGAGCGAGCCATTCGCCAACGGTGCGGCACGAGGTCTCCGCAATTGCTTCCTTGTTGGCCGCAAGGGCAGATAGTACCTTGCCGCCTTCGCTTGATTTATCCTGATTGCCTTCTCCGTGGGGGATGTATCCACGGCGCTTGCAGAGGGAGTATAGGACTAGTGCCCACTCGCGATCGTTGAGCAGGCGGTCAAGCCCATCAACGCGAAGCTTGAGCGGCTGCTTGTCGCCTTTTGTGGTGTGGAAGTACTCTTTGGTGGCGTCTTGGGGGATGAGGCCATAAGCCTTGAGGATTTGGAGACAGTGCTTCAAGCGCGCCTGGGTACGGTCAATGTTTCGACGGGTAGAGCGGAAGCCCCTGCGAATAACCGCAAGACTTTGGCCCGTTTTAGGATGAGTTGGAGAGTCAAATAATCTGACGCCCAAATCCAGGATTTCATGATTGGCTGTGTCGATAAGTGCGAATCCGCAGCTTGCAATTCCTGGATCCATGCCAAGCACAAGATGCCTGGGAAGTCCGAGCTTCCCAATTTCGCGATTGATGGTGATCTCCATGGAGCACCCCTCTCTAATAAGAACTCTAGAGAACAGTACCATCGCGTGAGGACATGAGCCGAGCTCGTTAGCCGAGCGGTCTTTTTGTTAGGCAAACGGAAATGATTTATACAGCCTTACATATCGGTTGCCGGATGATGCCGTTTGTTGAAATTGAATCCCGACTGAATCCCGCCCTGAGATTGAATGCCGGGACAGTTACGATACTCGGCCTGCTTGCAGGTTTGTAGAGCTCCTTGCATTCCTTCTTAAAGTCGAACGCCATGTTGGCCGTCTTTCTGCGTATCGGCCTGCTTAGATAGCGGAATCATATTATAGAAACGAACAGCTGCTCGAATGATTTGGCTGACAGATTGAGATGCGTGCGTTGTGTTTGGCGGTCGGCCTGACCCCGCCGATGATGTCTCTGCCTCCCCGGCGCCTCATCTATAGCTGCCGTTTCCCCATATAAAACCTGCCAAAATAAACCTGTCCCTTTTTGGTCGGTGCGAAATGGGTAATACTAAAGAGTTATCCGACCAGATGGGAGCCGATTGATGGCCTATATCGAATTCAAAGACGTCGTCAAAGCATACGGCGAGGGCGATGCCCGCATTCATGCGCTCGACGGCGCGAGCTTTACGGTCGAGCGCGGCGAGCTCGCCATCATTCTGGGTGCTTCGGGTGCCGGCAAGACCACGGCGCTCAACATTCTGGGCGGCATGGATACGGCGACCTCCGGCACCGTGACGGTGGACGGGCGCGACGTGAGCTCTGCCAACGAGGCGCAGCTCGTGGAATACCGCCGCGCCGACGTCGGCTTTGTCTTCCAGTTCTACAATTTGGTCCCCAACTTGACGGCGCTCGAAAACGTTGAGCTTGCAGCTCAGATCTGCCCCGATTCGCTCGATGCCGAGCAAACGCTTTGCCAGGTTGGCCTGGGCGAGCGCCTCGCCAACTTCCCCGCGCAGCTTTCGGGCGGCGAGCAGCAGCGCGTGTCCATCGCCCGCGCGCTGGCCAAGAACCCCAAGCTGCTTTTGTGCGACGAGCCCACGGGTGCACTCGACTACAAAACCGGCAAGCAGATCTTGCAGTTGCTACAGGACACCTGCCGCAAGCAGGACATCACGGTCATTATCATCACCCACAACTCCGCGCTGGCGCCCATGGCCGATCGCCTGATCCGCTTTAAGAGCGGCCGCGTGGAGAGCGAGACGGTCCAGCAAAATCCCGTGCCTATCGAGACGATCGAGTGGTAGCGCCCATGGACCAAGATTGCCAAAACAGCCAAAACCACGATACGGAGCACGCGGGCCGCGACCGGGAGTTCGCGACCTACCGTACCGCTCAAAGCTCAAACGATATGGTGCCGACGGTTTTTCGCCGTGGCATCTACCGCACGATTCGGGGCAGTCTTAAGCGCTTCCTATCTATCGTGGTCATCACTGCGCTTGGCGTGAGCGTGATGTGCGGCCTTAAGGCGGGCTGCGAGGATTTGTGCGATTCGGTCGACGCCTATTTTGACCAGCAGAATGTCTATGACATTAACGTGCAGTCGACCTATGGCCTTACGCGCGACGATCTCGCGGCTATCCAAGAGATCGACGGCGTCGAGACGGTCGAGGGCATCTACACCGAGACCGCCTACACCGCCGTGGGCACAACGCGCGAGCGCGTGGTCGTGCAAAGTCTCTCCAAGGAGAACATCGATCAGCCGGTGCTGGTGAGCGGCGATTTGCCCGAGAGCGCCGATGAAGTCGCGGTGACTTCGAAGTTCCTGAAGGCTTCGGGCAAAAAGCTCGGCGATACGGTGAGTTTTGCCGCCAATGACGCGAGCTCGTCCAACCAAAGTGCCAAGGATCAGTTTGCCGCGGGCGATTACACCATTACGGCCGAGGTCCTCGATCCTACCGACGTGAGCTCCGACTCGACAGTCAACGCCTTTCGCGCTGCTTCGGCTGCGGACTATAAGTTCTATGTGAGCGAGGATGCCGCGACATCTTCTTCCTACTCCGCAGTCCACGTGATCGTCGAGGGAGCCAAGAGTCTTAACTCCTATTCAGATGCCTACACGACAAAGATCAACGAGGTCAAAGGCAACATCGAGAAGATCCGCGAGGAGCGTGAGAAGGCGCGCGTCCAGGAGTTGACGGTTGACACGCCGTCAAGCTTGGATACGGCCGAGCGTCAGGCCGCCATGCTCTTTGGGATCGAGCAGGATAACATCAACCGTATGGCCGAGGGCAGCGAGGAGCGCGTCCAGGCTCAGGCCGAGTTGGACCAGCGCCGCGCCGCCGCCGACCAGCATTTTGCCGATGCCCGCGCCGAGCTTTCCGATCTGGGCGAATGCACCTGGTACATTCAGGACCGCGGTAACATCGCAAGCTACTCGAGCGTCGAGAGCGACAGTTCTTCGATCGAGGCCATCGCCACGGTTTTCCCATTTATCTTCTTTGTCGTCGCTGTGCTCATCAGTCTTACCACCGCCACGCGCATGGTCGAGGAGGAGCGCACGCTTATTGGCCTGTACAAGGCGCTTGGCTATTCACGCGAGCGCATCCTGTCCAAATACGTGGACTATGCGCTGTGGGCATGTCTGATCGGCGGCGTGCTCGGCAACATCATCGGATTTGTGGGCCTGCCGCTGTTCCTGTTTACGGTGTTCGACGACATGTACTCGCTGCCCCAGATGCTGCTCTCGTACGACATCGTGTCCTCAATCGTCTCGGTGGCGCTGTTTGCCGTGGGCGTGGTGGGCGCTACGATTATCGCCTGCCGCCACGAGATGGCCGAGACCCCGGCCTCGCTCATGCGTCCCAAGGCCCCACGCGCCGGCTCTCGCATCTTGCTTGAGCGCATCGGCTTTATCTGGCGCCGCATGGGCTTTTTGAACAAGGTGGCAGCACGTAACCTGTTCCGCTACAAAAAGCGCGCCTTTATGACCATCTTCGGTATCGCCGGCTGCACGGCGCTCGTGATCTGCGGTATGGGCATTCGCGACACGTCGGTGGCGCTTTCGCCCAAACAGTACGGGCATATCACGCGCTACGACCTGCTGGCGGTCGCCAATCCCGACGATTTTTCGCAGACGTGCGCGGCATTGGATGAGCGCAGCGCGGCCAATGATTTCAACGTGACCGTGACCTCGACCCTGCCGATTATGACCGACAACGTCACCTTTACGTTTGGCGGCAAGAGCGAGACCGTGCAGCTGATCGTGGTGCCCGATAACCGCACGAGTGACTTGGGCGATTACGTGCGTCTGGAGGATGAGTCCAAAGAACCGCTGCCTTTGCGTGACGGAGACGTGTATCTGAGCAAAAGTTCACAGCTGGTGCTGGGGATTCAGCCGGGCGATACGGCTCACGTCCAGGATTCGTCGCTCAATGTTGCCAAGGTCAAAGTCAGCGACATTTCGCTTAACTATCTGGGCAACACGCTTTACATGACGCAGGGCACCTATGAGCGTGCGTTCGGTCGAAGCGCACGTCTTAACGGCGTCTTTGTGCTGCTTAAGGGCTCGTCGGCCGACCAGATTGCGTTTAGCAAGAATCTTAAGAGTGACGGTTGGCTTACGATTTCGAGTACGGCCGAGCATTGGGAAAACTATGAGGCGAACTTTACGATTATCAATTCGGTCGTGGTGCTCGTGACCTTCATGGCGGCGTGCCTATCGTTTGTGGTGGTGTTTACGCTGTCCAACACGAATATCTCCGAGCGCGAGCGCGAGCTGGCGACCATTAAGGTGTTGGGCTTCCGTCGCGGTGAGGTGCACCATTACGTCAACAAGGAGACGTTGATCCTCACGGCGATTGGCGCTGCGCTGGGCGTGCCGCTGGGCGGCTTGCTGGCCGAGAGTTTTACGTACATTTTGCAGATGCCGTCGCTGTACTTTGACGTCGAAGTCGAGCCGCTGAGCTACGTGCTTGCCGTGGTGCTTTCCTTTGGCTTTACGTTTATCGTCAACCTCGCCACCAATCGTACCCTCAACAAGATCGACATGGTCGGCGCCCTCAAAAGCGCCGAGTA
>CAJLUE010000070.1 GCA_905209765.1 uncultured Collinsella sp. | reverse complement strand
GGCACCGTGGGGACACATGTATGTCAATCCTGGTCTAACAGAGCCAAAAATAATCGAGCCATTTTCGATGCAGATGACGCGATCAGCGGTGCGATCGAGGTCGGACGTAATGTGGCTCGAGAGTAACACGCTGTGCTGGCCGTCGGCGACAAAGGCAAGCAGCTCATCAAGCAGTTCCTCGCGTGCCATGGGATCGAGGCCCGCGGTGGCTTCGTCCAAAACGAGCAGCTTGGCATTGTGGCTGAGTGCACAGGCAAGCTGCAGTTTCATGCCCATGCCGCGGGAGAGGTCCTTGACCTTTGTCTTGGGATCGAGGCCAAATCGGTTGATGAATCCGGCGAACGTTTCGCGGTCCCACGTGGGGTACGCCGGGCCTACGAGCGACTCGATCTGGCCCACCCTGAGCGTGGAGGGGAAGGGGCACGTGTCCAGGACAAGACCGACGCGGGAGCGTAGATGGCGTTGCGATTCATCGGGCGCGTCGGCGCCACAGCGCTGCCCAAACAGGTGCACCTCGCCGGCATCGAGCTTTATAAGCCCGAGCGCGGCGCGAATGGTCGTTGTCTTGCCGGCGCCATTTGCGCCCACAAAGCCAACGATCTGGCCAGGCTCCACGGCAAGCGTGACGTCGCGCAGTGAAAAGCGGTCGCTCACACGGCGTGAGATATCTTTGAGTTCTAGCAACTTTTGCATGGTATAGCCTTTCTTGCAGATGGCTACTGCATGGTTTCGGGGGCTACCAGGTCGAGCATTTCGTGCAGCTTGTCGCGCGTGACGCCCAAGGCTTCGGCTTGGCTTGCCGCTTTCGCAAGCAGCTCTTCGATATGGCAGAGCTGGTTTTCGCGCAAGAGTTCTTGGTTGCCCTCGGCGACAAAGCAGCCCTTGCCCTGCACGGTGCAGATAAACCCGAGCTGCTCCAGGTCGGCGTAGGCGCGCTTGGTGGTGATGACGCTCACGCCAAGATCGCTCGCGAGTGCACGGATGCTGGGGAGTTTGGCTCCCGCAGCGAGCGTGCCCGATAAGATCTGAGCTTTGACTTGCGAGGTTATCTGCTCGTAAATGGGCTTGTCGCTCGAATTGGATAGGATGATGTCCACAGCGGCTCCTTAGCTGATGGGCTACACGTGTATATAACCGGTAATCACAGTATATATACACTATGCACAGTTATGCAAGAGCTAAATGTGGAATAGCCCACCGGCGCCGCGCTTGCTCCAAAACAATCTCAATCTGTAACACCTGGGTCCGTTTTGGGTCGCCTTCTGTTACAGATTGAGATGTTATTTGCCCGCCTGCCTATTTGTCTCAATCTGTAACAGTAAGAGTCGATTTGCGCGGCTAGATGTTACAGATTGAGATTGTGTCGGCGGGCAAGTTTGTTTGTCTCAATCTGTAACAGATAGAGGGCCAAATAAGCTCTGCTTGTTACAGATTGAGACAGTCTGCTGCAGAATACTTCCGATAACTAGCCGTTCACGTTCTGACTGATGAATTTGTCCTGATAGGTGCCCTATGGCGGGATTTCGCGGCTACAATAGTGCGGTTACATCGACGTAATGCACTCAATGCAAGAAAGGATCCGCATGGCAAGCCTGTCGGATGAAATCTCGTCGCGCCGCACATTCGCGATCATCAGCCACCCGGACGCCGGTAAGACCACGCTTACCGAGAAGCTGCTGCTCTATACCGGCAGCATCCAGACCGCCGGCTCGGTCAAGGGCAAGAGCTCGGCCAAGCATGCCGTCTCGGACTGGATGGACATCGAGAAGGAGCGCGGTATTTCTGTTACCTCCTCGGTGCTGCAGTTCACCTATAACGGCGCCTGCGTCAACATCCTCGATACTCCCGGCCACCAGGACTTCTCGGAGGATACCTACCGTACCCTTATGGCCGCCGACGCCGCGGTCATGGTCATCGACGGCGCCAAGGGCGTCGAGGCCCAGACCAAAAAGCTCTTTAAGGTCTGTACGCTGCGTCATATTCCCATCTTCACCTTTGTGAACAAGCTCGACCACGAGGCCCGCGATCCATTTGAGCTCATGGAAGAGATCGAGAACGTCCTGGGCATCAACACGTACCCCATGAACTGGCCGATTGGCAGCGGCCGCAACTTCCGCGGCGTGTTCGACCGTCAAACTCGTCGCGTCATTGCCTTTGAGGGCGACGGTCACGCCAACGCCACCAAGAAGGTCGCCGAGGTCGAGGCCGAGCTTGGCGATCCTTCCATGGACGAGCTCATCGGCGAGGAAAACCATAAGAACCTGATGGACGACATCGAGCTGCTCGATGGCGCCGGCGACGAGCTCGACTTGGATGCCGTGGCCTGCGGCAAGCTGAGCCCGGCGTTCTTTGGCTCGGCGCTCACCAACTTTGGCGTGGAGCCCTTCCTCAAGGAGTTCCTGCGCCTGGCCCCGACGCCGCGTGCCTATACCGATACGCTTACCAGCGAGCCGGTCGATCCCTGCCGCGACGACTTTAGCGGCTTTGTGTTTAAGATCCAGGCCAACATGGACAAGAACCACCGTGACCGCATCGCCTTTGTGCGCATTTGCTCGGGCAAGTTCGAGCGCGGCATGGACGCCTTCCACGTGCAGGGCAACCGCAAGCTCAAGCTTGCCACGGGCACGTCGATGATGGCCGATGACCGCGCGATTGTTGACGAGGCGTACGCGGGCGATATCGTGGGCCTGTTCGATCCGGGTATCTTTAGCATCGGCGATACCGTGTGCTCCGGCAAGCGCCACGTGCAGTATCCGCAGATCCCGACGTTTGCCCCCGAGATGTTCGCTCGCATTACGCAGGTCGATACGCTCAAGCGCAAGCAGTTCGTCAAGGGTATGGAGGAGCTTGCCCAGGAGGGCGCCATCCAGATCTTCCGCGAGCTGGGTGCCGGCATGGAGAGCGTTATTGTGGGCGTGGTCGGCGTGCTGCAGTTTGAGGTGCTCGAGCGCCGTCTCAAGGCCGAGTACCGTGTTGAGGTTCGTCGCCAGCCGCTGCCCTATACGGACATCCGCTGGATCCAGAACGACCCCGATACCATCGATATCCCGGGCCTTTCACTCACGCGCGACACGCTACGCGTCGAGGACATGCGCGGCGGTAAGCTGCTGCTGTTCACAAGTCCGTGGAACGTGGATTGGGCAACCGATCACAACCCCGATCTTATCCTGTCGGAGTTTGGCAACGTAGCCTTTTAACGCATCGGCGCGGTGGTCCTGCGGTGCCGCCGCGCCGTTTGCTTGCCTGATGCCGTGTGAGCGGCTATCATACCCACCGTCGTCTCAAGACCGGGGCGTCCGAGCAGTTCGGGTCCGATATCCTGCTCGTTAAACCTAAAACCAAAGGAGTACATAATGATCAAGAAGGTCATGGAGGACTACAAGGTCCTGTTGCGGAGCATTCCCGCGGCAACGGTTTCGCTGTTTTTCGTGAGCGTCATCATGATGAACCTGCTGGCCAACAAAGAGCTTATCAGCTTGCCGTATCTGGCACTCGATTGCGGCTTTGTGGTGAGCTGGGTTTCGTTTTTGTGTCAGGACATGATTTGCAAGCGCTTTGGCGCCAAGGCATCCATCAAAATCTCTATCCTCGCACTGGCGGTCAACCTCGCCGTGAGCCTGTGCTTTTGGGCCTGCTCGCTCACACCCGGCATGTGGGGCGCCTACTACGACACGGGCATGATCGAGGTCAACACCGCCCTTAACGCCACCATCGGCGGCACCTGGTACGTGGTGCTGGGCTCTTCGCTGGCAATGCTCGTTTCTGCCGTGGTTAACTCCACGCTCAACCAGTCGCTCGGCCGTATGCTCAAGAAGAATAACTTTGCGAGCTTTGCCTTCCGTTCCTATGTGTCCACGGGTGTTGGCCAGTTTATCGACAACCTGGTCTTTGCCATTGTGGTGAGCCACACGTTCTTTGGTTGGACCTGGGTGCAGGTCCTCATGTGCTCGCTGACGGGTGCCATCGCCGAGCTGCTGTGCGAGGTCTTCCTGAGCCCTGTGGGCTACAAGGTCGTGCGCGGCTGGGAGCGCGAGAATGTGGGTTCCGAGTACCTCGAGCGCCACGCAACCGCCTAAGGAGCAAATATGCGGGTTTTGATCACGGGCGCTTCGGGCGGTATCGGAGCCGCGTGCGTGCAGCGCTTTTTGGACGAGGGCCACGAGGTCGTGGGCTTTGATCTGCTGCCGGCGGCGATCGAACACGAGCGCTACCGCCATCTGATCGTTGATGTCCGCGAGCCGGACTCGTTTCCAGGCGACCTTGAACCCCAGGTAATCGTGAACGTTGCCGGTACGCAGGATTCGGCCGACGACATCGCCGCTAACCTGTGTGGCACCATCAATGTGACCGAGCGCTACGCTTTTGTGGGGGAGGGGCTTGCCGCCAAGCCGGCGCCGGCTATCAAATCCGTGGTCAATGTGGGGTCGGCGAGCGGACATACGGGATCGGAGTTTCCCGCCTATGCCGCCAGCAAGGGCGGCGTTATCGCCTACACCAAGAACCTTGCAAACCGTCTGGCGCCGCAGGCCATCGCCAACAGTGTGGACCCGGGTGGCGTTATCACGCCGCTCAACCGTTGCGTGATGGAAGACGAACACCTGTGGAGCCAGATTATGGAGTTCACGCCGCTTAGGCGCTGGGCCACTGCCCAAGAGATTGCCGAGTGGATCTACTTTGTGGGCGTGACCAACCGGTTTATGACCGGGCAGAGCCTGTTGATCGATGGCGGCGAGGCCGGCCGCACGCAATTTATTTGGCCCGAATAGGAAACGCGCCCGATGGAAAGCCGTCGGGCGCGTTTTTGATGTATCGATTTTTAGCCGAGGCAAGTCCAGTTGACGGGGGTCGAGCCGTGCTGTTCGAGTAGCCGATTGGCTGCCGAGAAGGGGCGCGATCCCATAAAGGCGGGGAGTTCTGCCGTGGCACGGTTGGCCGAAAGCGGCGAGGGGTGCGTGGATGCCAGGCAGAACTTGCCGGTTGCCTTGCCCGCACCAGTTGCGACGAGCTTACCTTCGACCATCTGCTGGGCAAAGCGACCCCATGCCAAAAAGACGACCGACTGGGGCAGCTGGCAGCAGCGTTCGATAACGTAGTCGGTGAGCGTGCTCCAGCCCAGTTTGGCATGCGAGTTCGCGGCATGCTCGCGCACGGTGAGCGTGGTGTTGAGGAGCAGGACGCCCTGCTGTGCCCATGGGGTTAGGTCTCCCGTGGCGGGAATGGGGCAGCCCAGATCGGCTTTGAGTTCCTTATAGATGTTGCGCAGGCTCGGCGGCAACTTGGTTTGCGTCGCGGGGACCGAGAACGACAGTCCCATGGCCTGGTTGGGTCCGTGATAGGGGTCTTGACCCAAGATGACAACCTTGACCTGGTCGGCAGACGTGTAGGCGAGGGCATTGAGGATGTCGTCTTGTGCCGGGTAGATGGTCTGCTCGGCACGCAAAAGGGCGATGCGCTCGAGCAGCTGATTCGTAGTGTCACGTACCGGCTGCGGCGCATCGCCCAACCAAGTTGCTATGTTGCGGTCGCGGGTCGCGGCGTCCATGGGGCTCCTTTACGTCAGATGCTCTGTCGGTATCTATTGTAAAGGCGCACCGGTTGCCTTTATGCCACGGCCGTATGAAGAGTGGGGTCTACGAGACGTGCTCGGGCGCTCCTGCCATGCGAGCCTGTCCATGCGCGCGGAGGCGCGGAAGCTCGACGGTTGCCACCATGACCCCGGTTAGGATGAGGGCGGCGCCAAAGAAGGCGATGGGGCTCAGGACCTCGCCAACCAAGAAGAACGAAAAGACAGCGGAGCAGACCGGCTCAAGCGAGAAGGCGAAGCCGGTGGTCTCGGCGGGCACGTGGGGCTGCACGAGCGTCTGGGTGATAAAGCCATAGGCAGAGCAGATGAGTGCGAGGGCAACGACAACGACGATCTCGCTGGGCGTACTGGGAAGTGTGAAACCGCCAAAGACGCATGCGGCGATGCCCGAGAACAAGCCGCCGAAGCCCAGCTGCCAAACGCCCAGAGCAAGCGGGTTGACATCTTCGACAAAGCGCTTCGCCACAATGATGTGGCCGGCATAGATAAAAGCGGAGAGCAGCATGATGATCGCGCCGGGATTCAGGCTGGTAAAGTCGGCGCCCGAGAGCAGCAACATACCGCAGGTGACGATGGCGGTGCCGACGAGCACTTTGCGCTCGGGGGCGCGACGCAGCAGGGCGGCGTTGGCAAACGGCACGATCACGACCGTCAGGCTCTGCAAAAAGCCGGCGGTGGAGGCGGAGGTGAGGCTGGAGCCCAGGCACATGCAGGTGAGCTCGGTTGCCATAATGGCGCCGATGATGGCGGCACGGACCATAAGGTCGCGGTTGATGCGCAACGCGTGCTTGTGGAAGAGCAGCAGGCAGACCACAAAGGCGATGATGCAGCGTAGCGCGACGATACTCGTGGCGTTCATGCTGTCCATACCGATCTTCATGAGGGGATACGAAAAGCCCCATGCGACGGGAACGGAAAATGAGAGCGCGATTGCTTTTTTGCGATCCATGGGACTCCTTTTGTTACAGAACGGTTTCGCAAAAAGGATTCTGCTCCCAGATGTGGATGTAGTAAAGCGAATGTATCTTCAGTATGATTAAGAAATGCTAATGTTGGTGGGAAAAGCCCTGGCAAAACGTTTTACGGCTGCATTGATGTGGAGGCACGATGACATCGCGGTATCAGATTGTTTGTATGGTGGTCGATCGCGGCAGTCTTAAGGGTGCGGCGGACGAGCTGGGCTATACGCAAAGTGCGGTGAGCCAGGCCGTCAAGGCGCTCGAGCGCGAGCTGGGCACCACACTTATCGAGCGCGGTAAGCAGGGCGTTTCGCTTACGCGCGACGGTAAACAATATCTGCCGTACCTGCGCCAGATTGTGACCGCCGAGGCCGAGCTCGAGGGCAAGCGCCAGGAGCTGCTGGGGCTTTCGTCGACAGATATTCGCATCGCGACGTTTACCAACGTGAGTCGTACCGTGCTGCCGCGTGTGATCCGCGACTTTGGAGCGCTGCATCCGGGTGTGCACTTTACCCTCAAGCAGGGCGATTACACGCGCAACGCCCAGTGGGTGCACGATGGCGTGGTTGACTTTTGCTTTACGGCGCGCGGATTTACCGCTGGGCTCGAGAAGCGCGTGGTCTATCACGACGAGTTGGTGGCATTGTTGCCGGCCGCGCATCCGCTGGCGGCAAAGGAAAAGGTGACGCTCGCCGACCTGGCGTCCGAGCCGTTTGTACTGTTGGATGAGGGCGAACAGAGTCTGGTGCTCGATGCATTCGCGGCGCATGGGCTGTCGCCGCACGTGACGAGCGAGGTGACCGACGACTACACCATCATGGCGATGGTGGAGGAGGGCCTGGGCGTGAGCATGCTCTACCGTCGTACTGTGGAGGGCATGCGGGCCGATATTCGCGTACGTCCCATCGTGCATGCCCCCTCGCGCGACGTGGTGGCCGCCTGGCGCAGCTGGGACACCATGCCCATCGCCACGAGGCGCTTTATCGACTATATGAGCTCGCATATTGTCAATTAATGACTGGCGTGGCGTTGAGTGCGGCGTTTAGCGGGCTGTCGCTTTGGCTTTGGTGGCGCGATAGGTGCGTGCCGGGTGGCAGAGTAATACCGCCACGACCATAAAGAACGCCGTGGTGCCCAGGCTGATGGGGTAAACCATCATGATGTTCGCAAAGGTGCGGAAGTGCGGGAACACGCAGAACACCCAGTAGAAGCGAATGCCGCAGACGCAAATCATGGTGATGAGGGCGGGCATGAGCGAGATGCCAAAGCCGCGCAGGTAGCCGGACATGTTTTCGTAGAACATGCTAAAGGCGTACGCCGGGAAGATCGAACATACGCGGATATAGCCGATCGAGACGATGTTGGGGTCGCTGTTAAAGAGCGACAAAATCTCGCGCCCCAGGCCGACAATAACGATGATCGTGGTGAGTGCAACGATACCGCCTTCGACCAGGCAGACCTTGAGCGTCTTGGTGCAGCGGTCGATCTGGCGAGCACCGTGATTTTGTCCCACAAAGGTGGTGCACGCCTGGCTAAAGCTGTTGAGCAGGTTGTAGCACACGTACTCCAGGCTCATGGCGGCGCTCGATGCTGCCATGACCTCGGTGCCCAGGCTGTTGATGGCGGACTGGATGATGATGTTGGCGACGGCGAAGACAGCGCTTTGGATGCCGGCGGGCAGGCCGATCTTGACGATGCGCTTGAGGGCGACGGGGTCGATAGCCAAGTCGCGTGGGGTGACGCGGATGACGGAGTCGGTCTTGAGCAGGCGGATAAAGAGCGTAGCGGCGCTGACGGTGTAGGCGATGGCGGTGGCGATGGCGACGCCCGCGACGCCCCAGTGAAGTACGGGGACAAAGATGAGGTCCAGGCCAATGTTGAGGACGGTGGACACGGCAAGCGCCTGCAGCGGCATGCGGGTGATGCCGACGGAGCGGAAGATTGCGGCTTCAAAGTTGTAGAGCAAGATTGAGGGCATGCTGAGCAAAAAGACGCGTAGGTAGAGCGAAGCGAGCGGCATGGTTTCGGCGGGAACGTTGAGCGCGGCGAGCATGGGCTCGGCAAAGATCTCGCCCAGTGCGATGACGACAAAGCCCACGAGCGCCATTAAAATCGAGGTATGGACGGCGCGTTTGACCATGTTCTGATCGTTGCGGCCGATAGCGTTGGCGATGACCACGTTGGAGCCAAGCGATATGCCAATAAACAGGTTGAGCATAAGGCTGGTAAGCGGAACATTGGAGCCGACCGCCGCCATGGCGAGGGTTCCCTGGTCGCCCGAGAAGTT
>CAJLUE010000069.1 GCA_905209765.1 uncultured Collinsella sp. | reverse complement strand
TCACTGAGGTTAAAACTGAAGCATTGGCTTCTGATATTGGCGATGACCAGCTGTTTTATGAGTATTGAGACATCGGTCATCTCTGGAGCGCTACTTTACTCCAAAGGCATCAGCTATTTGTTTCCCATCGGTAAAAGGCGGGTTTTGTTCGCCAAGCGTTCTTATATATAGATAGATACGGGTTCGAACCCATGAAAGGGCGACAAAAAAGACGGCCAACCGAAGTTGACCGTCTCAACAATCTTTGGGTGGGCCGTCAGGGGTTCAGCCTGCTTCGCAGGCGGCCGCTGCGGCGCTTTCGCGCCTTGCGCGCTGCGCTGGCAAACGCTCACGCGTTTACTCAGCTCCGCGCCCCGACGGGTCCGAACCCATGAAAGGGCGACAAAAAAGACGGCCAACCGAAGTTGACCGTCTCAACAATCTTTGGGTGGGCCGTCAGGGGTTCGAACCCTGGACCTTGGGATTAAAAGTCCCCTGCTCTGCCAGCTGAGCTAACGGCCCGCGGGTGGCATTGTACCACGGTCTGGGACTATTCCCAACTCCATTGACCGTTCTGGAAAATCACAACTTCACGTCCATCAGGCGTAATGCCCGTAATATCGATGTCGTCCGTGCCGATCATAAAATCGACGTGCGTGCTCGAGACGTTAACGCCATGCTCCAGGAGCTCCTCCTTGGACATGTCATACCCACCCTCGATGCATTCGGGGAAACCGACACCTAGCGCGAGATGGCAGCTAGCGTTCTCGTCATAGAGCGTATCGTAGAACAGAACACCACTTTCGCGGATCGGCGTGTTCTTGGAAATGAGCGCGACCTCTCCCAGGTGAGCAGCGCCCTCGTCAGTATCGATGATACTTGCGAGCGTTGCCTTGCCCACGCGGGCGTCGTAGTCCACCACGCGGCCGCCCTCGAACTTAATCCAAAAATCTTCGACCTTATTGCCGTGATGGATGAGCGGCATGGCCGAGTACACGATACCGTCGGCGCGCATGCGATCGGGCGAAGTGAAGACTTCCTCGGTGGGAATGTTGGGGAAGAAGGGGTGCCCATCGGGCGTCTTGCCCTTGCCGCCGGCCCACTCGTGACCTTTCGTCATGCCAATCGTCAGATCGGTTCCATTTGCCGCGTTGTAATGCAGGTAGTCGAAACGATTGTCGTTCAGGAAACGCAGGTTCTTTTCGAATGCGGCGTCATGGAGTTCCCAGTCGCTCTCTGGGTCCTGGCCATCGGCGCGCGCGGTGTGCAGAATCGCATTCCACAGCTTATAGATTGCAACCTCATCGGCGTCTCCCGGGAACACCTCGTGCGCCCAAGCCACGACCGGAGCGCCGGCGATGCACCACGGATTGATGTTGTAATCCAGTCCACGGCGGAAAACTTTGCACTGCGTATTCCTCGCCTTTGATGCCGCGGCCGGCTTGGCTGGATCGATGCCCTTGAGGGCCGCAGGATCCGCACCCTCGATAAAGACAAAGCAGGCACCATCCTGGGCCAAGGAATCCAGCTGCATGCGCTTCCACTCGGGCGTCTGCTCAAAATAGCTTTTCTCGACATGCTCGTACGTGAGCCTCGTCACGGCATCATCGGCCCAAATGACCGTCACGTGGCCGGCGCCGGCAGCATAGGCCTCCGCGACCACCACGCGCGCAAACGGCGCGCACTCGACCGGAGACTGAACGACGACCTCCTGGCCGGGCTTGACGTTTACGCCCTTGCGGACGACCAGGCGCGCGTAGTTTTTAATCTTGGGCTCCAGGGCCTTCATGCCCTCCAGAGCCTCTTCGACCGTCAGGGCAGCTCGAATCATGTGCCACTCCATCTATCTATAGAACAGTAAAAAGGCGCGCCGCAAAAACGACGCGCCTTATATCTTAGCGATAAGTATGTATGCAAACGCTACTTCTTCTTGGAGTCCTTCTTGTCCTCCTCGGCAGCCGCGCGTTCAATAAGAGCGTTGAGCTTGTTCTCGGACATGCCCTCGGCCTGCGCGCGGTACATGTTGCGCAAGGGACGAATACGAGCGAAGTCATAGATAAAGTCGCCCAAAATGATGACGTAGGACAAAACAATGCCGACCATCTGGACAGGGCTGGACACCATGCCAGCGGGAGCGAAGTACAGCGAGGCCCAAATTGCCACGACGAGCACCATGCCAATGGCGAGCACAATCCACCAGATGCGACGGCGCTTGGTGTAGTCCTCGTCCTGCTTGAGGAGGATATTCGACACCGTATAGATGCGGTCCTCCTTGGCGCGCTGCTTAGCCTTGCGGGCGCGCTTCTCCTCTTTAGAGAGGCCCTCGAGGTTCTCGCCCTTCTCGAGCTCTTTGCGGCGTGCCTTAGACGAAGCCGGCACGACGCGAACGGAGCTCGCTGCTTGGCGGGCGGGCTTAGCAGATGCGGCAGACTTGCGCGCAACCCCGGTAACTTCGTGGGATTGCGTGCGCTTGTTCGTGGCGCTACGGGTACTCACTTATGCGTTCTCCTTCATGCTTGTGAACTGGGAGCCCGTGATGATCTGGAAGGCCTCGCGATAGCGCTCGGACGTGCCATCGATGACCTCGGCGGGCAGGTGCGGGGTCTCCCCCGTCATATCCCAGTTGGCCTTGAGCCAATTGCGGACGAATTGCTTGTCGTAGCTAGGCTGGATCTTGCCCTCCTCGTAGCTGGCAGCAGGCCAGAAACGGCTGGAGTCGGGCGTGAGACACTCGTCGATCAGCGTGACCTTGCCATCAATAACACCAAACTCGAACTTGGTGTCGGCAATGATGATGCCACGGGTCGCGGCGTACTCGGCGGCAGCCTTGTAGATCTTGAGGGAAAGGTCACGAATCTGCGTGGCGATGTCCTCGCCCACGATCTCGCAGCAACGCTCGAACGAGATGTTCTCGTCGTGGTCACCGATCTCGGCCTTCGTGGACGGCGTGAACAGCGGCTCAGGAAGCTTGGAAGCCTCGGTCAGGCCCTCAGGCAGCTGGATGCCGCAGACGGTGCCGTTCTCGTCGTAGGTCTTCTTGCCCGAACCGGTCAGATAGCCGCGGACGATGCACTCGATAGGAATCGTCTGGGCCTTCTTAACCAGCATGGCGCGGCCAGCGAGGTAGTCACGATACTCAGCAAACTCCTCGGGGAAATCCGCCGGGTCGATGGAAACGAGATGGTTGGGGACGATGTCGGCAAACTTATCGAACCAGAATGCCGAGATGCGATTGAGTACCTCTCCCTTAAACGGAATCTCGTCGGGAAGAATGAAGTCGAACGCAGAAATGCGGTCGGTGGCGACCATCAGCAGGTTTTCACCGGCATCGTAAATATCACGAACCTTGCCACGGGAATCCGGACGACGCTCCATCGTTGTCACGTGAGTCACTCCTTACCTAAATACGACAGAAATGCGGGTTCTTTCCCGCATGTTTTCGCAAACTCGGAGCGGCAGGGACGCGGCCCCTCCTTCACCGAATAGCGAAAAGCTAGTGCTCCATTGTAGTAGATGCCGCGTCTGCCGTGTGCTCGCGGGGCAGATGAATTGTAAAAGTCGTACCCTTTCCAAGCTCCGACTCCACGGATATGTAGCCATGGTGACGCTCGACGATCTGCTTGGTCACGGCGAGGCCGACGCCCAGGCCGCCAGCTTCGCGGGCGCGGCTGGCATCGGCGCGCCAAAACCGCCCGAAGATGCGCGACAAATCGTCCTTGGCAATACCGATGCCGGTATCAGAAACGGCAATGCTGACGTGCTTGCGGTCACTGAGCACCGACACCACGACCCAACCGCCCTCGGGGGTGTAGCGCATGGCGTTGCTCATGAGGTTGATAACACATTGCGTGATCATGTCGGGATCGGCCTCGACGACATCGTCGTGCCCCTGGGTCTCGTCCGCAAAACGCAGGCGCAGATCGCGGTCGACAAACAGGCGCTCCTGGGCATTGACGATGGAACGCACGAAAGGAACCATGTCCACCGGCTCAAGGTTGAGCGGAGCCGTGCTGTTTTCCATGCGCGACAGGTCGAGCATCTGCTGCACCAGACGAGCCAGGCGACGCGTCTCGGAAGCAACGGTCTCCAAATGCTCATCGTCGGTGGGATACACGCCATCCTGCATGGCCTCGACCGTTGCGAGCATGGCCATAAGCGGCGTGCGAAGCTCGTGCGCAACGTCTGAGGTCAGACGCTTCTCATGTTTCATATCCTTCTCGAGCGAAGTGGCCATCTCATCGAAGGTCTCACCCAGCTGATCGATCTCGTCATCGCCGCGCAGTCCCGTGCGAGCCGACAGGTCGCCGTCACGGATTTGCTTTGCGGTACTGGTAATGCGATGAATCGGCTTGGTGAGCATGCGCGACACGAGCGATCCGATAACGACCGAAATGCAGATTGCAACAACCGCGGCGAGGGCCATGGCGTTAAAGGTCTTCTCCCTAAACGCAGAGTCCGCCTTGGTGAGCAGAGCGTCGGAGCCAATGGCCCACAGCTTTACCTGTCCGACATGCTCGCCGGAAGACGTTACAATCTCGACGTTAGCAACGCTATCGGAGTCGGTTGGAGCAGACGAGACCGGGCTATGCGATGCCCTCTTGCCGCTCGTGTCGTCGGTCGTAGCCTGGTTTTCGCGTACATCGGCGGTGGCGCTTGCCGAGGGCCACGAGTCGTCGTAGACGATGACGCCCTTTTTATTGACGACCTGCATACCAAGATCATCGGACACCAAGCTCGATGTCGCAACCGTACGCAGTTCCCCCGCGGTCCAGGAACCGTTTTCCTCATATGACGTTGCCAACTTTTCGGCAGCGGAATTGGCGATTTCGACAATATTGGAGCGCGTGTAATCCGTAAAAACCGTGCCCCATACAACGGAGACTACGCCCACCAGCACCAATACCGTCATGAGCGATGTCAGAGCAAAAGCAAGTGCCATGCGCGAGGGATAGCTCATCGTTGGCCGTGAATCGGAGCGAGGCGTGTTCCAACTAGCCTTGGAACCCGCCTCGCTCTCCTGCTTGTGCTTTTGCCCGATTTCAAAGCGCGCAGGTGTCATATGTGATTTCCCTATTTCTCGTCCGACTTATCGGTCTTGGCCGGAGCCTCGAAGCGATAGCCGACACCATGGACGGTGTAGAGCCACTTGGGCTTCTTGGGATCATCGCCCAGCTTGGCGCGAAGATTCTTCACGTGGCTATCGATGGTGCGCTCATAGCCCTCAAAGTCATACCCGAGCACTTTCTCGACCAGCTCCATGCGGTTATACACACGGCCGGGATGGCGGGCAAGCGTGGTGAGCAGCTTGAACTCGGAAGCCGTCAGATCGACTTCCTTGCCCTCGACCAAGATCTTGTGGCCCGAGATATCGATGACCAGATCGCCGAAGTCGAGTACCTCGACGGCGGGCTCGTCGGCCTGATGGGCACGGCGGAACAGAGCGCGAACGCGGGCGACGAGCTCGCGCGGCGAGAACGGCTTAATCAGATAGTCGTCGGCGCCGAGCTCAAGACCGATAATACGGTCCTCGATCTCGCCCTTAGCCGTCAGCATGATGATGGGGACATCCGAGGTATCGCGAATGGTGCGGCAAACGCGCTCGCCGGGGATCTTGGGGAGCATAAGGTCAAGCACGACCAGGTCGAACTGATGCTTCTCGAACTCCTCGATCGCGGACTGGCCGTCGCCGACGCCCACAACCCAGTAGCCTTCGCGCTCGAGATAGGCAGCGACGGCGTCACGGATTGCCTTCTCATCCTCGACCAGCAGAATCTTTTTTGCATCTGAAGCCATAACACGGCCCCCCTGTCTCAATTAGCTAAGAACAAGCCCATTTTAACGCACCTGAGCCCGCCAGATGCCGCTATGACGCGGCAGCTCGGCGGGCGGTACTCACAATTACAACGCGTTTATTCCCCTGTTGGCGCCTTTTTAACCCCTCTAAGCTTAAAGAGAGAATAGGCGTGCAGTGACCGTCTCTGGTATACCCTGGCTGTTGCGCACCGTGGCGTACGTAAGGAATGAGTCCGATTTTCCCGCCGTAGCTGGATAATCGCCATACTCCAAAGCGCGGTCGGGCGACAGCAGCGAGCCATAGGTCTTGGCAGAGGTGTCGATCAGGAAATGCGACGCCTGTACCTTAACAAGGTATTTATTCTTCTTGCCAGCCGCACATGCGAGCGGCTCGCGTGACAGGAAGAGGTACGGCCCTCCCTCATTACCGATATACGTGCCCATATTGCCCAGGCTGCCCACGCCACTATAGGCCGCCTCGATAGAAAACACGAAGGTATCGCCCATATATACGGCCTCGAAAGGCGAAACTGACGAAGGAAGGACCAACTGGGCACGCTTGGTGTTGTTGCCGTCGGTCAGATCGATTGCCGTTATGCCGTAGTAGACGCCCTCGTCGTTGCGGACACGCGGCGAGATGGTCAAAATGCCGTCGCTCGCGCGCGGGGCCGATGCAAAGCGGCCCGTCGATTTCCAAATTGTCTCGGCCTTGGATTCATCAAGCGAGCGACGATAGCAAAACGAATCGCTACTCGTTTTATTGCCACCTGCCGAGGGCATTTTATACCAGATGACTGATGACCCGAACGCCGTAAACAGCGGCGGATCATAGTCCTTGCCACCTCGATCGAGCTCAACCACGTCGCCAGAGAGCGAAGCGCCCGACAGATTTTGACCGTAGAGCTTCCACGATGAATTGGCAAAGTTCATCTCAACCCACGCGAATACGCTGTCGCCGGCACGGACATCGTAGAATGCATATCCCGTGCCCTCGATAGGATCCTCGATTAATGTGGTAAGCGAGCCATCGCCCAGGTTGAGCACACCGAGTGTGTTGGCGTGCAGTGCCGATGCGGGCGCCATCATCGCCGCGGCGTAATCGCCGTCGCAGTAGTACAGCAGCGTACCCAGAGGCAGCGTCCATGACGCCGCCGGCTCAAGATCGATGTCGACTGCCTCGTACTCATCCGTAATCGAGATGATTTTGGAATCATCCTTGATAACCTGCGGCTCGCCGGCGGCATCATCGCTGGTGCCCGTTTTTTTCGAGCATCCGGCAAGCACCGTGGCAGCGCCCGCGGCAGCCCCACCGAGTACAAAGCCGCGACGCGATATTCCGTTCTTGATGTGATCGGCGATACCCATTAGTCGATCTCGGTGCGAGCGGCCTCGATAGCGCGTGTAAGCTGGTCGGCGCAGGAGGTCTTTTTCATACCGCAGGTATTACCGGCGAGAACCTCGATTACGCGATCGGCAGGAGCGCCCTCGACCAGCTTGGAGATAGCCTTGAGATTGCCGTCGCAGCCGCCGGTAAACTCAACGCCCATCACCTTGTTGCCGTCATCGGAAAGATCAAGGTGAATATTGCGAGCACACACGCCCTGAGGCTTGTAATCAAACGAAATCATGCGATCCCCTCTCAGAATGTTATTCGAGACGACTATTATCCCCGTCTTTCCCTAAATGCAACGAGGCGCTTTGCCGGCAACACACATTACCAGCAAAGCGCCCTAAAAAGCTAACGTTATGCCCGAACCTACTCGAAGCTCAGCTGCTCCAGACGATCAAAGACCGTGTCGATACGGGTGAGGAAGTCCCACGGATCAAAGATCTCGTCGAGCTTCTCCTGACTGACGGTGCAGCGCGGGTCGACCTCGAGACGCTCCTTAAAGGTGGGGCCGGAGACACAATCCTGTACCTCGTGCCAGGTTGCCATAGCGTTCTCCTGCACAATGGCGTACGCGTCCTCGCGGGTGATGCCCGTGTCGACGAGGGCGAGCAGTACCTTGGAAGAGAAGATGAGGCCGCGGGTCTTATTGAGGTTGGCCATCATGCGGGCGGGATACAGCTGCAGGCCGTCGATAACGCGGATGAGGCACTGGAACATGTGGTCGAGGGCGATGAAGCTATCGGCCTGGGCGACGCGCTCGGCAGAGGAGTGCGAAATGTCACGCTCGTGCCACAGGGCGACGTTATCGAAGGCAACCTGGGCGTTGGACTTCACGACGCGCGACAGACCGCAGACTTTCTCCATGGTGATGGGGTTGCGCTTGTGCGGCATGGCTGAGCTGCCCTTTTGGCCCTTACGGAACGGCTCCTCGGCCTCGAGCGTATCAGTCTTCTGCAGATTGCGGACCTCGGTAGCGATGCGCTCGCAGGTGGCTGCGGTGGTGGCGAGAACGCCGGCGAGATAGGCGTGATGGTCGCGGCTGATAACCTGCGTGGACAGCGGGTCGTGAACCAGGCCCAGGTGCTCGCAGACATACTCCTCGACGAACGGCTCGATGGAGCTGTACGTGCCGACAGCGCCCGAAATAGCACCGAAGGCAACATTCTTGCGGGCGTCCTCAAGACGATCCAGATCGCGCTTGAGCTCCCAGGCCCAAGAGCCAAACTTCATGCCGAAGGTCATCGGCTCGGCGTGGATGCCATGAGTGCGGCCGGCACAGAGCGTGTTGCGCTCCTCAAAGGCGCGACGCTTGCAAATCTCGCCGAGCTTCTTGACGTCCTCGATGATCAGGTCGCAGGCCTGGGTGAGCTGGTAGCACAGGGCCGTGTCGCCCAGATCCGAGCTGGTCATGCCATAGTGAACCCAGCGGCTGGGCTTGGGGTCGCCCTCGGGAACATCGGCATCGATGTATTCCTTCATGTTGGTCAGGAAGGCAATGACGTCGTGGCGCGTGACTTCCTCGATCTCATCGACCTTCGCCTTCTCAAAGTTGGCATGGTCGCGGATCCACTGGGCCTCGTCTTTGGAAATACCGATCTTGCCGAGCTCCGCCTGGGCCTCGCAGGCCAGAACCTCGATCTCCTGCCAAATGGCGTACTTGTTCTCGAGGGAGAAGATGTGTCCCATCTCCGGGCGGGTATAGCGATCGATCATAGCGGCTCCTTTTTGGTTATTGGCACGTTGGTCGTAACCCAACCATTGTACCGTGCGCAGGTGCAAGTATGGGCAGCAGGCATTAACCTAACATTTTGGAATTGGAGCGGGCATGGGGACGTCCGCGTATTTGCTTCGCAAATCCGCACCGGCTGCGGTGGCATACCGAGACCCGGTGAAATGCGGGGGCAAAGCGGGCTGAATCTACCATTCCCGAAATCTTCCTTGCTCCATGGAGCGGGCAACGGGACGTCTGCG
>CAJLUE010000068.1 GCA_905209765.1 uncultured Collinsella sp. | reverse complement strand
CTCATAGCCGGTGTCGTCTGCGGTCGTTCGGCCGAGCTGCGCGCCCAGCCGGCGGGCGACTGGTTTTCGGTGACGGGAACGGCGCATCTTATCGCCGTCTCGGGCAGCCATTTGGCTATCGTGGGGTTTGTAATCGAGGGCGTCTTGCAAATGACTCGGTGTTCACGTGGTCTTCAGCGGGCGATATTGGCGATAACGCTTGTGGGTTACGCTGCCTTTACGGGCGCGTCTCCCTCGGCCGTGCGCGCGTGCTGCATGGTGTTCGCGACGCTTGTCGTAAACGGCGCGGGGCGTCGCCGGCACGGCCTTTCGGCACTTTTCGTAACTATGTCCATCTTTGTGCTGCTGCGGCCGACGGTGCTGTTCGAGATGGGCTTTCAGCTTTCATGTGCCAGCGTCTTTGCCATTCTGTGCTTTTGCCCCTATGCGACCTACGCTTTGGGTAAGCTGGGTGTGCCATCGGGCGTTGCCAGCATGCTTTCCGTCACGCTTTGCTCGCAACTGGCGACACTTCCCATCACCATTCCTGCCTTTGGTACGTTCTCGCTCATTGCTCCGCTGGCGAATGCGGTCATCGGTCCGGTGGTGAGTCTCCTGCTTGCTGTGTCAATCGTGCTGGTTCCCTTTTCGCTCGTGGAGCCGTTGCAAGCTTGGGCGCTCGTTGTGCCCATGATTGCCGCCCGTTGCGCGCTGTTCTTCGAGCAGCTGTATGCCGCCGTGCCGGGTGCATCCGTGAGCGTGCCGCCCGATAGCATGTGGATTTATCTAGTGCCGTGTTTGCTGGCGGTTCTGCTGGTCTGGTGGCCACGTCCCCGCGCACGCCCCATGGCGGTGGGGTTGCTATGTTTGATGCTTGCTGCGGTTGTTCCGTATGTCTATTGGGATCGATATGCGCCGCCTTCGGCAACGGTGCTCGATGTTGGCCAGGCCGATGCGATCCTGGTTCGTCAGGGTGGCGCCGTGGCGCTCGTCGACTGTGGTCTTGATGAGCGCGTGGTAAGCGCGCTGGTGCGCAATAACGTTCACCATATCGACGCCGTCTTCGTGACGCATTGGGACGAAGACCATTGGGGTGGCCTTCCCGATGTGCTTGATCAGTTTTCAGTTGGAACCATTGCGGTCGCGGCTAATGCGCTGGAGGATGCGCCCGCTGAGGTCCTAAATCGCCCGGGCGTAACGTACCGGCAGGTGGCTCGCGGGGACGCGATCGATATCGGCGCATTTCGGGCTCGTGTGATGTGGCCGTTTGACACGGTGGATGGCGAGGGCAATGAAGACTCGCTTGTCTTGCTGCTCAGTTATGTCCAAGGAGGCCAGAGTCTCCGCATGCTACTCACCGGTGATGCCGAGCTCGATCAGGAACGCGAGTTTGTACAGAAGGTGGGGGATATCGATGTGCTCAAGCTGGGACATCACGGCTCAAAGGTTTCTGTCGACCTAGACCTGCTGGAAACGCTTAAGCCCGAGCTCTCTATCGCGAGTGCGGGCGAGGGCAACCGCTACGGCCATCCATCTGACGCCTGCATCGATGCCGTTAAGGAAGCGGGTGGTGCATTCGCATGCACCATCGAACACGGTGATATCACCATCAAGCCGACCGCGAAGGGCTTTGCGATGCGATGTCAGCGACCGTGATGCTGCTGTTGGCGCGCTGTGTGCCCCTGGGCTAAAATGGCACGGTACGAATTCGAGGGTCTGCGAGAGGGGAGCGCAATGTCCGAAACCGGTCTGCTGCCGGCATATCTGATCGTCGGTACCGATGGGGTCAAGCGCGACCACGCCGTCTCGCGTATGAAAGCTCGCTTGGAAAAGTCGGGCATGGTTGAGTTCAACCTCGATGAACGCGACATGACGAAAGATCCCGATATCGAGTCGATCATCGGCTCGCTCAATACCTTTCCCATGGGTAGCGAGTTTCGCCTGGTGATCCTCGACGGCTGCTTCAAGCTCGCCAAGGCGGTCTCGGAACCGCTTGTCGAGTACCTCGCAAGTCCCAGCCCCACGACGGTCTGTCTCATTATCGCCGACTCACTTGCCAAGAATACGCGCCTGTATAAGGCAATCGCCAAGATCGACAAGAAGGCTATCGTCGATTGCTCGGGTACCAAGCGCTGGGAACTGCCGCGCCGCGTCCAGCAGATGGCGACGCAGCACGGTAAGTCCATCTCGACGGCTGCTGCCGAGGAGCTCGTCTCGCGCTCTGGCGAAAACACGCGCATGCTCGATAACGACCTGGCAAAGCTCGCCCAGATGGTCGAGGCGCCCCAGATTGAGCTTGCCGACGTGGAGCGTTTGATCGTGCGCACGGCCGAGGTTCAACCCTGGGACTTCCTCAATGCCGTCTCGGCTCGCGATATGCGGCGCTCGCTCGAGCTCTTTAAGCTTCTGCCCTCTAAGAGTTACGTGTGGACCTACACGCTGCTATGCGGTCGCATCCGTGAGCTGATTGTTGCTAAGGCGCTCGATGGGCGTGGACAGGGGCGTGAGCTCGCCGCGACGCTCAAGCTCCAGGCCTGGCAGGTCAAGAATCACCTTACCTGGGCGCGTCGTTTTTCGATGACCGAGCTCGTTGCCGCGCTCGAGGGTGCCGTCGATGTAGAGCTCGCGCTCAAGGGTTCGGCCGATTCGGAGACCGCGCTTTTGCTCTGGATTACGAACATCTTGAGAAAATCGTGATGATACCTGCCTATTTGACAAATTCGTTCTATCCCTTTGAGGGGGAGCGTGCTATAGTAGGCGCTTGCATGACCTCACCGTGTCTCAGAGGTGTCATACATTTTTTGCAAGGAACTCGAAAGGAACTCCAGAAGTGGCAAACATCAAGTCTCAGAAGAAGCGTATCCGCACCAATGAGGCAGCTCGCATGCGTAACAAGGCTGTCAAGTCCGAGCTCAAGACGCTGACCAAGCACGTCCAGTCCGCTGTCGCCGAGGGCGACGCCGAGAAGGCCCAGGCTGCCCTCAAGACCGTCACCAAGCGTCTCGACATGGCTGCCGCTAAGCATGTCATCCACAAGAACCAGGCTTCCAACCGCAAGTCCGGTCTTGCCAAGCTCGTGAACAGCATCAACGCTTAAGTTGTAAATTTCACACCACACAGATTACGCGCATAAATGGAGCCTGTTTTATGGAACAGGCTCCATTTTTTGTACCGCTCGGGTAAGATAGTCCGCATGAATACTTCAATTGACATTTCCCACATCCGTAACTTCTCGATCGTTGCGCATATCGACCATGGCAAGTCCACGATCAGTGACCGCATCCTCGAGCTCACCCATACCGTCGATGAGCGCGACATGGAGTCGCAGCTGCTTGACACGATGGACATCGAGCGCGAGCGCGGCATCACGATCAAGTCCAATGCCGTCCGCGTGTCCTATGACGCCGACGACGGCGAGACGTATCAGTTCAACCTGATTGATACGCCGGGCCACGTGGACTTTACCTACGAGGTCTCGCGTTCGCTGGCCGCTTGCGAGGGCGCGGTGCTCGTCGTGGACGCCACTCAGGGCGTCGAGGCGCAGACTGTTTCCAACGCGACGCTCGCCATGAACGCCAACTTGGACATTGTTCCGGCCATCAACAAGATCGACCTTCCCTCGGCGCACCCCGACGAAGTTAAGACCGAGATCGAAGACGATCTGGCCATTCCCGCCGACGATGCCGTGTGCGTGTCGGGCAAGACTGGCGAGGGCATCCATGATTTGCTGGAGTCCATTGTCTTTTTGATCTCGCCTCCCAAGGGCGATGCAAATGGCCCTCTCAAGGCACTTATTCTGGATTCGTACTTCGATGAGTACCGCGGCGTCGTCGCCACGGTGCGCATCTTTGACGGGTCCATCAAAAAGGGCGATACCCTGCGCATGATGCAGGCCAAGGGCGATTTCTTGGTCGACGGCGTGGGCGTCAAGCGCCCTGCCGAGACGCCGGTCGATGCTCTGACTGTCGGCGAGGTCGGCTATGTGGTCACGGGTCTGAAGGACCCCGAGGCCGTGCGCGTGGGCGATACCCTTACGTGGGCTTCGAACCCCTGCCCCGAGCCGCTGCCGGGCTACCGCGAGGCTAAACCCATGGTCTACACGGGCCTGTTCCCCATCGACAACAAGGACTATGAGAACCTGCGCGACGCGCTCGATAAGCTGCACGTCAACGATCCGTCGTTGGTGTGGGAGCCTGAGACGTCGGTGGCGCTGGGCTTTGGCTTCCGCGTGGGCTTCCTGGGCCTGCTTCACATGGAGGTCGTCAAAGAGCGCCTGGAGCGCGAGTTCAATCTGGACCTGATCGCCACGAGCCCCTCGGTCGACTACCACGTGTACAAGACTGACGGCGAGATGGTCGATGTCCGCAGCCCGCAGGATCTGCCCGAGGCCACGCGCATCGAGCGTATCGAAGAGCCTTACCTCAAGGCAAAGATCATCTGCCCGCCCGAGTATACGGGTGCCGTCATGCAGCTCGCTATCGAGCACCGTGGCGTCACGACCGATATGATCCACCTGACGAGCAAATCGGTCGAGATGCGCTTTGATATGCCGCTCGCTGAGCTCATCTTGGATTTCTTCGATCAGCTCAAGAGCCGCACCAAGGGTTACGCCTCGCTCGACTACGAGTTCAACGAATATCGCCCCTCCGAGCTCGTCAAGCTCGACATCCTGCTTTCGGGCGACGAGGTGGACGCGCTGTCGTTTATCGTGCACAAGGATAAGGCCTACGGTCTTGCCCGCGGCCTGTGCGACAGGCTCAAGGAGATCATCCCACGACAGCTGTTCGAGGTGCCTATCCAGGGCGCCATCGGCAACAAGATCATCGCCCGCTCCACCGTTAAGGCGCGCCGCAAGGACGTGCTTGCCAAGTGCTACGGCGGCGATATCTCGCGAAAGCGCAAACTGCTCGAGAAGCAGAAAGAGGGCAAGAAGCGCATGAAGGCCATCGGCTCGGTCGAGGTCCCGCAGGAGGCCTTTATGGCGATTCTCAAGGTGGACGAGTAGGTCCATGGCGCTTTCTGAATACAGCAAGCGGCTGCTGGGCGCCTATGCCGAGCAGCCGTTCCTTATGGCTCCCATGGCGGGCGTAACCGACCCCGCCTATCGCATCATGTGTCGCCGCCGCGGTGCCAACCTTGCCTACAGCGAGATGGTGAGCGTTGCAGGCCTTGCCTATGCCAGCAACAAGACGTGGCTCCTGGTGTTGCCGGCCGACGAGGAGCAGCAGATCTGCGTGCAGCTCTTTGGTTCCAAGCCCGATCAGTTTGCGGGTGCCGTCGCTGCCGTCGAGGAACGCGTGGGCGATCGCCTGTCATTGATTGATATCAACATGGCCTGTCCGGCTCGCAAGGTCGTTACCAAGGGCGAGGGCTCGGCGCTTATGCGCACGCCCGACCTGGCCGAGAAGATTGTCGAGGCAGCGGTGGGCGCGGCGCATGTTCCCGTGACCGTGAAGATCCGCAAGGGTTTTTATGCCGAGGATCGCAACGCCGCAACGTTTGCCCAGATGCTCGAAGGGGCGGGCGCCTCTGCAGTTGCCGTGCACGGTCGTTGTGCCACGCAGCTCTATACGGGCCAGGCCGATTGGTCTGTCGTCGATGAGGTTGCCGAAGCCGTCGAGATTCCCGTGATTGGTTCGGGCGATGTGTTCTCGGCCGAGGACGCGGCGGAGCGCCTGCGCGGCTCGGGTGCCAGCGCGGTGTTTATTGCGCGCGGTATCTACGGTAATCCCTGGGTGTTCGGCGATGCACGCGCCCTTGCACTCGATGGCACGCCGGTTCCTTCTCGCTCCTCGGTCGAGCGCCTGGAGGCCCTGCGTGAGCATCTGACGTTGACGCACGAGCTTCTGCCGCTTATGTCGCGCGCCCGTACGTATGCAAGCTGGTACTTAAAGGGCATGCCCCATGCCGCCGCCTGGCGCGCTCAGGTGGTGCGCTGCTCCACGTACGAGGAGTTTATGGCGCTGGTCGATGATATCGAGCGCGACGTGGTGGCCTGCGAGGCCGCGCTTGCCGCCGGTGAGTCGGTGCCCGCTCATCCGCTGGAGGCTTAAGGGTGGCCGTTACCGCGCTGTATGTGCACGTGCCGTTTTGCGCTCAAAAATGCCGCTATTGCGACTTTGACTCGCAAAGCGTGGCGCCGTGCGACCTGGACGCTGCGCTCGATGCCTATTTTGAGCAACTGTATGCGCGCCTCGATGTTTTTGGCAACGCTGGGGCACTCAGGCAGATTCGCACTGTCTACGTAGGCGGCGGCACGCCTTCGCTGGCAGGGGGGCGCCTGGTGAAACTTGCCCGTCGTATCTCCATGTGGTGCAAGCCCGTTGAGTTTACTTGTGAAGCCAATCCAGAATCGCTGACGGCTGGGCTCGCCACCGCGCTTGACGAGGCAGGTGTCACGCGCATCTCTCTGGGCGTGCAGACGCTGGACAATACCGAGTTGGCTGTCATTGGCCGTATTCACGATGCCGACCGGGCGCTCGCTGCCATCGCGACGGTCAAGAACGCTGGGCTTGACGTGTCGTGCGATCTTATGTGTGGGCTTCCCGGACAGACTGCAGCAAGTTGGAAGAGCACGCTCGATGGCGTGCTGACGGCGGCTCCGCATCATGTGTCGGTTTACCCGCTCACGCTCGAGGAGGGGACGCCCTTCTATCGCATGGCGTGCCGCGATGAGTCGCTCGAGCCCGATGAGAATTTCCAAGCTGCATGCATGGACGTTGCGCGCGAGCGGCTGAGTTCAGCGGGCTACCATCCGTATGAGGTGGCGAGCTACGCGTTCGATGGGCATGAATGCGCCCACAACATTGCCTATTGGACCGGACAGGGCTATCTGGGTTTAGGTCGTTCTGCCGCGGGAATGCTCGATACCGAGGATTTCGATCGCTTGGCCGGGCTGTTTCCTGACGTTCCCGCCCGTGGCGATGCGCACCGCGTGCGACTGGTGCAACGTGACGATGGCGCGACAGCGTTTGAGGCCGAGTACCTGTCGCATCGCGAGGCGGCGGCCGAGGATTTGATGCTCGCTTGCCGCATGACGCGCGGCATTGGGCCCGAACTGTTGGTTCACTCGGCAAGCGTGATTGCTGCAGACGAGCTGGCAGCTGCCTGCGATCGCGCGCTCGAATTGGGTCTTGCCGCTTGGGTGCCCGATCATGTTGAAGGACATGTGGGGTGTGTCACCTCAAAAGACGTTATCGCAGGTCGCGCCCGCGCCCGTTTAGCGCCGACACACCTGGGCTGGCTCGATGGAAATATGCTGTTCGAGCTGTTTTGGGGTCTAGCCTAGGTCGCTCGGGTAGAATTACCGCAATATATACGCTGCTGTGAGCAGGAGGTTGCCGCGCATGGCGACGATGAACGAAAAAGATTACTACGAGATTTTGGGTGTCTCCAAGGACGCCACCTCGCGTGATATACAGAAGGCTTTCCAGCAAAAGGCCCGCAAGCTCCATCCGGACGTCAATAAAGAGCCGGATGCCGAGGAGAAGTTTAAAGAGGTTTCCGAGGCCTACGCCGTGCTCTCTGACGAGCAGAAGCGTGCGCGTTACGATGCCATGCGGTCGGGCAATCCCTTTGCCGGTGCACCGACGGCTTCGCCCTATGGCGGTGGCTATGCCGGCAGCGCCGGTTACGGCAACCCCTTTGACGGCGGTTTCCCCTTCGGGGGCGCCTGGGGCCAGCCCCGTCGCGGCCAGGCGGCCTACAACCCCGAGAGTGGCGCCAACGTGGTCGTCGATATCAAGCTCGACGCCAAGGAGGCCAAGGGCGGTGCCCACAAAACCGTTCGCTACACCCGTTTTGACACCTGTGGACATTGTGGCGGATCGGGCTCTGTTTCGTCGGAGCATGCCCACACCTGTCCGAGCTGCGGTGGTCGCGGCCATATCGATGTCGACCTGTCCTTCCTGTTTGGTGCCGGCACGTTCCAGACGGTTTGTCCTGAGTGCGGCGGTTCCGGCAAGGTCGTTGCCGACCCCTGCCCCGATTGCGGTGGCAGCGGCCGTACCCGCGTGACCTCCGAGCAGACGATTGAGTTTCCCGCCGGCACGCATGATGGCGACGAGGTGCGCATCCCCAACATGGGTCACGCCGGCACGAATGGCGCTTCGGGCGGTGACCTGGTCGGTCGCGCGCACGTGGAGGCCGAGCGCCTGGAGGGCAAGGCTCGCACCGGCTTCTACCTCATGGGTATCATCGCGCCGTTTTTGGTGCTGTCGGCCATTTCGGGCGTGTTTTCCGCCTTTGCCATGATGTGCTTCATTCCTTTTGCCATGGGCTTGTTCATGGTACTGTCGGACGGTGTGCTTCATCGCAGCTTGCTGTGGTGGAAGCGCGGCGCGATGCAGTTCGTCAATGGATTTGCGAACGGTTTTATGTTCGCGCTCGTGTCGGTTTGGTTCGCGAGCTGCTCGCAGCGGGCCGTGCTTTCGCCGTACGGAATGCAATAACATCAAACCCTCTGTTTGCGCCCGGCCCAGCTTGGGTATAGGACGCACTGTGACAATAATGAAAGTTGGAAGGATTCGGTCGTGTCGGAAAATAGGGATTACTACGAGGTACTTGGCGTTGACAAGGATGCCGACGCGCGGACGATTAAGCGCGCGTTTCTAAAGAAAGCCCGTACGGTACACCCGGATGTTTCGGACGACCCCGAGGCCGAGGCCAAGTTCAAAGAGCTCAACGAGGCCTATTCCGTTCTTTCCGACGAGCAGAAGCGTGCTAACTACGACCGTTACGGCACCGCGGACGGCCCCGGTGGCTCTGGCTATGTCGACATCAACGATATCTTTGGTGGCATGGGCATGGACGACCTGTTCTCGTCGTTCTTTGGCGGTGGCGCCGGCGGTGGCGCTCGCAGCCGTCGCGAGCGCCGTCGCGGTCGCGATATGGCCATCTCCCTTTCGGTGACGCTCGAGGAGGCGGCGCTCGGCTGCAAAAAGACGATCAGCTACGATCGTCTTGCCCCTTGCGATGACTGCAATGGTACCGGCAAGGCTGAGGGCGCTACCGAAAAGCAGTGCAGCCGCTGTCACGGCACTGGCTATGTGACGACGGTCCAGCGTTCTTTCCTGGGCCAGGTTCAGTCCTCTTCGCCCTGTCCCGACTGCCATGGCGAAGGCACGGTCATCGATCATCCCTGCGAGACCTGTGACGGCCAGGGCCGCA
>CAJLUE010000067.1 GCA_905209765.1 uncultured Collinsella sp. | reverse complement strand
TCGCCCGCCTGCAATCGCAGATTCAACTAGCACAGGAAATGGTCAAAGCCATGCGTAAGCGAACCGAAAGTCTCGGATCGCACTATCGAGCAGACTAAATCGATTCTCACTTTGAGTTTGATCACAACTTCTCAACATGCATCGAGCCCCGTGAGCATAATTCTCATAAGGAGAGCACGTTTATGGGGCTTTAGCCGTGTTTCCCTAAGGGAATCACGGTGCAGATTACTCAGCTCCGCGCCCTTTCGGGTTCGACCCCATGCAAGGTCAACAAAAAAGACGGCCAACTCTCGTTGACCGTCTAAACTTGCTTTGGTGGGCCGTCAGGGGGTCAGCCTGCTGCGCAGGCGGCCGCTGCGGCGCCAAGGCGCCTTGCGCGCTGCGCTGGCAAACGCTTACGCGTTTCCTCAGCTCCGCGCCCTTTCGGGTTCGACCCCATGCAAGGTCAACAAAAAAGACGGCCAACCGAAGTTGACCGTCTTAACTTGCTTTGGTGGGCCGTCAGGGGGTCGAACCCTGGACCTTGGGATTAAGAGTCCCCTGCTCTACCAACTGAGCTAACGACCCAAAGCTAAAGTCCGTTGTGGCGGACTTTAGAGGAGATATCGTGTGGTGGGCCGTCAGGGGGTCGAACCCTGGACCTTGGGATTAAGAGTCCCCTGCTCTACCAACTGAGCTAACGACCCGATATCAACACGAAGCAAGAACTGGGGTGGGTAAAGGGACTCGAACCCTCGACCTACGGGACCACAACCCGTCGCTCTAGCCAACTGAGCTACACCCACCGTGTCCTGTGCGCTTCGCGCTCGACTATTATTGCAAGGAACGCCACGCGATGCAAGCCCCAATTTTCAAGAATTTTGAAAAGAGTTTTTCGAGCGCGTTTCGAGCAATTCCCACCGGTTTCATAGGAGTAAACTTGCCCCACTGCAAATGCTCGAAAGGACAAGCATGAAAGAACTCTCCAACCGTACGGCGACATTTACCGATTCGGTCATCCGCCGCATGACGCGCATCTCCAATAAGTACGGTGCCGTCAACCTCTCGCAGGGCTTCCCTGACTTCGATCCTCCGGCACAGCTGCTCGAGAGCCTCAGCACCATCGCGACCGACCCCAAGCCGCTCTATCACCAGTACTCCATCACTTGGGGCTCCCAGGCCATGCGCGAGGCACTCGCGGCCAAGCAGGAACACTTTATGGGCATGCCGATCAACCCCAACGAGAACATCGTAGTCACCTGCGGCTCCACCGAGGCCATGATGGCCGCCATGATGACGGTCACAAACCCCGGAGACAAGGTCGTCATCTTCTCGCCGTTCTACGAGAACTACGGCGCCGACACGATTCTTTCGGGTGCCGAGCCCATCTATGTGCCGCTCAACCCGCCCACGTTCGACTTCGATCGCGAGGTCCTCGAGGCGGCCTTCCGCGACAACGAGCCCAAGGCCATCGTCCTGTGCAACCCGTCCAACCCCTGCGGCAAGGTCTTTACGCGCGAGGAGCTCACTTTTATCGCCGACCTGTGCAAAAAGTACGACGCGTACTGCATCACCGACGAAGTCTACGAGCACATCGTCTATGCGCCCCACGAACACGTCTATATGGCCACGCTGCCCGGCATGTTCGAGCGCACCATCAGCTGCAGCTCGCTGTCAAAGACTTACTCCATCACCGGTTGGCGCTTGGGCTACACCATTGCCCCGGCCGAGATTACCGAGCGCATCAAGAAGGTCCACGACTTCCTCACCGTGGGTGCCGCCGCTCCCCTGCAGGAAGCCGTCGTTACCGCCCTTAACTTCGACGACAGCTATTACGATGAGGTCCTCGACCTCTACACCGCCAAACGCGACCTGTTCTGCCAGGGACTCGACAGCATCGGTCTTAATCATAACGTGCCGCAGGGCGCCTACTACGTCATGATGGACATCTCTGAGTTTGGCTACGACAGCGACCTCGACTTCTGCGAGGATCTCGCCTCCAAGGTTGGTGTGGGCGCCGTTCCCGGCTCGAGCTTCTTCCGTGAGCCCGTCAACCATCTGATTCGTTTCCACTTTGCCAAGCGAGACGAAACGCTTAACGCGGCGCTGGAGAACCTCACGTCGCTACGTGATAAAATCAAGCCGCGCGGGTAAGGACAGCCCGGCAACTAAAGCAACCAAAGAAGCCCCGCACCGCCCGCCACGTTGCAGAGCTTCTTTTTATAGCGCTTTCTTAAATGGTTTAGAGCTCTATACTTTAGTCACGGAGCAACTCGTCCCAGAGAGAGGAATACTATGGCAGAGCAGCAGCTTATCGGAGCGCTCGAGGCCGGCGGCACCAAGATGGTCTGCGCCACGGGCTATGCGGACGGTACGGTCCTGGAGCGCGAGCAGATCGCGACCACGACCCCGCAGGAGACCGTCGAGGCCGTCAACGCATGGTTTGCAGACAAGGGCATCGCCGCCCTGGGCATCGGCGCCTTTGGCCCCACCGCGGTCAACCCTGCCTCGCCCCAGTACGGCAAGATCTTGGAGACGCCCAAGACCGCATGGCGTTACTTTGACCTACTGGACACCATCCAAAACGAGCTCAAGGTCCCCTGCGGCTACGATACCGACGTCAACGTCGCTTGCTTGGGCGAGGTCACCTTTGGTTGCGCTCAGGGCCTCACCGACGTTGTCTACCTGACCATCGGCACCGGTGTGGGCGCTGGCGTGCTCTCGGGCGGTCAGCTCGTGCATGGCATGATGCATCCCGAGGCCGGCCACATCCTGGTCACGCGCGACCCGCGCGACACCATTGGCGAGCACAGCGCCTGCCCCTTCCACGACAACTGCCTCGAGGGCCTCATCGCCGGTCCTGGCGTCAAAAAGCGCTGGGGAGGTAAGTCCGCCGGAGATATGGCCGATGACCCGGAGGCCATGGACCTGCTCGCAGGCTATCTGGCACAGGCGCTCATGACCTACACGCTGTGCTATGCCCCGCAGAAGATCATCATCGGCGGTGGCGTTGCCGATCACACCCCTATCGTGCCGCTCGCCCGCAAAAAGTGCGCCGAGATGCTCAACGGCTACATCGTCACGCCCGAGGTCAACGATATCGACACCTACATTGTCAACAATAGCCTCGAGGGCAAGCAGGGCATCATGGGCTGCCTGGCCCTGGGTGCCGCCGCGCTTCAACAGTAGGCGCGCCAAAGGGGCGCCGCAACGTCCAGCAATCCCATCCTACGGGATAACGCCGCCACGCCCCG
Organism: uncultured Collinsella sp.; assembly: GCA_905209765.1. Taxonomy (GTDB): domain Bacteria; phylum Actinomycetota; class Coriobacteriia; order Coriobacteriales; family Coriobacteriaceae; genus Collinsella. The sequence goes on along the minus strand of CAJLUE010000067.1, from coordinate 5,932 downwards.
TATAAGCCCCCAAACAAAGAAAGGCCGCCTAGGACCAAGCAATGTGTCCTAGGCGGCCTTTTTGGCACATATGAGCGATCGTAGAAGATATCGAAGCACAACGCCCGTCATCGCTCCGCAACAGTCGATCATCACGTCGGTGATCATGCCGGCGCGACCGGGCACAAAGAGCTGAATCGTCTCGTCAATCGAGGGAATCAGCAGCAAGAACACCGCCGTGGGAAGCAGCACGTCAATGGTGCGATGGCCCTCGATATCGAAAGTGTGCGTCGTCAGAATGCCGAGCACCATGTACTCGGTAAAATGCGCGCACTTGCGAACGACGAAGTTGGTCACCCACTCATACGGAAGCCCCATACCGTGAAGAAAGCCGCGAACGGCCTCCATAATCGACAGGCTCAATGAACCGGACCCCGTACCAGAAACCATCGAATTGCCCCAGATAAGCAGCACCATCAGACAGGTCGCGACCGCCCATTTTCGATCGAGTTTAAGCATGCAGATATTATGCCTCCGCACAGAGCGGCTCAAAGCTGGCGGTGCCACCCTCGATAACGCTCAGATAGGCACGGCCCGTGCGCCTCACCGCTGCAGACTGCAGGCGGTCGATCTCCTCCTCGAGAATCTGATTAACGCGCTCGTGACGACGGTTCTCCATGATGCCAGCAGCGATGGCCTCGGCACGCTCGATACCTTCGCGCGAGATGCGGGCGGTATCCTCGGGGAACACGGCGCTGTGGCGACCAACGTACGCGGGGGCAGCGGGCTGAGGAGCAGGCGTAAACACCGGAGCGGCAACGGGAGCAGGCTCGACGACCTCGTCCAAAATTGCGGCAGCGGCAGCCCACATGCCCTCGTGGCCCGAATAATCGGCCATGGGGACGTCTTCCTCGGAAGTCGCATCAACAGGCTCGTCAACTGCGACGGACCGGGACGCGGAGGCCGGGACATCAACCGGGGCAGCGACCACATACGGCATGTCGTTCGAGATGACCGGCTCGTCAAGGTCATCGAGATCGATGGCCGCAGCAGAGGCGTCGCTGATGATCGGCATGTTGGCAAGGTTCGCGTTGTACGGCACTGCCTCCGACGCCTGCTGCTGTGCGGGAGCGCCCCACAGCGAGCTTTCGGCAGCACGGCGGGCGGCAATAGTCTCCTCGTCGACGGCCAGCGGCTCGTCGGCGTAGGGGTCAACGGCGGTGGCGGCAGCCGGAGTCACGGGCACGGCAGTGTCATACGTAACGGATTGAGCCGTGGCGGCGTTGTTGGCGGCGTTAGCCACGAGCGCCACAAAGGCGGCCGTGCTACCCGCAGGGGCGGCATGAGAGCCCGAGACGGCGCGCGCAGCGGCAGCGATGTCATCGCGGTTATAGGAGCCGGTCTGCCCGCCGTAGGTGAGTTCGTCTATAGCGACTTGGTAGACGTCGCGTGAGCGCGTGGGGTCGCAGCTGACCGGCGAATCGTCGTCGAGCATGCTATCGATCATGGACCAGGCGTCGGCCTCGCTCATGGCATCTGCGGCGCGGGCGATGGTGGGGACGCCATCGTCGGCACGACGGCGCTGGAAGGCACCGGTCAGGCCGGAGAAAACCGAAGAGGGCTGCGCGGCGTTTGCCTGCACGGCAGGAGCCGCAGTAGCAACACCCTGAGGGGCAGCCCACTGCTGTTGGGCGGACATCGAGGCAGTCTGGAACTCATTTTGATGCTGGTTGACGTTCGCAGCGCCACCCATGGCGTCGGGCTCGAACAGGCGCTCGGCATGCTGCGCGCGATATTCAGAAATGCCGAGCGAAGCGGCATAGATACCCACGCCCGCCACCGCACCCACGGCAAAGGGAACAGCGCCCGCGACGACCGTCTCGTTCACCGACGAAAACGGCAGCGTGGCAGCATACATCACCACGGGAGCGGCAAGGCCGATCCCGCAGGAAAGTCCAGCAAGGACTGCTCGTTGTGTTGCATCAGAAGAAGCCATGAGCTCTCCCCATCTTCCAGCACCCAAATCGCATCATTCAGTTGGCTGCGCGAGAGAAGATGAAGCGGGGCTATGCCCCAAAGCAACGGTATATGGTTCGTTTCATCTGCGTTTTCCGTCGCGAAGCTTAACAGCTATTATGCGAAACCCCCTTGAGAATTGCAAGCGACGAAGCGGGATTGAAACGGGAAAATCGCTGCTTGCCGGCCGTGAGGTCAATAATCGTTGGCGAGCGGCTATACGAAAAGGGCCAGGATCTAAACCCCGGCCCTTCTGGCATGTCTATGGCTGTTGTCGCGTGCGGCGAGCGACTTAGAACGTCTGCTCGTAATCGCTGTGCTTTTTTGCCGAACGAACCAGGAACTCCTGGTTGGTATTGGTGCCCTTGAGGCCCTTGATAAACGACGCGGCCGCGCGCTCGGTATTGTTCATGCCGGCGAGGATACGGCGCAGGCCAAAGACAAACGGGCGCATCTGCTCGTCGACCAGCAGGTCCTCGTTGCGCGTGCCCGAGGCAACGGGATCGATGGCCGGGAAGATACGGCGGTCGGCCAGGTCGCGGTCGAGTTTGAGCTCCATGTTGCCGGTACCCTTGAACTCCTCAAAGATGACCTCGTCCATCTTGGAGCCGGTATCGATAAGGGCGGAAGCCAGGATGGTGAGCGAGCCGCCGTTCTCGATGTTGCGGGCAGCGCCCAAGAAACGTTTGGGCGGATACAGGGCCGCCGAATCGACGCCGCCCGAAAGGATGCGGCCCGAGGCGGGAGCGGCCAGGTTGTAGGCGCGGGCAAGGCGCGTGATGGAGTCGAGCACCACCACGACGTCGCCACCCAGCTCCACGATGCGCTTGGCGCGCTCGATCACGAGCTCGGCCACGCGAGTGTGGTTTTCGGCGGGCATATCGAAGGTCGAGGCCACGACCTCGCCCTTGATGGAGCGCTGCATATCGGTGACCTCTTCGGGGCGCTCGTCGACGAGCAGACAGATGAGGTGCACCTCGGGATTGTTGATCGAGATAGACTGGCAGATCTTCTTGAGGATCGTGGTCTTGCCGGCTTTTGGCGGCGACACGATCAGGCCGCGCTGGCCCTTGCCGATCGGCGACACGATGTCGATAGCGCGACCGGTGATGGAATCCTTGCCGTGCTCCATACGCAGAGGCTCATTGGGATAGACCGGGGTAAGGTCGCCAAACTTGGGGCGGTTACGGGCCTGCTCGGGATCAAGACCGTTGACGGTTGTGATCTTGGCGAGGCCGGCGCGCTTGTCGCCGCCGCGCGAGGGACGAAGCGAGCCCTCGATCACATCACCCGTACGCAGGCGTGCGGAGCGGATGAGATATGCGGGAACAAAGGCGTCGTCGCTGGACTTCATGTAGCCGTGGGCATGGATGATGCCGGAGCTGTCAGGGCGAATCTGCAGAATGCCCTTGATGTCACGGAAGCCCTCGGCCTTCGCGGCGGTGGTGTAGATTTCCTCGACGAGCTCGGCCTTCTTTTTGCCGGTCGTCTCGATTTCGAACTCCTTGGCCTTTTCGCGCAGCTCAGCGACCTTCATGGCCGCGAGCTCCTCGCGCGAAAGCGTAGGCTCGGTCGGGGCGGCGTTGCGCTCCTTGTTGCGCTGCTTGCGATCGCGCTGACGGTTGCGGCGATCGTTGTTGCGCTCGTCTTTGCGCTCGTTACGCTCGTCGTTGCGCTTGTGCTGACGGCGGTTGGGGCGGGCGTTCTCGTCGGTCTCGGCGGTCGTGGCGCCCTTGGCCGCCGGAGCTGCTGCGTCGGTGTCGGCCGGGACTTCGTTATCGGCCTTGGTATCGGCATCGGCACTGGGCTCAACATCGGCCTGCTGCTCGACGGCCTTAGCCTTTGCGGACTTTTTGCGCGTGCGCTTGGGTTTATCGGTTGCCGGCTGATCAGCGCTCTCGGTCTCGGGAGCAGAGTCGACGGTTGCCTCGACGACCTCGTTGCCAGAATCCTCGGACGCGTCCTTTTTCGAACCCTTGGCCTTGGACGAGCGCTTGGAAGCGGTACGACGGCTACGACCAGGGCGAACATCGGCGGGCTCGCCCTCGGCATGCGCGTCGGCCTCGGTGGCAGCGGCTCCCTGGGCAGAAGCGTCGGCGACGGGTGCGGGCGCGGCGGTCATCGCGGCGTCCTGAGCTGCGGCTGCCGCAGCGGCGGCAGCAGCTTTCTCGGCCTCGACGAAGGCCTTGGGCTTGCGGCCGCGACGGTGCGGGCGAAGAGCGGGATCGACAACGGGAACCTCGTTGGCCTCGGCAGGTGTTGCAGACTCAGAGGGCTGCGCATCCTCCCCTACTGCAGAACGAGCCGGAGCTTCACCGGACTCTTGGGCCACCTGCCCAGCATCCTGCTGAGACTTGGCCGCACGACGACGCGTGCGCGGAGCCGGCTTCTCGGTCGGCTGCCCCGCGACAGGGGCCTCGGTGGCCGCAGACGCCTCGGAGACGACTGGCGCTGCAAGCTCGGTCAGTGCCGCGGCCTCGCGCTCGGCAGCACGGCGACGGGCGCGCACAACCTGGGCCTCGCTAATCTGCGCCAGCGCACGGGCCTGCGCGACCTCATCGGAAATGGGCGCGGAGGGATCGGCAACGGTGCGCTTGGTTCGCGTCGCGCGCGTGGTACGGCGCTTGGACTTGGCAGCATCCTCGTCGTCAGCGGCGGGCTTAGGCGCACGGCGCGTGCGCTTGGGCTTTACGGGCGCGGCATCCTCTTCGGCGGCAGGGGCAACTCCCTCGCCAGCGGCAGGCGCGACCTTCTCAGCCGATGCGGGCGTAGGCGTCGAAGCGGCCTTGGGGGCCTCAGGAACCGATGCCTGCACCGGCGCGGGCATCGCGACCTGGTCCGACGCAACCGGTGCAGCGGGAGCGGTTTGCGCCGTCGTTATTTCGTTTTCTTGCTGTTGATCAGACACAGTGGTTGCTCAACTTTCTTTTCAAGCCCTGTGATCACATGCTCCCTGCATATACCTTCAGGGCGGCTAAACAGTCTAGCTCCGTACTTAAACGACGGACATCATTGATCTGTATCGAGATGATTGCGTCATATACGCAGCATTAGTGTAGCACAACCGCAACCACCTGCAACTTAGTCATCGGGGACGTTCTTAAACGACTAGCCAAAAGGGACACTCTTTACAAAGCCACGAGCGTCGATGTCCCCCTCTTATAAGTTGCGGTGAAAGAGTTCCTGAAAAACCCGGCAGCCGCCCCAAACAGGAACTATTCCACCGCAACTTATATGGAGAGGCCAGCCGAGCCCCCAAAGATCCTGGTGACCACGAGACACGAGAGCAAGATCGTCGGTCCCAGGATCGGCTCGCCACGAATCGCGCCCATCTACTACGTTTGACCCGCGACCCCAGACCATTCCCTCGATCTTCCTAAAATCGCAAGCCCGCTACCTGCGGTTTTAATATCGCACCTTTAAACATGGTTCGGGGTATGCGACTAAACGTAGTAGATAACCACGATTCGTGGCGGACGGTTTCGTGCCGCTCTCACCCGGGACAAAAATGATCCGTTTTCTCCGTCTCCAAGGGGTCATTTTCAAAACTATGGCGGATTACGGTGCAAAAACGGCGCAAGCCAACCATACCCTGCATTTTTAATATTCGACAAGCCGTCTACCTGCGGTTTTAATTTCGCTATTGGCGCTATGGTCGCCAGGCAGCGATTCAGCCCCGTAAACCGGTATAGTTGCGATTTGGTAGCATTTTCCAACACGCCAAAAAGCCCTGCCAAACGCAAAAAGCCCGACCTCCGCGATGGAGATCGGGCTTATAGGGCTCATTGAAGCCGAACCTACACGGTCAAATGACCCGTAGATTACATCTGCTCGGGCGCGGAAACGCCAACAAGGGTGAGCACCAGGGCGAGCGTCACGCGGACGGCGTCGCAAGCGGCCAGACGGGCGCGCGAAAGCTCGGGGTCGACGGGACGGC
>CAJLUE010000066.1 GCA_905209765.1 uncultured Collinsella sp. | reverse complement strand
CGCTCATGCACGACGCCATGACGCTGGTCGGCGAGCTGCGCCGCGCGCCCGAGCTTTCCGCGGCGCCGGTCGCCGCACTCACCCGCGATGGCCTTATGGCCCGCGCGCTCCATGCCGAGCCCGCGCGCTCCACCGCCGTTATGCCCAATAACGAGGAGGCGGCTCTTGAGGTTTGGCCCTCGCTCGACCACGCCGCCGCGGCATTCGAGGCTGCGACCAGCGCAAACGCCGAGGAACAGTCCACGGACGCCGAAGGCGAAGCCGCCAACACCCTCATGCCCGAACCTGCCGCCACGCTCGACTTGGGCGACGGCAAGCCGCTGCCCGTGCTCATCCCCGAGTCCGAGCAGTTCGCCAACCGCCTGCGCAAGAATGCCCGTCTGCGCCGCAAGTGGGCAAAGCGCGAGGGCGTGAGCTGCTACCGCGTCTACGATGCCGACCTGCCCGACTACTCCGCCGCCATCGACCTGTACGAGGGCTGCCCGCAGACGCCGGGCCGCTGGCTCGTCATCGCCGAATACGCCGCGCCCAAGACCATCGATCCCGCGCTGGCCCAGGCCCGCATGCTCGACATCTTGGCCATCGCGCCGCGCATCCTAGATGTTCCCGCCGAGCATGTGCACGCCAAGGCCCGCATGCGCTCACGCGGCGGCTCGCAGTACGGCAAGCAGGGCGCCGGCAAGGGCGGCTCGGGCGAGCGCGCCAACATCGCGCGCCGTCGCCTGCCGCTCATCGAAGAGGGCGGACTCACCTTTGCCGTCAACTTTGACGACTATTTGGATGTGGGCATCTTCTTGGATCACCGCGTCACCCGCAACCTGGTGCGCGAGCACGCCAAACAGGCACGCCGCTTCCTCAATCTGTTCGCCTACACCGGCACCGCCACCTGCTATGCGGCCGACGGCGGCGTCGAGGAAACCGTGACAGTCGACCTTTCCAACACCTACCTGGACTGGGCCGAGCGCAATATGCGCCAGAACGGCTTTGTTGGTCCGCAGCATCATTTTGTGCGCGACGACGTGCTTGCCTGGATTCGCGACCAGCGCCAGACGCGCAACCGCTGGGACCTGATCTTTGTCGACCCGCCCACGTTCTCGAACTCGTCCAAGATGGGCCGCCGCACCTGGGATGTCCAGCGCGACCATGTTGAGCTTTTGGCCGGCGTATCGCGCCTGCTTGCACAGGGTGGACATGCCATCTTTAGCTGCAACCTGCGCGGCTTCCGCCCCGAAACGCGCAAGCTCGCACGCGCGGGCGTGGTGCTGGAGGACATTACGGCACAGACCATCCCCGAGGACTTCGCGCGCAACCAGAAGGTGCACCACTGCTATATCGTGCGCCGCCTGCCCATCGAGGACGCCATGGCCGAGGTCGGCTTTAGCGCCGAGGAAATTGCCGAGCGCGTCGAGGAGCTGCGCAACCCCGAGGCCCGCAAGCCTCGCGCAACGGCGCCCGCGCACGCGCAGGCCGGCAACGGCAAGTCCAACTTTGCCGGCAAACCCTCCCCTGCCGGCAAGTCCAAAAAGAAGAAGTTCTACGCCAGCAAGCCCAAGGGCAAATAACAAAGTTGCGGTGGAATACGGACTGTTTTGCCTGGAATTAGGCAAATTTAGACCGTATTTCACCGCAACTCATAGTGGGATGGCGGACGCCGTCCTACCCTTGGGTGACCAGGCGATAGCCGATACCCACGTGCGTTTGGATATAGCGCGGATGCGCGGGGTCGGACTCAATCTTCTTGCGCAGCGTGCCCATAAAGACACGCAGGCTCGCCAGGTCGCTCTTAGTTGCCGTGCCCCAAATCTCGTGCAAGATAGACTGGTGCGTGAGCACCTTGTCGGCGTTATGCGCCAGCAGGCACAGGAGCTTGTACTCGATCGGCGTCAAATGCAGTTCCTCGCCATCCATCGTGGCGATGCCGGCATCAAAATCGATATGCAGCTCACCGGTATCGAACGAGCCCTCGGAGACAACGCCGCCCGTTTGCGCATACGAAAGGCGCCTGAGCGTCGTGCGAATACGCGCGAGCAGCTCCTCGACCGAAAACGGCTTGGTCAGGTAGTCGTCGGCGCCGGCATCGAGCGCGCGAATCTTGTCCGCGTCCTCGCTGCGCGCCGAGACCACGATGATCGGCATGCCCGACCATGCGCGCACCGACTCCACCACCTTGACGCCGTCCATATCGGGCAGGCCCAGATCGAGCAGCACAATGCTCGGTGCCTGCGATGAGGAGGCGGCGATGGCGGCATGGGCAGTCTCAACGGCCATATGACGCAAGCCGTGCGCCTCGAGCGCGGCAACGATAAGGTTGCGGACAGCGGGGTCGTCCTCAACGACCAAGATGAGCGGTTTTACGGCAGAGTTCGGCACAGCGCTACTCCTTATCAAACGAAACGTCGGCGACGGGAAGCTCAATCGTAAAGACCGAGCCGTGCGGGTCCGCCGCGGCAACCTCTATGCTACCGCCATGTGCCAACGCAATGGAACGGCAGAGCGAAAGACCCAGGCCAACGCTGCGGTGGCTGTCGGCCAGACCATGGTTGGCGGTATAGAACGACTCAAAGATCCGCTCGCGATCCTCGGGTGCGATGCCCGGACCATCATCGGCCACCGAGCACGCCACGCGTCCATCGTCGACGCTAATCGAAATCACGATATGCGAACCCGCGGGCGTATAGGTGATGGCGTTGTTCACCAGATTGACCACCAGCTGCACCATCAGGCGCGCATCGACATTGACGAGCGCCGGCTCATCGCACGCCACCACCTTAAGGTCGTGCTCGCGCACGGCCGGATTTACGTGGCGCAGCGCCTCCTCGACGATATCGTCCATGAGCTCGAGTGTGGTCGACAGGCGCATACCGCCACCCTCGAGCTTGGTGATGGCGAGCAGGTTCTCGACGGTGGCGTTGAGCCATTGCGCATCCGAGCGAATGGAAAGGAGCAGGCCGCGGCGCGTCTGGGCATCGAGCACCGCGGTGCCGGTCGAGCCCTGATCGAGCAGGACATCGGCATTGCCCGAAATACTGGTGAGCGGCGTACGCAGATCGTGCGAGATGGAGCGCAGCAGGTTGGCGCGCAGCTGTTCGTTTTTGGCGAGCACCGCCGCCTCCTCGCGGGCCTCCATGGCGCGGGCGCGATCGAGTGCCAGCTCGCCTTCGCTCACGATAGCATCGGCAAGTGTTCGCTCCTCGTGCGTCAGCACGTCGGGCTCGGCAACGATAGCCAGCACGCCCACCACCGAGGCGGGGTCGCCCGAGCGCGCGAAGCCGTCGCCTGTGCGAACCGTCAGGTAGATGCCATAAAACGCCGAGCCGCCAAACGTGGCGTCGAGCGGCGTTCCCACATAGGCGGACGCCGAGAGCCGCGGCGGCATCTGCGGCGCCAGTTCGTGCACCGGTGCGGCATCGCCCACGGCCGTGTATGTCGCACGCGGCAGCAGGTCATCGCCCTCGGCGTCGGCGCTGTACCACACGACCGGACAGCCCGAAAGACGCGCCAGCTGCGTTGCCATGGCGTGAACGATCTGCTGCTCGTCGGCGCAGCGCTGCAGCATGCGATTGGTCTCGAGCACCATATGCGTGCGGCGGTCGCTGGCGGCAGCCTGTGCCAAGGCGCGGCGCAGGGCCAACGCAATCGAGCTCGACACAAGCGAGACCACGAACATGATGAAGAACATGCCGGGATAGCCGCGGTCGATAAGCGACAGCGAGTAGCGCGGGTCGACAAACAAGAAGTTGTAGAGCGCCACGGCGGCAGCCGAGCTCAGCAAGCAATACAGGCGACTCCAGGTAAAGAATGCGCACAGCTGAACGGCGAACACATAGACGATCATGATGCTCGGCGCGAGACCCGGATGGTCGAGCAGCGCGCCCACAATCGTCGCCGCGACCAGCAGCCCCACCGATACGCAGGCGTCATACAGAGGAGTGCGGCGCGTCAGCGTTGTGCGCCGCCACCAAAAGCTATCGGCAATATCGCCGTCCGTACGGACGTCCATCAGCGTCCCGCCCCTCTCTCAAAAACAAAAACCACCACAAAGGGGACAGGCACCCTTGTGGTGGTTTCCCCTTGTGGTGGTTCCAAGTGTAAAGCCTTTGCAACCTGCGGTCGTTAGACAAACAGCACGTGCGCGAGCAGTGCGCACACGCACGCCGCGACAAGCACCGTCACCACGATCGAAATCACGCGGTCGGCCATATCCATGTTGGCCCGATTCGTAAAGAACCGATCTTCGGCAGCATCGGCGCGTACCTCACGCACCAGCTCGGTCGCAAGATCGCAACCGTCAAGCACCTTTGCATCCATGGTTTCCTCCCAGGACTCAATCCCCGTCAATACAAACCCGCCCGTTCGCAGACAAACCTCGAGCGTCGACTACGGCCGCTCGTTGGGAGCCAGGCGCTGCATCTTATTCACGGCCTTGAACTTGGTGAACAGCGGCACGTACTCAAAGCTCACGTTGGAGTTCTCCAGGCCGTACCAACGCGCGGGCGTGCCGGCGGCGCGGCGGATGATGTACTTGAGCGTGATGGCCGTACGCTCGCTGGGCTCCACATCGCTTTCGGGCGCCAGAAGCTTACGGATCAGGACGAACTTGAACGTGCCGATGTTACCCGGATCCTTGTAGACCGAGTAGTCATGCGTCTGCGGCGGCAGCTCGCCGGTGGCAGCCAGGTCCTGAACAACCTGACGCAGGTAGGCATTGACGCGCTGGTTGATCTTGTAGCCCAGGTACAGATGCACGCGGAACACGTAGTCGGTGCCGAACGTCTCGACCGAATAGGCAAAGGTATGCGGCTCGTCCATGGTCTCGACATTCACAAACCACCAGGCGCGGGCGCGCTTGGGATGCTTGTCCAAGATCGAATAGACGATATCGCGGTCGATGTAGTCGGTATGGGTGTCCTTGGTCAGGTACACGACGTTGTCGCTCATGCGCTCGTAACGGTCGTCGTCACGCAGGCGCTTGAGCTGCGGCAGGTAGCTGCGCAGCGGCAGCAGCGTAAACTGGCGCTGCTCGACCGCCGTGCCGTTGTACCAGCACACCATAATGCCCATGATGAGTGCAGCCATGAGGATGGTGAAGTAGCCGCCGTGGAAGAACTTGGTGAGCGAGCTCACGAAGAAGAAGCCTTCGAGCAAAAGGAAGAAGGCCGCGAAGATCCACGGAGCAACCTTGAGCTTGCGCTCCTCGTGCAGGTAGAAGAAGAGCAGCAGCGTGGTGCACATCATAGTCAGCGTGATGGCAAGGCCGTAGGCGGCTTCCATATGCGCCGAGTTCTGGAACAGCAGCACCACGATGACGCAGCCGACAAGCATGACGTTGTTGACCATGGGGATGTAGAGCTGGCCCTTGGTCTCGGCAGGGTAGAAGACCTGCATGTGCGGCATGAGGTCCAGACGGCTGGCCTCGGACACCAGCGAGAATGCGCCGGTGATGAGCGCCTGCGAGGCAATGATGGCCGCGACGGTGGAAAGGCCGACGGCAAACGGGCGCAGGCCCGGGGCGAGCATCTGGTAGAACGGGTTGAGATCGGCAATGCCCATGAGCTCGGGGTTGGCGGCGTTGTTCATAAGCCAAGCGCCCTGGCCCATATAGGAAAGCAGCAGGCAGCACTTAACGAACGGCCAGGTAGCGTAGATGTTGCCGCGGCCGACGTGGCCCATGTCGGAGTAGAGCGCCTCGGCACCGGTGGTGGCGAGGAAGCAGCTGCCCAGAATCATGATGCCCGCGTGGTTGTTGGGGCTCAGCAAAAAGGCGATGCCGCGAACCGGGTTGAGACACAGCAGCACGGCGGGGTGCTGGAAGACAAAGAACAGACCCGTGCCGCCCAGGAACAGGAACCACAGCGTCATGATGGGGCCAAAGGCGTGACCGATCTTGGCCGTACCGATGCGCTGTACCAAGAAGAGCACGATGATGATGGCGAGCGTAATGGCGACGACGCGACCCTGGTCATCGCCCAGCACGGCATGGACCGCCGGGATGGTGCGCAGGCCCTCGATGGCCGTGGTAACGGTAACGGCAGGTGTCAGGATGCCGTCGGCGAGCAGCGCGGCGCCACCCAGCATGGCGGGGATGATAAGCCACTTGCCGCAGCGCTTGACCAGACTGTACAGGGCAAAGATGCCGCCCTCACCATGGTTATCGGCGCGCAGCGAGATGAGCACATACTTGATGGTGGTCAGCAGCGTGACCGTCCACACGACAAGGGAGAGCGCGCCGAGCACGAACTCCTCCGTGACGCTTCCGATGCCGCCGTTGCCGGCGACGAGCGCCTTGGTTACATACATAGGGCTGGTGCCGATATCGCCGTACACCACGCCCAGCGTGACGAGCATCGCCGAGATGCTCACGGGAATCGCAGCGTGCGAAGCTGCCTCCTTGGCCTTTTGTTCCATAAGCCGGTTTCCTCCCAACTTTAATGTTCGAAGGAATTATAGGTAATCGGCCCATGTTTGAATGGCACTGTTTTCCCAGCTAGATAAACATTTATACAGCCTTTAAGCCACCTCGGCGATATGGAATGTGACAAAGGGACTTTCCCTTTGTCACATTCGTCATTTTCCAAGCCAATTTTTGAACCACCACTCCATGGAGCGGCTCATCTCGGCCATAAAGGGACTCGTGTGCTTACGGGTATAGATGTCCACGACGCGCTCCCCCACCTCGCGGGCATGCGGACGGAACATCGCGTCCATCTCGGCCACCTGCGCGTCCATGGTCGCGGCATCGGCGCGGCAGTAGCGCTCCTCGTGCACCAGGTTCACCACGGGATGCGCAATGGCCGGACGCTCCTTACGGGGCGTGCCGATGATGAGCATCGACAGCGGCATGGTATAGGGCGGCAAGTCCAGCAGCTCGGCAACTTCCTCGGCATTCTCGACGATATCGCCGATGTAGCAGCTCCCCAGCCCCAGGGCCTCGGCGGCAACCACGGCGTTTTGCGCAGCGATCACGGCGTCCTGGGCCGCGATGGCAAAGTCGCCCAGACCCGGCGCGCGGCGGGGCGCCTTGCCCGTACGCTCGACAAACTCGGGCTCAAAGCAGCCCACGTGCTCAAACAGATCGATCCACTTGGCATAATCGACCACAAATATAAGTGCCCAGGGCGCCTTGGCGATCATGGGCTGGTGGTCGCACAGGTCAGCCAGACGGTCCAGCGTGGCCTGCTCGCGAATGCTCACGATGGAATACATCATCATGGCGCCTGCCGACGGCGCACGGCTCGCCGCATGCAGAATCGCCGCACGCTGCTCGTCGGTCACCGCCACGGGACGGTCGTCGTCATCACGCGCGAAGGCACGCGTGGAGGAACGGTGCTCCAACGTGTCCAGCACCGCGTTGCCCGTCGTCTCGACCGGATAACCGTTCGCATCCACGCCCGCAGCTCCGTCGCAGCACTCGGCACCCGTCATACAAACCTGATCGCCCATAGCTCTATCCTCGCCAATTCTTTAAGAAGCCTTTACGTTTCCGTGTAATTCCCGTCCATTATCGCGCAGGTCACCACTACATTGCGCCACACCGCCGCACATGCGCGTTAATATGGCTGGTTGTTGTGCGCAGCCCGCAAATGCAGCGCATATTTAGGTAACAATCGGGTAAACCCCCGCTTTCGTAGGTTTTAAGTTTGTGAGGAGTCTCAGCATGTTCGCTGCCGCCATCTCGCTCGTCGGTCTTGCGGCGACCGTCTACCTTGTCTTGCGCGAAGCCAAGGCCATTCGCGCTCAGTCGGGCACCGTTGCCAAGGGCGCCTTCGCCTGGAGCGTCGCCTTCGGCCTGTTCCAGCTCTTTTTGACCGTCTGGGGCGCTATTGGCCTCGTCGCGCAAAACGAGCCGCTCGCCTTCGTGATGCTCATCCTGACCAACGCCATCCTCACCGGCTGCGCTTGGGCCAGCATCGCCCGCGACTGCATCGCCCCGCGCGTCTTTGCGTTCGCTGGGCCCGACGCCCCCGCCCCCACCGGCAAGCTCGCCCGCCTGCGCGGCGCCTTTGTGGGCAAACCGCTCGTCGCCGCCGTCCTGTGCCTGCTGCTCGCCGGCGTCTTTGCGCTGCTGGGCATGGAGGTCTCGTCCAACCACGACTTTACCTGGGTCTACCCCCTGTGCATCCTGCTCGAGTGGGCCATCATCACCACGCTCATGGTCGGCCTGTTCTTCCTGTTCCAGCGCCACGGCGCAGCTCCCGCGGTCTTGGCCTTTGCCCTCTTTGTCCTGGGCATTGCCGAGTTCTTCGTCATCACGTTTAAATCCATGCCCATCCAGCCGGGCGACCTTTCGGCCATCTCCACCGCCGCCGCGGTCGCCGGCACCGGCTACACCTTCTCGATCTCACTGTTCTGCGTGCTGTCCATGGGCTTTACCGCCATCGCCATGCTGCTATGCGAGTACGCCGGCCTGGTGGCACCGCACCGTCAGAAGGGCGCCGCCAACGTCAAGCGCATGCTGCTCACCAACCTGCTCGTCGCCGTGCTGTGCCTGGGCGGCGTGACCGCGCACGTCACGCTTATCGACTACTACAACACCCTCGGCATCACCGTCTACACCTGGCGCCCGCTCGAGAGCTACTGGCGCGAGGGCTACCTACCCGCTTTCATTAGCGCGGCGCAGTCCATCAAGCCGCCCAAACCCGCCGACTACTCCGTCGACGATGCCAAGGCCACGCTCAAAAAGTACGCCAAGGCCTACGACAAGTCCGACGCCGCCAAGAGTGACGAGCGCGCCGCCGCCCAGGAGCAGTTCGACAGCGAGAAGCCCACGGTCATCGCCATCATGAACGAGACGTTCTCGGATCTGTCGATCTACCAGAACATGCGCGCCGGCTACGAGGGTCCGCAGTACTTTAAGAGCCTGTCCAACTGCCTCAGCCGCGGCAAGCTCTACGTGAGCGCCTACGGCGGCGGCACCGCCAATACCGAGTTTGAGTTTATGACCGGCAACTCCATGGCCAACCTGGGCTCGGGCGTGTATCCCTACACCATCTACAACATGGAGACGACCGGGAACTTAGCCGAGCAGTTCAAGTCGCTCGGATATTCCACCACGGCCATGCATCCCAACCACGCGACCAACTGGAACCGTGAGAACGTCTACAAGGACTTTGGCTTTGACCAGTTCCTGTCCATCAACGATTTCCAGGGCGCCGATACCCTGCGCGGCATGGTGACCGACCAGGCGACCTACGACAAGATTCTTGAGCTGCTCGACCAGAACGCCGATCCGCAGTTCATCTTCGACGTGACCATGCAGAACCACTCGGGCTACGATACGGGCCTGCTGCCGGTCGACAAGCAGATGCACCTGAACATCGACACGACCGACCTGGACGCCAAGACCGTCGAGGACGGCACGCTCTCCGATGTCGACGAGTATGTCTCGTGCATCGAGCAGTCCGACCAGGCGCTTCGCTACTTCCTCAACGCCCTGAGCAAGCTCGACCGTAAGGTGGTCGTGGTGTTCTGGGGCGACCACCAGCCGTTCTTCCCGTCCAAGTTCAACGACAAGTGGTTTACCGGCGAGGACGACGCCACGCACCAGGAGCGTCTGTGGCAGACCGACTACATCATCTGGGCCAACTACGACGTTGCCGGCTGCGACCAGACAAGCGAGGTCGACGACCTGTCCACCAACTACCTGTCCACGCAGCTTATGCAGCTGATCGG
>CAJLUE010000065.1 GCA_905209765.1 uncultured Collinsella sp. | reverse complement strand
CGATATGGCACCGTGGGGACACATGTATGTCAATCCTGGTCTAACAGAGCCTTTTATTAACGCTAAAACGTTTGACTAGCCATGGTGAACAACCCTGCTATCCTGCGGGTTGACGAAGACTGATATCTCACCTCGTCAATACATACTGTCTGGCGAATCGTTTGTCAATGAATTCGGTGAACGGTAGTAAATACCGTTCAAGCGTATGTATGTATCGGTCACCGAGCGCGGCACCTCAGTTGGGTTCGTCGGTAGGTAAGGTATATATCGTCCGCAAGTTGCGCGGGGGCAAGTCTAGGTGCTCCCGGGTAAGATTCTCTATTGATAGGAGAAGACATGGCCATCATCAACAAGGGTATGTCCAGGCGTTCGTTCCTCGGCCTCACCGGCAGCGTCGCTGCTGTCGCAGGGCTTGGTCTCACCGGCTGCGGTGGCAGCTCTAACGACGAGGGTTCCGCTTCCGGTTCCACCGATTCCGCCAACCGTGGTGGCGGCGTGATCACCGCTGGTTCCGCTTACGCTCCGTCCAGCTTCGATCCCGCCAGCACCGGCTCCGCTGTGGGCCTGGGTGCTAACTGGCACGTCGTCGAGGGCCTCTACGGCATCGATTACCACGACTACAGCACCTTCAACGAGCTCGCCACCGACGATCCCAAGTCCGTGGACGACACCACCTTCGAGGTCACCATCCGCAAGGGCGCCAAGTTCTCCGATGGCACCGAGGTCACTGCTGACGACGTCGTCGCTTCCTACACCGCTTGCGCTGCTTCCGCTACCTATGCTCCGTTCTTCCAGCCCTTCGAGTCCATCGAGGCCAAGGACGCCAGCACCGTAACGGTCAAGACCAAGGTCCCCAACTTCTCCCTGCTCAAGGATCGTCTGGCCATCATCCGTGTTACCCCGGCTACTCAGTCCGAGGAGGATCGCGCCAAGCAGCCGATCGGTTCGGGCCCCTGGATGTACGACTCTATCTCCGATACCGAGATCACCCTGGTTCCCAACCCCGAGTACAACGGTGAGTATGCTGCCGAGGATAAGAAGATCCAGTACAGCATCCTGACCGACCCCACCGCTCGCGTTACCGCCCAGCAGGAAGGCTCCACGCTCGTTATGGAGCTCGTCACCGCTGACGCCGTCGACCAGCTCGAGAGCGCTGGCTGCAAGATCGACAACGTCCAGGGCTTCGGCACCCGCTTCATCATGTTCAACGTCGCCAAGGAGCCTTGGAACAACGTCAAGGTCCGTCAGGCCGTCATGTACGCGCTCGACACCGAGAAGATGATCACCAACACCTTCGCCGGCCTTGCCACCGCTGCCAGCTGCTACCTGCCCAAGAGCTTCACCAACTATCATGAGGCTTCCACGGTGTACAAGACCGACGCCAAGAAGGCCAAGAAGCTCATCGAGGAGTCTGGCATCACCCCGGGCGCCATCACCCTGCGCACCACCGACAACGAGCAGATCAAGGGCATGGCCGCCCAGGTCAAGAACGACCTCGACGCTCTCGGCTTCGATGTGACCATCCAGACCGATACCTCGCCGGCCACCTACGCTGCCATCGACGGCGGCGAGGCCTACGATATCCTCCTTGCCCCTGGCGATCCTTCCTGCTTCGGCGCCGACCCCGACCTGCTGCTCAACTGGTGGTACGGCGACAACGTCTGGATGCAGACCCGTTGCCCGTGGAAGGAGTCCGCTGAGTGGCAGAAGCTCCACGGTCTCATGGACGAGGCTCTTGCCGCCGAGGGCGACGAGCAGCAGAAGAAGTGGAACGAGTGCTTCGATATCATCGCTGACAACGCCGTTCTGTACCCCGTTGTCCACGTCAAGACCGTCTCCGCTTCCTGGGACGATCCGTCCACCGCGCCCAACGGCGAGGCCCTCGATGGCTTCAAGGGCATCGGCACGACGAGCATGTCCTTCAGGGGCGTCGCGACCGTCAAGGCCTAAGACTCGCTTGAGTCATATGTGGGGCGTCGGTCGTAAGGCAACGTCCTCATAGTTGAAACAAAGACCCGGGCGGCCTCGATGTCGCTCGGGTCTTGTAATGAGTATCCATACTCATATACCAGTTGGTCCTACCGACAAAAGAAAGGGGAGAGAACGTGAACAACTTTCTACGTTTGATTGGAAGGCGTCTCGTGGCGCTGCCGATCATGGCATTGGGCGTCACCGTCCTGGTGTTCTTCCTTATGTCGTTCTCCAAGACCGACCCCGCTTATACGGCGTTGGGTGACGGTGCCTCGCCCGAGGCGGTTGCCGAGTACCATGAGAAGTATGGTCTGGACGACCCCTGGCCCGTGCGCTACGTGCGCTACATGGGCGATTTGATCCATGGTGACATGGGCACCTATGGTGCTGCTCGCAACTCCGTTGCCAAGCGCATCTCCACGGCCCTGCCCGTCACGATGCAGCTGACCTTTATCGGTCTTGCCATCGGCGCGGTCGTCTCGTTTTTGCTCGGCGTCATCGCGGCACTGTATCGCGATAAATGGCCGGACCAAGTGATCCGCGTCTTCTCCATCGCCGGCTTGGCAACCCCGTCGTTCTGGCTTGCCGTTCTGTTGATTCTGCTGTTCTCTTCCTACCTTAAGGTGCTCCCGGCGTCCGGTGCTCTGCCTCACTTCACCACCAACCCGGCTGGCTATCTGGGACGTATGATCATGCCCGCTATCGCTCTGGCATTCCCGCTGACGGGCCAGATGACTCGTATCGTGCGTACGGCCATGGTCGAGGAGCTCGATAAGGACTATGTCCGTATGGCTCGCGGCGCCGGCGTTCCCGAGAAGGTCGTCGTCGGCATCAACGTTTTGCGCAACGCACTGATCACCCCGGTCACCACCCTCGGTCTTAAGATCGGCTACCTCATGGGCGGTGCTGTCGTCATCGAGGTCATCTTCAACCTCCCCGGCATGGGTACTGCGATTCTGCAGGGCGTTCAGGGCAACGAGGCGAACCTGGTTCAGGGCGTCGTCATCGTCGTTGCTCTTGCCTTCATCATCATCAACATCGTGGTTGACATGCTCTACCTGCTCATCAACCCGCGCATCAGGACGGTGTAGATTATGGTAAAGATTCGAGAGAAGCAAACCGAGCAGCTCGAGAAAGCTGCCTCCAAGGGGCTCAAGCTCGGTGGCTGGAAGAAGATGACGCTGTCTTCTAAGATTGCCGCCGTCGTGCTGGTGCTGGTCGCCCTGACCGCGATTCTGGCGCCCCTTCTTGCCCCCTATAGCCCGGTCGAGATCTTTACGGCTCGCCAGGCTCCCGGCAACGGATTTATCTTCGGTACCGACGATAAGGGTCGCGACATTCTGTCGCGCATGCTCTACGGTGGTCGTTACTCGCTGATCATCGGCTTTGGCGCCACTGCCATGGCTCTGGTCTGCGGCTCGGTCGTGGGCGCCCTCGCGGCGGTTTCGCGCAAGTCCGTTTCCGAGGCGATCATGCGCATCCTGGACATCATCATGTCCATCCCGGGCATCGCCCTCGCGGCCGTCTTCGTTTCCATCCTGGGCAACTCCGTGCCGTCGATCATCTTTGCCATCGGCTTTATGTATACTCCGCAGATTGCCCGTATCGTGCGCGCCAACATCGTGTCCGAGTACGGCGAGGACTATGTCCGCGCGGTCATCGTTTCCGGTGCCAAGGCTCCGTGGATTTTGATCAAGCATGTTCTGCGTAACTGCATTGCCCCGATTATGGTCTTCACCGTTACCCTGGTCGCCGACGCCATCATCTTCGAGGCCTCGCTGACCTTCATCGGCGCTGGTATCCAGGAGCCCACCGCTACCTGGGGCAACATCCTCGCCGACGCCCGCGGCGGCGTGCTCGCTGGCCGTTGGTGGCAGGCGCTGTTCCCGGGCCTGGCCATCATGATCACCTGCCTGGCGCTCAACATCCTCTCCGAGGGCATTACCGACGCCATGGCCGCTGCTCCCTCCGCTGCCCTGGATCCGACCGACTCCTCCAAGCGCCGTGAGGCCGACCTGCTGGTCTCCGACCCCGTTCGCG
Organism: uncultured Collinsella sp.; assembly: GCA_905209765.1. GTDB lineage: Bacteria > Actinomycetota > Coriobacteriia > Coriobacteriales > Coriobacteriaceae > Collinsella. The sequence continues at coordinate 5,903 of CAJLUE010000065.1, read as the reverse complement.
CTTACAAGGAGCAGGCTCAGTCCCTGTCCGCCCGTCTTGGCGCTCTGCGTGATGTCGAACTCAAGCGTAACGACCGCCATGTGCCCGATGAGTCCGTTGAACCGATCCTCTCGGTCCGCGATTTCTGCATCCAGTTTGAGCACCACGGTGATATCAACGTCGTCGACCACGTCAACTTTGACGTCCGTCCCGGCCAGACCATGGGCCTGGTAGGCGAGTCCGGCTGCGGTAAGTCCATCACCACGCTGGCCATCATGGGCCTGACCGACGATGACGAGCATCTTTCCGGTGAGGTTCTCTGGGAGGGCCGCGACCTGCTCAAGATGAGCAAGAAGGAGTGGTTCGGCCTGCGCGGTACCGATATCGCCATGGTCTATCAGGACGCCCTGTCCTCGCTCAACCCCTCCATGCTCATTTCCGCCCAGATGAAGCAGCTCACCAAGCGTGGCGGCACCCGTAGCGCCGAGGAGCTCCTGGAGCTCGTGGGCCTCGACCCCAAGCGTACGCTCGAGAGCTATCCGCATGAGCTTTCCGGTGGTCAGCGTCAGCGCGTTCTGATCGCTATGGCCCTTACCCGCGACCCCAAGCTGGTCATCTGCGACGAGCCCACGACCGCTCTGGACGTTACCGTCCAGAAGCAGGTCATCAAGCTGCTTAACGACCTTCAGGCCAAGCTCGGCTTTGCCATGATCTTCGTCTCGCACGACCTGGCACTGGTCGCCGAGGTCGCCCATAACATCACGGTTATGTACGCTGGCCAGGTTATCGAGCAGGCGCCCACCAAGGAGCTGCTCACCAACCCGATTCACGAGTACACCCGCGGCCTTCTGGGTTCCGTCCTGTCCATCGAGAGCGGTTCGGGCCGCCTGCACCAGGTGCCCGGCGCCGTTCCGAGCCCGCGCGATTTCCCCAAGGGCGATCGCTTCGCGCCCCGCTCGAGCCATCCGCGCATTGGCCTGGACACCCGTCCGGTCTTCAAGCGCGTGCCCGGCACCGAGCACTTCTATTCCGAGCTCCCCGACGAGGTGCTCAAGGCAAATGGTTTGACCCCTCACGCGGAGGTGATGTAGATGAGCGAGACCGCAGTCAACGGCGTCGAGCCGATCATCTTCCTTGATGACGTCCACGTCACCTTTAGGACCCGTACCGGCTCGATTCTGCACCCCAACCTGGTTCACGCCGTCCAGGGCGTAACGATTAAGCTCATGCCCGGACAGACCATCGGCATCGTCGGCGAGTCCGGTTGCGGAAAGTCCACCACCGCCAACGTCATGTGCGGCCTGCAGGCCCCCACGAGCGGCAAGGTCTACTTTAAGGGCAAGGACGTTACCAAACGTACCGCCGAGGACCGTCGCCACATGGGTCGCGTCATCTCGGTCGTGTTCCAGAACCCGGCCACGGCGCTCAACCCCCGCATGGTTGTTCGCGAGCAACTGCTCGACCCCATGCGCGTCCACAACCTGGGTACCGAGGCCGAGCAGGAGAAGCGCGTCAAGGAGCTCTTGGAGCTCACCGGTCTGCCCAGCTCCGCCGCCGAGGTTCTTCCCGGCCAGCTTTCGGGCGGCCAGCGCCAGCGCGTCGCAATTGCCCGTGCCCTGTCGCTGAACCCCGATGCCATCATCGCCGACGAGCCCACCTCGGCTCTGGACGTTTCGGTCCGTGCGCAGATTCTGAACCTGCTGACCGACCTTAAGAAGGAGCTCGGCCTGGCCATGGTGTTCATCAGCCATGACATCCAGACGGTCCGCTATATCTCTGACGACATCATCGTTATGAATGGTGGCAAGATCGTCGAGCAGGGCGAGGCCAAGCAGGTCTTCCAGCACCCTCAGGATCCCTACACCAAGATGCTGCTCGGCGCTGCGCCGTCGCTGCTGCATCCCAAGCTCGGCGAGTAGCCTCGCTTTCCCTCCCGTGCGCCCGGTTCCCTTGCCGGGCGCACCTCCGTTGCGATTTCGAAAGGCTGGGTTCACGAGCCATGCCAAGTGCTCAGGAGCTACAACAGCAATTTGGTGAATATCGAGGCGCTATGCCCCGTCCATCGGATTTCGATCTCTTTTGGAAGGACCGCATGGCCGAGGCCGACGCTGTCGAGCTCGACTACGAGATTGAGGCGGCTTCGGTTGCGGATTCCGCGACCTGTCGGTTTTTCGACCTCTGGTATACCGGCATGAGTGGTGCACGCCTGCATGCCAAGTACCTTAAACCCGTCTCGGACGAGCCTGTGCCATTGGTACTTCAGTTCCATGGGTATCCGGGTGCAAGCCGCAGCTGGTTTGAGCAGGCGTCGTTTGCGGGCATGGGCATGGCGCTCATTGCTCTCGATTGTCCTGGCCAAGGAGGCCCCTCCGAGGACATTGGTGGATTTGAGGGCACGACGGTCGCGGGCCATATCGTCGCCGGTATCGACGGCGACCCGGCCAACCTCTACTATGTCCGCTTGCACCAAGATATCCGCATTCTGTGCCGTATCGTTCGCGAGCTCGAGGGCATCGATCTTACCCGCGTGTATGTGAACGGCGCATCGCAGGGCGGCGGTTTGGGTATTGCAACCTGCGCGCTTAACAGCGAGCTTATCAATCGCGCCGCCATCCTCTATCCCTTCTTATCGGACTTCCGCCTGGTTTGGGATCTGGACGCCGACGATATTGCCTACGAGGGTCTGCGCTATTGGTCGCGCTGGTTTGACGAGGACTCGACCCGTATCGAGGAAGCCTATGCCAAGCTGGCGTACTTCGATTCCAAGAATTTTGCCCCCATGGTCAAGTGCCCCGTGCTGTTTGGCACGGGCACGGCCGATATCGTCTGTCCGCCGGCAACGCAGTTTGCGGTGTACAACAACCTGTCCTGCGACAAGCGTCATGAGTTCTTTGAAGGCTTTGGCCACGAGGAGATTCAGGATTTTGACGATCTGATCATTCCGTTTTTCTGTGAGGGAGGGGAGGCTCATGTCTAAGTGCGAGAGCAATGTTGACGAGCTGATAGTCCCCGGGCTCGTGGGAATTCCTGGAACGGTTTCGTCAAGGCTCGCAGAATATCGGGACTGGCACGGTGATGTCCAAGCAGATGTTTCTGATTTAGAGACATGCGCTTCGAATCTTGAGATTCAAGGCCTGGCCATTACGGCAATTGACTTTGTTAACCCCTGCGCCCGTTACTCGGAGGTTTCCTTTAAGCTCGGTGACGATGCGGTCCACGCTCGTTTGATTGAGCCTGTCGGTCGTGCCCGAGTATCTGAGCGCGTGCCGCTGTGCCTGATGTTCCATGACATCGATCGGCCTGTGCGTGGCTGGCATCACATGACGAGATTTGCCGCCATGGGGTATGCCGTCCTCGCGCTGGATGACGATGCTGCTGGTGCGGACGACCTGCAGCGGGGGATTGCTTCGCCCGCTTTTGTCGAGCGCGTCCGTTGGGGTTGCGCGTTGGCGAAGGTTGCGCGCAATCTTGATGGCATGGACCCCGACCGCATCTTTGCATGGGGCGAGGGCCTTGGCGGCGGCGTCGCGCTGGCGGTTTCCGCTCTGGACGAGCGGGGCCTTGCCTGCACGGCGGTTGCCAATCCAATCCCCGGTGGCCTCGAGGCTCTGTCGACTCGGGTGCGCGGATCGGTGCTCATGGGCACATCGCTCATGGATGCCGTGAGCGATCCCAAGGGTCAGTTTGCCGTATTCAACGGTCTTGAGTGTGACCGGAGGCATATCATCTATGCCAAATACGCTCACGAGCGCATCAATGCGTTCGAAAACGAAGTCGTCGACTTCTTGAACCAAACGTTCTACCCGTGTTCTTTGGCCTAGACGGCCTGGACACTGCCAACAAGAGTGGGTGGCATAGGGCTGCCCGCCAGACAACTAAGGAGATTCTTGTGGCAACTCAGAAATTCACCGGCGTTATCCCTCCCGTCGTTGTTCCCGATACCGAAGATCACCAGCTCGACGTTGCCTCCTTTGAGCGCAGCATCAACCGCATGATCGATGCCGGCGTCGATGGCCTGTTCTTCCTGGGATCCTCGGGCGAGGTCGTCTTCTCCACCGACGAGCGCCGTCGCCAGATTATTGCCGAGGCTGTGCGCATCGTCGACCACCGCGTGCCTGTTCTGGTCGGTATCATCGACACCGAGACCGAGCGCATGATCGAGCACGGCAAGGTCGCTCAGGAGCTGGGCGCCGATGCCCTCGTCGCCACCTGCCCGTTCTATGCCCTGCAGGGCATGACCGAGGTCGAGGAGCACTTCCGCATCCTGCACGAGGAGCTCGACCTGCCCATCTTCGCCTATGACATTCCCGTCTGCGTTCACACCAAGCTTCCCTGGAAGCTCCTTGCCAAGCTCGGCGCCGAGGGCGTCCTTGCTGGCGTCAAAGACTCCTCGGGTGATGACATCTCGTTCCGCTACCTCGTTCAGGAGAACGAGAAGAACGGCCACCCGATGAGCATCCTTACCGGTCACGAGGTTGTTGTCGACGGCGCCTACCTCGGTGGCGCCGACGGTTCCGTCCCGGGCCTTGCCAACGTTGAGCCCGAGGGCTACGTGCGCCAGTGGAAGGCCGCTCAGGCCGGCGACTGGGCTACCGTCAAGGCCGAGCAGGATCGCCTCAACGAGATCTCCCACATCTGGGATGTCACCTCGGGCGTCCAGGGCTATGCCGGTGGCGTCGGCGCCTTCAAGACCGCTATGAACCTCATGGGCATCTTCGACAGCCCGACCATGCCTCGCCCGGTGAAGGCCATGACCGGCGAGAACGTCGAGGCGATTAAGAAGGTCCTCCAGGACAACGGTCTCCTGTAAAGCTTCCCCGGGCACCCGACCTCGCCGTTCAACCGTGCGGCCATGACCCATTAGGTCAATGGCCACACGGTTTCTCGGCGATCTCGGGCACCTGGAAAACCTTTACCGCGCTGTGACGGCTAGCCTGACGGCGCATTTCCTGTAGTTGTTTTTTATCTCCGAAGGAGAGCGACATGGAGAACAAGTACGTCTGCTCTGTCGATATCGGCGGAACTAAGATCGCGACCGCCATTATGGAGTACCCGGCTGACGGCAGCGTGCCCCATCCCGTTTTTGAGGCCGAGGTTCCTACCGAGGCCCAGGAGGGCGGCGAGGCCGTCTTCCAACGTATCGAGGCGTCCATCAAGGCTGCTCTTGAGGCGAATCCCGATGTCGAGGTCCTCGGTGTCGGTATCGGTGCCGCAGGCGTCGTCGATCCCAAGACGGGCGCCATCGCGTATGCCAACGAGATTATGCCCGGCTGGTCCGGCGTTCAGTTGGGGCCGCGTCTGCGCGAGGACCTTGGTCTTCCCGTTGCCGTTGTGGGCGACGTGCAGGCTCATGCTCTGGGCGAGGCCCACTGGGGCGTCGGCAAGGGCAAGTTCTCCGTCTTGTGCCTGGGCATCGGCACGGGCATCGGCGGCGCATATGTCGAGAACGGCCGCGTGATGCAGGGCTTCCATGGCGCTGCCGGTCATATGGGCCACATCGAGTGCTCGGCTGCCGCCGGCATTCCCTGCGCCTGCGGCCGTTCTGGCCATCTGGAGTCGGTTGCTTCGGGCACTTCCATTGGTCGTATGTACGATGAGCGTTTTGGCCGCGTCGACCCCAGCCGTCCTTCGGTCGGTCGCGATGTAAACGACCTGTGCCGCGCGGGCGACGCAAAGGCGACCGAGGTCATCCATGACGCCGGCTTTGCGCTGGGTGCCAGCTTGGGCTCGCTCGCTAACATCCTGGACCCTGAGGTCATCGTGCTTTCGGGCGGCGTGATTCACCAAGGTCCCGATTGGCGTTCGCAGACGTGGAAGGATTCGGTGCACGAGGGCTATGCCAGCCAGGCGCTCGATCCGCTTCAGGACACGCCGATCCTCATCGGTTCTCTGGAGGGCGATGCTCCGCTCATCGGTGCCGCCGA
>CAJLUE010000064.1 GCA_905209765.1 uncultured Collinsella sp. | reverse complement strand
AATAACGTTAAGATGGACAAATGCGCCCGTTGGGGGAATAGTCGTGCCACTTCGCTTGACAACAGGCTAAACTAGCTAATAAACATTTACTACTCTGTTTAGATTGAATTTGCGGTCGTTTATTTGCCGAGCTATCGAGTTGCGATGCTCCGCCACGGCCGTTGCTAGGGGGAACAATGGCCAAAGCAAGTGTTCGCGAGATCAGCCGCATCACCGGTTTTTCGCCTGCGACCGTGTCCAACGCGCTCAACCGCAAGCGCAGCGTGAGTGAGGAGACCGCCAAGGTCATCCTGGAGTGCGCGCAATCGCTTGGCTACCAGCAGTCGACGCAGCTCGAGAGCATTCAGTTTGTGCTCGCGCGCAAGACGGGCGCCATTTTGGACGAGAGCACCTTTCATCCCGCGGTTATTGAGGGCGTGGAGCGCCAGGCGCGTCGTCACGGTATGAGCACGAGCTTTGTCTCGCTCGACTTTAGCGACTTGGACGCCGTGCGTCCGCAGGTCGAGGACCTGATCGCCGATCCATCCGCCGCTATCGTGCTGATGGGTACCGAGCTGGGTGAGGAAGACTATGCCTTGTTCGCCAACGCTGCCGCCCACTTGATCGTGCTCGATGGCTGGAGCGATCGTCAGTACTTCGATGCCGTAGTCATTGCCAACACCGACTCGGTGCTGCGCGCCGTGGACTACCTTATCGAGAAGGGTCACAAGCAAATCGGCTATCTGGCAGGCGACCTTCGCATCCGCAACTTTAAGGATCGCGAGCGCGGCTATCGCCAAGCGCTTGAGGATGCGGACCTTGAGGCCAACCCGACATGGCGCGTCACACTGGGCACCACGCTCGAAGGTGCTTATCGCGACATGGGCGCATGGCTCGACAGCGTCTCGCGCGACGACCTGCCGACGGCTTTCTTTGCCGAAAACGACGTGCTCGCCGTAGGCGCCATGCGCGCGCTGAACGAGCACGGCATACGCGTGCCCGAGGATGTCTCGATTATCGGCTTTGACGATCTGTCTTTGGGCGCCTTCTCCAACCCGCCGCTCACCACGGTGCACGTTCCCAAGTACGAGGTGGGCGAGATCGCGGTGCGCCGCCTGGTGGGCAACATCCGCAATCCCAAGAGCTATACCTGTAAGACGGCCGTGTCGACCTATTTTGTCGAGCGCCAAAGCGTGCGCGAAATCTAGGCGAAGGAAACGACGGGCCGCAGGGCGGCAAAGCTCGCTAAGGCAGCCATATATAACGCTACTAAGAGGGGGTCCTTCGGGGCCCTCTTTTTGTCCCCTTGTATGTTCAGATTGTTTACATACCGTTTAGGCTCATTTCTCTACCGTTTACGGGACTTTCGCGTTAAACTTCTAAACAGAAGAGTAAAACATTTAGTAAACAGAACAAAACGAAACACACGTCTGTTTACTGAACATGTAATTAGGGGAGGACGTACATGGACAAGATCAAGCTCGGCTTTGTGCCCACGCGCCGCAGTATCTTTAGCGCGCCGGACGCAATCAAGTATCGCGGCCTGACAGCTGATCGCCTGCGCGAGATCGGCGTCGACATCGTGGATATTGACGACATCAATGACGAGGGCCTGCTGTTCGACGACAGCCATATCGAGCCTATCGTCAAGAAGTTCCGCGCCGAGGGCGTCGACGGCATCATGCTGTGCCACGCCAACTTTGGCACCGAGTACGTTTGCGCTCGCCTTGCCCGCGAGCTCGGCTTGCCCGTGCTGCTGTGGGGTCCGCGCGACGAGCGCCCCGAGCCCGACGGCACGCGCCTGCGCGATAGCCAGTGCGGCCTATTCGCCACCGGCAAGGTCCTGCGCCGCTTCCAGGTTCCCTTTACCTACATGACCAACTGCCGTCTGGCCGACCCCGAGTTCGAGCGCGGCGTCTGGGACTTCTTGGCCGTGTGCAACGTGGTCAAGACCTTCAAGCACACCCGCATCCTGCAGATGGCCACCCGTCCGTTCGACTTCTGGTCGACCATGTGCAACGAGGGCGAGCTGCTCGAGAAGTTCAACATCCAGCTTTCGCCTATCCCCATGACCGAGCTTGTCCAGGCCGTGCGCGACGCCCAGGCCGACGAGCAGGCCATGGCCGCCATGCTTGCCCACATCAACGACAGCTTTGAGATCTGCATCCCCGAGGACAAGGTTCCCGCGGTCGCCGGTCTTGCCATTGCCATGAAGCGCCTGGTCGAGAAGTACGGCTGCAACGCCGGTGCCATTCAGTGCTGGAACGCTCTGCAGGACGAGCTGGGCATTATGCCCTGCGCCGCCAACGCCATCCTCAACGAGATGGGCATCCCTATCGTATGCGAGACCGATATCCATGGCGCCATCACCGCACTGATGGTCGAAGCCGCCGACTTGGGCCGTCACCGTGGCATGTTCGCCGACTGGACCGTGCGCCATCCCGATAACGAGAACGGCGAGCTGCTGCAGCATTGCGGCCCCTGGCCCTGCAGCTGCGCGGCCGTCAAGCCCAAGCTCACCTATCCGCTGGCTTTCGATCACCCCGGCGCGCTGACGGCCGAGGCTAAGCACGGCGACCTTACCCTTGCCCGCTTTGACGGCGACAACGGCGAGTACTCGCTGCTGCTGGGCAACGCCCGCGGCATCGACGGCCCGGCCGGCATGGGCACCTACCTGTGGGTCGAGGTCGACAACCTCAAGCGCCTCGAGGCCAAGATCGTCGAGGGCCCCTACATCCACCACTGCGTCGCTATTCACGCCAACGTGGTGCCGGTGCTCTACGAGGCGTGCAAGTACCTGGGCATTGCCCCCGATTTGTACGACCCCATCGAAGAAGACGTTAAAGCTTACCTGCGAGGAGAGTAGAAATGGCAACTATCGAAGAGCTTGAGTCCCTGCGTTGGGACCTTCGCCGCGATTGCGTCGATATCATCATGGCTGGCGCCGGCGGCCACATCGGCGGCGACATGTCGGTGATCGACGCCCTCATGACCCTCTACGCCAACCACCTCAACATTTCGCCCGAGACCGTCGACGATCCCAACCGCGACCGCTTCGTGCTCTCCAAGGGCCACGCTATGGAAGCCTACTACGCGGTGCTCTGCCACGAGGGCTATCTTGACCTCGACGACGTCAAGGCCCGCTTCTCCAAGTTCGGCAGCCCCTACATCGGCCACCCCAACAACAAGCTCAAGGGCATCGAGATGAACTCGGGCTCGCTGGGTCACGGCCTGCCCGTGGCCGTGGGCATGGCGCTCGCCGGCAAGATGGACGGCCGCGACTACCGCGTCTACACCATCATGGGCGACGGCGAGCTTGCCGAGGGCTCGGTCTGGGAGGGCGCCATGAGTGGCGGTAACTACCAGCTCGATAACCTGTGCGCGCTCGTGGACCGCAACCGCCTGCAGATCAGCGGCAGCACCGAGGACGTTATGAAACAGGACTCGCAGGAGGAGCGCTGGGCCGCCTTCGGCTGGAACGTGCTTTCCATTCCGGGCAACGACGTCCGGGCCATCGACGCCGCGCTGGCGCTTGCGGCCGAGACCTGCGGCAAGCCCACGGTCATCATCCTCAACACGGTGAAGGGCTATGGCTCGCCCGTTATGGAGGACAAGGCCGCCTGGCACCATCACCTGCCCAACGATGAGGAATATGCCCAGATCATCGCCGATTTCGCTGCCCATAAGGAGGCCATCAATGGCTAACAAGATCGCCAATCGCAAGGTTATCTGCGACACGCTGCTCGAGGCCGCGAAGACCGATAAGGACATCGTCGTCCTGTGCTCCGACTCCCGCGGCTCCGCATCGCTCACGCCGTTCTTTGATCGGTATCCCCAGCAGTCCGTCGAGGTCGGCATCGCCGAGCAGGACCTGGTGAGCATCGCCGCCGGCATGGCTTCGTGCGGCAAGAAGGCCTGGGCCGCTTCGCCGGCGTCCTTTGTGACCACGCGCTCGTATGAGCAGTGCAAGGTCGACGTCTCGTACTCCAACACCAATGTCAAGCTCATCGGCATCTCTGGCGGCGTGTCCTATGGCGCCTTGGGCATGAGCCATCACTCCGCGCAGGATATCGCCGCCATGAGCGCGCTTCCCAACATGCGCGTGTACCTGCCGAGCGACCGCTTCCAGACCGCCAAGCTCGTACAGGCCCTGGTCGCCGACAACAAGCCGGCCTACATCCGCGTGGGCCGCAACCCGGTCGAGGACGTGTACACCGAGGACGAGTGCCCGTTCCGGATGGATCGCGCCACCTGGGTGCGCCGCGGCACCGATGTGACGCTTGTCGCTACCGGCGAGATGGTCCGCCATGCCGTGGACGCCGCCGACCTGCTGGCCGAGCAGGGCATCTCGGCAACGGTGCTCGACATGTATTGCGTCAAGCCGCTCGACGCCGAGGCCGTGATTGAGGCCGCCGGTGCCACGCGCGCCGTCGTGACCGTCGAGGAGCACAGCCCCTTCGGCGGCCTGGGCTCTATGGTCGCGCAGGTGGTGGGCGAGCATTGCCCGCGTCCGGTCAAGTGCCTCTCCCTGCCCGACGCACCGGTCATCACCGGCACGAGCCCCGAGGTCTTTGCGCACTACGGTCTGACGGGTGCCGGAATCGCCAAGACCGTTGCCGAGTTCCTCGGCAACTAGTAGAAACAGACGCTGCGCGGCCGCCAAGCACCGCACCTTGCCGTTCAAACCGTCGCTTGCGTACACAGAGTACGCGGCGCTCCTCTTTCACGGCAATCTGCGGCACTTGACGGCCGCTCGCTCCTTGTCCGTCAGGTCGTCTTCGATTTGACGGAAGGAATGGGAGAGTACATGAGCAAATACATCATCGGAATCGATCAATCCACGCAGGGCACCAAGGCGCTGCTGGTAGACGAGGGCGGCCATTTGATTCATCGTGCCGATCGCTTGCATCGCCAGATTGTCAATGAGGCCGGTTGGGTGAGCCATGATCCGGTCGAGATTGCCGCCAATGTGCTGGCCGTGGCGCGTGCCGTGGTGGAGGAGACCGGGGTCGACCCTGCCGACATCGCCGGCATCGGCATCTCCAACCAGCGCGAGACCACCGTTGCCTGGAACCGCATGACGGGCGAGCCGCTGTGCGACGCCGTGGTGTGGCAGTGCGCCCGCGCCCGCGGGCTGTGCGACAAGCTGGCCGCGCGCGAGGGTGTGGCCGAGCTGGTGCGCGACACGACGGGCCTGGTGCTCTCGCCCTACTATCCGGCGGGCAAGATGGCCTGGATCCTCGCGAACGTTCCCGCTGCTGCCGAGGCTGCCGCGGCAGGCGAGCTGTGTCTGGGCACCATTGATGCCTGGGTGGTCTGGACGCTCACGGGCGGCGCGGAGTTCCGCTGCGACTGGTCCAACGCCAGCCGCACGCAGCTCTTTGACCTGCGCCGTGGCTGCTGGAGCGAGCCGGTGTGCGAGGCCTTTGGCGTTGACGTGGCCTGCCTGCCGCAGGTGACCGATTCCGATGGCCTGTTCGGCACGACGGACCTGGGCGGCTTTTTGCCGGCACCCGTGCCCATTCACGGCGTGCTGGGCGACAGCCACGCGGCCTTGTTCGCGCAGGGCTGCCACAGCCGCGGTATGGCCAAGGCGACCTATGGCACCGGCAGCTCGGTCATGATGAACGTCGGCGACGAGTTCGTTGCCAGCTCGCACGGGCTTTCGAGCTCGCTCGCATGGCGTATGGACGGCGTGACCGAGTATGTACTCGAGGGCAACGTGAGCTACGCCGGCGCCGTCAAGACGTGGCTGCGCGACGATCTTGAGTTCATCAACAACCCCGAGGAAGTTACCGACCTGTGCTACGCCGCCAATCCGGCGAGCCGCGTCTACTTTGTGCCGGCGTTTACCGGTTTGGGCGCGCCGCATTGGGCGAGTGACGCCGAGGGCTGCGTCTTTGGCATGACGCGCACCACGGGTCGCGCGGAGTTCGTGAAGGCCGCCGACGAGTCGATTGCCTATCAGATCTTTGACGTGATCGATGCGATGGTCGAGGATTCGGGCGCGGCGCTGTCCGAGCTTCGTGTTGATGGCGGTCCCACGCGCGACGCGTACCTGATGCAGTTTGAGAGCGACTTGGTTGGCTCGCCCATCCGCATCGCGAGCAACGACGAGATGAGCGGCCTGGGTGCGGCCTGGGCCTGCGGCATTGCGCTGGGCATGTACGCGCGCGATGTCGTCGACGTCTACGGCGCCCGCGGCATCGTGGAGCCTGCCATGACCGCCGACGAGCGCGCCAAGAAGATCGCCGGCTGGCGTCACGCCGTTGACGCGACCATCTCGTACACAGCCTAGAATGATTTTTCTGGGACGGGGATTAAAAACTCATTAGTCCTCGTCCCAGGTAGCTTATTTGGGACGGGGCTTTTTTGACTGGTATGATTGGTGCGACCATTCGAACCAGCTAAAAGAGCCCCGTCCCAAATTGACTACCGAGAGGATCTGCCATGGAGCGCATCGCGAGTTTTTCCGTTGACCATCTGCTGCTTGAGCCCGGCGTGTATGTGAGCCGCATCGACCGCGATCCGGCGACCGGTGCTGCCGTCACCACGTTTGACCTGCGCCTGACCACGCCCAACAAGGAGCCGGTCATGAACACCGCCGAGTGCCACACCATTGAGCACCTGGGCGCGACGTTCCTTCGCAATCATGCCGAGTGGTCGAGCCGAATTGTCTACTTTGGCCCCATGGGCTGCCGTACGGGCTTTTACCTCGTCGTGTTTGGCGAGGTGGCGAGCGAGGAGATTCTGCCGCTCGTGCGTGAACTGTTCGAGTTTGTCGCCGGCTTTGAGGGCGATGTCCCCGGAGCCGCTCCCGAGGAGTGTGGTAACTACCTGGACCAGAACCTCCCCATGGCAAACTGGCTCGCGCGCCGCTACCTCGACCGCGACCTGGCCGATATCGACGAGAAGCACCTGCATTATCAGCAGGCGTAAGGGCTTTATCGCCTAAAACGCACGGATTGGGCGCCTTCGCTTATGCGGGGGCGCCTTTTTGTTGAGTGGTCAGGACGAGCGTTCAAAATCGCTCATGTTTGTTCTAGAATGTTCGTATAGTCACATTTACGAACAGGAGTGAACATGCATATCTACTCTGTCTCTGATCCCGAGTTCAAGTCCTATGGCCGCGTGTGGGATGACGTCCCGTCCGAGCTCACGTCGTCCATGCTCGAGGCGCTCTCCGCTACGCCCATCCCCGAGGGCAGTAAGTACGTGGCCTCCGCGCCCGAGCTCGAGCAGGTTGAGGGTGCCGACACGCTCGGCTTTCTCATGTTTGGTGGTCGTCCCTTCCAGCTCGGCTGGTGCAACGGCCACAACACACGGCTCAACTGCCTGGAGTACCACCGCGCGAGCGAGTTCAACCTGGGCGCCCGCGACTTTATCCTGCTTGTGGCGCATCGCTGGGAGATCGAGGACGGCAAGCTCGATACCGCGTGTGTCAAGGCGTTCCGCGTGCCGGCGGGCAAGGTCGTCGAGGTTTTCAACACCACGCTCCACTATACGCCCTGCATGGTCGACGACGGCGGCTTCCAGGTGATGGTGGCGCTGCCTGCAGGTACCAATGGCCCGCGCCCCGAGGCTGCAGCCGACATGCCCGCAGCCGGCGACAGCTACTGCTACTGGAAGGCCGACAAGTGGGTTCTCTGCCATGCTGACAGCCCCAAGGCTGCCGAGGGCGGCTACGTAGGACTCATCGGCAAAAACCTCGACATTACCGTGGACTAAAATCTTCTGTCTCAATCTGTAACATCTAGCGGGCTAAATCGTCTCTACCTGTTACAGATTTAGACAAACTGCAGGGGCCCGCCCGAAAATCTCGATCCGTAACACCAGGCCCGGTTTTGACGGCCTACCTGTTACAGATCGAGACAAACGTGCCCAAACCACCACAAAGGTGCCTGTCCCCTTTGTGGCGGCTTGGGCAGGCGGGTATCAAAAAGTGTCAGGCGGGGCGGCCGCCGAGCACCTGCGCGCGAAAAGAAGTATCGACCTGCGCTGTTGTCGTTGAGTGGTACCCCGTTTGCGGGGATACTGAAACCACGACAAGCGGCATATGAAAGGATTGATGCATGGCTTTCCGTAACGACTTCCTGTGGGGCGGCGCGACGGCTGCCAACCAGTGCGAGGGCGCCTACAACGTGGACGGCCGTGGCCTGGCCAACGTGGACGTGGCACCGCACGGCCCCGAGCGCTATGCGGTGGTCTCCGGCCAGCGCAAGATGCTCGACTTCGAGGATGGCTATTACTATCCTGCGCAGACCGGCATCGATTTCTATCACCATTACAAGGAGGATATCGCCCTCTTTGCCGAGATGGGCTTTAAGACCTTCCGCATGAGTCTGGCGTGGACCCGCATCTTCCCCAACGGTGACGAGGCCGAGCCCAACGAGGCCGGTCTGGCCTTCTACGAGGACGTATTCCGCGAGTGCCAGGCGCACGGCATCGAGCCGCTTGTGACCATCACGCACTTCGACTGCCCGATTCACCTCATCAAGGAGTACGGCGGCTGGCGCAACCGCAAGCTCATCGACTTCTACAAGAACCTTGCAACCACGATCTTCACCCGCTACAAGGGTCTGGTGAAGTACTGGCTTACCTTTAACGAGATCAATATGATCCTGCACCTGCCGTTTATGGGTGCCGGTCTGTTCTTTGAGGAGGGCGAGAACAAGGAGGCCGTCGAGTACCTGGCAGCCCACAACGAGCTCGTCGCCAGCGCGTGGGCAACCAAGATCGCCCACGAGATCGACCCCGAGATCAAGATCGGCTGCATGCTTGCCGCAGGTAGCTACTACCCCTACAGCTGCCGTCCGGGCGATGTGCGCCAGGCGCAGCTCGACAACCAGAGCAACTATTTCTTCGTCGACGTCCAGAGCCGTGGCTACTACCCGGCCTATGCCGTCAAGAAGCTCGAGCGTCTGGGAATCGATGTGGGTATGACGGACGAGGACCGCGAGATCCTGGCCGCCAACACCGTCGACTTCATCAGCTTTAGCTATTACAGCACCCGTTGCTCCGCCGGTGCCGATAACCCCGATGTCGAGCGCACCCAGGGCAATGCCTTCGCCGGCGCCAAGAATCCCTACCTGCAGGAGAGCCAGTGGGGCTGGGCCATCGATCCGCTGGGCTTCCGCATCACCCTCAACGACCTGTACGACCGTTATCAGAAGCCGCTGTTTGTGGTCGAGAACGGTCTGGGCGCCAAGGATGTTGTCGAGGAGGATGGCTCCATCAACGACGACTACCGTATCGACTTCCTGCGTCAGCACATCGCCGCGATGCGCGACGCGGTGACCGAGGACGGCGTTGACCTGCTGGGCTACACCACCTGGGGCCCGATCGACCTGGTCTCGGCCGGCACGGGCGAGATGTCCAAGCGCTACGGCTTTATCTATGTGGACCGCGATGATGCGGGCAACGGCACCCTCAAGCGCTCCAAGAAGAAGAGCTTCGACTGGTACAAGAAGGTTATTGCTTCTAATGGTGAGGACCTTTCCTAAGGGCACTGAGGCGCTCAACCTTGGGGCTCCAACCCTCCTTGCGTACCTAAGTACGCTTCGTCGGGCTTGTCGCTCCCAATCTTGAGCACCTCAGGCCCTTAGGGGGTGTTCCTATAGTTTTGTCAACTGGGAAATGCTCTCCGTGCGACCGAATCGCGGCATGCTAACGCCAAGCCATTAGGCCGGTGGGCTTCAGTCTGCTCGGTGCGTTTCGGCTAGGCTGCGTAAGGCACCCTGTCTCGCATGACCGCGTAGATGACCTTCAGTCTCTTTCGCGCCAGCGCCTTGAGCGCCTTGCCGTGCGACATGCCCCGTTCCCGGCACCTGGTGTAGTAGTCGCCCCATCTCCCCTCTGTCCGGGTAAGGCAGTTGCATGAGAATATGAGCAGGTTCTTCAGCCTCTTGTTGCCTTGGCGCGATGCCGTCACCGAGGAGATCGAGGTTCCCGACTGGCGGTTGCGCGGCGCCAGGCCGCAGTACGACGCGAGCCTGTCGTGACTGGGGAAGTCTTCGATGTCGATGGAGATCGCAAGCTCGGAAGCGGTTTTGGGCCCGATGCCCGGCACCGTCAGGAGGCATCGGTAGGTATCGTCGCCCTCGAGCAGGGCGGAGATCTCCGCCGTGATCGCCTCGATCTCCGCCGAGTTCTCGGATATCCTGCGCGCGAGCAGTTTCACCGCCCGGTCCTCGGCGGCGATGGCCGCCGCGTCCGGCCTTGTCGAGGAGGCCGTCGAGCGGACGAGGGCCTCGATCTTGCCGCGCGCCGCCCCGCGCGTGAGCGC
>CAJLUE010000063.1 GCA_905209765.1 uncultured Collinsella sp. | reverse complement strand
CCGCTCATGCCGGCGCCGCCGATACCGATAAAGTGGGCGCTCTTGAACTCGGGCGCGGAGGTTGCAGTCTGGGAATCAGCCATGTGCTCGTGTACTCCTTGCGTAAACACTGCCTGTAACCCGTTAACTGTACCGCACCTACCGCATCCGCGCGAGGGCGACCGGCGATATCCCGTCTAACTAACGCAATCCCTCTACCGCATCGGCCAAAAGTGCGGCGGCACGGTCCTGGGCCAAGCCACGCGCCGCCTGACGCATGGCATCACGCGCTGCAGCGTCATCGACCAGGTGCAGCAGCTCCTCGGCAAAGGCAGGGGCGTCGATATCGGCATCGGCGCAAAGCACGCCGGCACCGGCATCGACCAGGTAACGGGCATTCGTGGTCTGGTGGTCGGCCGTCGCGTGCGGATACGGCACGAGCACCGAGGGAACGGCAAGCGCGGCGATCTCGGCCACGCTCGAGGCACCGGAACGCGAGAGCACCAAATCGGCCGCAGCCAGCATATCGCCCATGTTGTCGATGTAGGGCTGGACACGATAGCGCTTCGCCTCCTCGGGCGTCAGCGCCAAAGCGCGCTCGGTCTCCTCAAACCCGTCGGCACCCGTCGAATGCAAAATGTAGAGATTCTCGCGGGTCAGCAGCTCACTCTTGAGCGAGGCAACGCGCTCGTTGAGATGCTGAGCACCGAGCGAACCACCAAAGACGAGCAGAAGCGTCGCGTCCTCGGGCACACCGAGCGTCTTACGACCGCGGGCGCGATCGCCCTCGATCACCGAACGACGCACGGGATTGCCCGTCATGAGTACATGGTCGGGGTCGCCCTCGCGCTCAAAGACCGCGCGGGCCGCAGGTACCGAAATGCACACGCGGGCGGCATGTGAGTTCATCATCTTGTTGGCCAGACCCGGAACAGAGTTCTGCTCGTGCAGCAGATACGGAACGCCGGCGCCCTTGCACCAACCCAGCAGCGGGACCTCAACGTAAGCACCAAAGCCGATAGCGGCATCGGGCTTACCGACCTTCGAGAAGTGACGAGCAAGCGCGCGCTTCGCCTTGTTGACGCGCCACAGCGAGGTCAGCGCCGTCCAGGGACGGGAGCGATCGAAACCCGTGACCGTGATGGGCACAAAATCGAATCCGGCCTCGGGAACCAGACGACCCTCGAGCTTGTGCGATTGGCCCACGAACACAACGCGATGACCGCGGTCACGCAGCTCCTCGGCCAAGGCGAGCGCGGGGTTGATATGTCCTGCCGTGCCGCCAGCTGCAATAGCAACGGTCATCTTATCGGTCATGGTAATCCCTTCGTACACGCGGCCCCTGGTCATCGGTGCGCAAACGCGCCGACGGGTCCGAATTCAAATCGATTCGATTATATCCGCCGCCCGCATTGCGAGGACTGGGGCGCTGAGGACGACCTTGCGGCGCCGTTCGCTGACGCGGACGGGCTGCCGGCTCGGTCGCAGAGCCATCCAGGACGGTAAAACCGTTACGCGAAGATCGCTCACCGCGCACGTGGGGCACGCCGGCGGTACTCTCATCCATAACGGCAAAGCTCTCGCGACGACGGTCGTACTCATCGCGACGGGCGCTCTCATACGAAACGCGCAGGATCAGACCGGCGAGCATAAGCGACACGATAATCGACGAGCCGCCGTAGCTAATAAACGGCAGCGGCTTGCCCGTCATGGGAAACACATTGAGAATGCCCAGCGCGTTGATCAAAAACTGCACCGCAAGGATGACCGCGGAACCCGATGCCATAAGTGCTCCGCGACGGTCGGTCGCCTGCTCGGCAATGCGAAACGCCGAGTAGATCAGCATCGCAAACACCAAGAAGAACAGCACGGTTCCGATAAAGCCAACTTCCTCGCCGATGATAGCCAAGATGTAGTCGTTATGCGCCTCGGGCAAATACGAGTACTTCATGGTGGAGTTGCCGATACCGCGACCGAACAGGCCGCCCGAGGCAAACGCCATGATGGCAAGCGTGGCCTGATAGCCGTCGCCATATTCGTCTGCCCAAGGATTCCAAGCAACCTCGACACGCGTCATACGATACGGCTCGGCGATAAGGGCGATCGCAATGACGGCGATGCCGGCAACGACCGTCCAAACGATATATTTGGGGTCCAATCCCGCAAACAACGCCATGCACATGAGGGTCAGCAAGATGATCAGAACGGTGCCAAAATCGGGCTGAACAAAGATCAGAAAGAGCGAAATGCCCAGGTAGATGCCCATGTTGCGAAGAAACTCGTTGATGTTGCCGCCGGGCGAAAAGATGCGGTCGAGCATGATGGCCGAATACGCGATGGCGAACGGCTTTAAAAACTCAGACGGCTGGAACTGAATACCGGCGATGTTGAGCCAGCGCGTGGCGCCACGACTGCCGCTACCCATAAAGAACACCAGAACCAGTAGCCCTATCATTCCCATGAGGAAGATCCTGAGCACGTCTTCCCCAAACCAACTGTCCGGCAAGATGCGCACGATGGCAACCATAGCCAGCACGCCAACTCCGGCAAACGCGGCTTGTCGAAACAGGAAAAACGTCGCCGAACCATTCTCGTGCAGTGCCTCGACCGAAGATGCCGAGTACACCATCAGCAAGCCAAAGCAAACCAAGCTAAACAGGCACGCCATAAATATCAAACGGGGGCGCATGATGCGGGCGGGGACGCCGGCAATATAGCGCTCACTGAACGTCTGCCCGCCGCGTCCGGAACGCGGCGTGCTACGCAGCGAGGAAGCACGGTCCGAGTCGGGCCTCCTCATATCACTTCGGGGGCTCTCCTCTCTCACCGGCAACCCCTATTCCGTTTGCGATTTCGCTGCTGCGGCAAGCTGGGCAACGTAGTCCTTAAACACGCGACCGCGCTCCTCGTAGCCCGAGAACTCGTCAAACGAAGAGCAGGCGGGCGAAAGCAGGATCACGTCGCCGCGGCTCGAGAGTGAGCGGGCAACGTCAACGGCATCGCGCAGATCATCGGCCTGGGCGATATCCACGTCACCATCGACATCGGCCTCGTCCATAGCGGCGGTAAAGCGCTCGCGCGCATCGCCAAAGCAAACGACCGAGCGCACGTTGTCCATAACGACGCGGGCAAAGTCCGCAAGCGGCGTACCCTTATCGTGGCCGCCGAGCAGCAAAATCACATCGTCGTCGGGAAACGCCGTCAGGGCCTTTTCGACTGCATCGGTGTTCGTTGCCTTGGAATCGTTGACGTAGCGCACGCCATCGATCTCGCCGCAGGGTTCCACGCGGTGTTCGAGTGGCTGGAACGATGCCAAACCGCGGCAAATGCCCTCGGGATCGGCACCGACGGCCAGAGCAGCCGTGGCGGCACATAGGGCATTGATGACATTGTGATGGCCCGAGATCTTGAGCTCGGACGTGGCGACAAGCTGGGTCTCGACGCCCTTCAGGCGCACGACCATCTTGCCGTCGCGCACAAAGGCGGCGTCTGCACCCTCGGGCTCGTCAAAAGCGACCTTGCAGATGCGGCGACCCGGTGTGTAGATGTACTCATCGAACTCATGGATGCCGGCATCCTCGACGTCGATAACCACGAGGTCGTCGTCGACCATATTCTCGAACAACTTGATCTTGGCAAGCGCATAGTTCTTGTGGCTCTTGTGCCAGCCCAGGTGGTCGGGCGTGATGTTGAGCAGTACCGCCACGCGAGGATGAAGCTCGGCGGTCGTAGCAATCTGATAACTCGACAGCTCGGCCACAAACCACTCATTGCGTGCGCGGCCGTCGATCTCGTTCACCGGCGGCTCACCGATATTGCCGACGGCCACGCTGGCTTCACCGGCGGCCTTGAGCAGATAATCGGTCAGCGACGTGGTAGTTGTCTTGCCGTTGGTGCCCGTGATGGCGATCCAATTGTGGGGAGACAGGCGATAGGCAAACTCGGGCTCGCCCATAATCTGAGCGGCATGCTCACGCCCAGCCTTAAAGAAGGCCGAGAACTCCGAGATACCCGGGCATGTCACGCACACGTCATAGGTACCCTCGACCTGCTCGGTGCCGTAGACAAACGACGCGCCCTGCGCCTCGAGCGCACGCGTGGCTTCATTGGGCTCGGAGCTACCGCCGCCATACACGGTCGTGGCGCTCACGCGCTCGGGGTGAGCCAACGCCCAACGGGCGACATCGAGACCGGATTTACCCTGCCCCAAAACAAGCAGGCTAAAGACATTAGCAAGAGGCATGAAAGACCACTATCCCAACTGGAAGAACAGGGCGAGGCCAACGGCGCCAAAGGCCGCGGCGATAATCCAAAAACGGATAACGACCTTGGTCTCGGCCCAGCCCTTCTTTTCGAAATGATGATGAATGGGCGCCATAAGGAAGACGCGCTTGTGCGTAAAGTGGAAATAGACAACCTGGATCATGACCGACAGCGTCTCGACGATAAACAGACCGCCGATGATGAGGGAAACGACTTCGGTGTTGGTCATGATGGAGGTGCAGGCAAAAGCGGCACCCAGGGCAAGCGAGCCGGTATCGCCCATAAAGATGCTCGCCGGGTAGCAATTGAACCACAAAAAGCCCAGGCAGGCACCGGCGCACGCCGTGCAGAAGATGGACAGGTTCACGTCACCGTGCAAAAACGCCATGGCGGCCATGGCGAGCATGGCAATCATGGAAGTGCCACCGGCAAGGCCGTCCAGACCATCGGTCAGGTTCACGGCATTGGAAAGACCGGCGATCATCAGCCAGCAAAATACAATGTAGAGCCACGGGAACGAAAGGCCGCAGATGGTGGTCGAAAGAACACCGAGGTCAATCGTCAGGCCGCCGGGAAAACGAATCTCGGGGGCGACGCCGCACCAATTGACGGCGAGCACGGTAAAAGTGACGCAGATAATGGTCAGACCGATCATCTTGGCGTGAGGCGTCAGGCCGAGCGAGCGACCATGCGTGACGGAGGTCAGGTCGTCGATGAGACCCAGAACGCCGGTGGCCAGCGTGGCAAGCAGCACGAGCACGAGCTCGGTAGTGAGCTTGCCCATCAGCAGGCAGGTCAGCGAGATCGCGACAAGGATGATGACACCGCCCATGGTCGGCGTACCCTGTTTAATCAAATGACGCTTGGGGCCGTCGGCTCGGACCTGCTGGCCGATACCCTCGACCTTCAGCAGCTTGATCCACCACGGCATAAGCAGCAACGCAATGGCGGCAGCGATGCCAAGTCCCAAAAAGGCCTGATACGTAGGATACGAGGGATTGCCGAACATGGGCTAGCACACACCTTCCACAAAGCGGTCGAGCTCAACAAAACGGGAACCCTTGACCAGTACAACATCATGATTTTCAAGCGCGCCGCCCATGCGGTCGAGCACCTGCTGATAATCGGAGAACACCTGGATGCGGTCCTCATCCATACCCATCATACGTGCGGCATCGGCCATGAGCTGAGCCAGCTCGCCGCCGACGCACGCGAGCATGTCGAGCTTCTTGGCGGCGGCATAGGCGCCCACGAGCTCATGCATGCGGGGAGCCTCGTCGCCCATCTCGCCCATCTCGCCCAGGATCGCCATGCGCGAACCGTCACATGAAAGCGAGCACAGCAAATCGAGGCCGGCAGCCATAGACTCGGCACTGGCGTTATAGGAGTCGTCGATGATGCGCGCTCCGCTCTTGGCGCGCTTGATCTCCTGGCGGTGGCCGGTGATCGTAAGACCCCTAAAGGCAGCATCGATCTGCTCGGGCGTCACGCCCAGACGATAGGCGACCGCGGCGGCCTTGACGGCATTGGGCACGGACTGCACGCCGGGAATGGCCAGCATGGTATCGACCGTGTCGCCCTGACCAAAGTCGAGCGTAAAGACCGGATGGCCCTCGTCGTCGACGCGAATGTCGCGTGCGCGGACCTCGTCGTCGTCCGAGACACCGGCCAGCATCACGTCAATACCCGCAGGCTGGGCGAACGCATCGCGAATGAACGGCGTAAAGTCGTCCTCGCCGCCCAACACCAGCAACGGCGAGAAGTCGCCGGCGGCGCACATGCCCTGGACAATCTCGGACTTGGCGCGGGCGATGTTCTCGCGGCTGCCCAGAATACCGATATGGGAGGTTCCGATCTTGCTCACGATGGCAAGATTGGGGTTGGCAGACTGGGACAGGCGCTCAATCTCATGAAAATGGTTCATGCCCATCTCGAGCACCAGAACCTCGGTATCGGCCGGAGCGGAAAGCACCGTGAGCGGCATGCCGATCAGGTTGTTGAAATTGCCCTTCGTGGCCCAGACGCGATAACGCTTGGCGAGCACGGCGGCGAGCACGTCCTTGGTCGTCGTCTTGCCAATCGAACCGGTAATGCCGACGACCAGGCAGCCAAGCTCCAAGCGATATACATGCGCCAGGCGCAGCAAGAACTCCTCGGGGTCGTCGGTCAGCAAGATGGCGCATCCCTTGTCCTGCGCCAGCGAAACCAGCTCGGCATCGGGTTCGCGCGTCATCACGACGGCACCGGCACCCGACTCGATGGCACGGGAGGCAAAATCATTGCCGTCGACCTTTTCGCCGGGGAAGGCGACAAAGATCGTCCCCTCCTCGACCTGACGCGAGTCGATAACGCACCCGCGGCATACCCGATCGACTTCTTCCGTCACGGTTCGGGCCCCCGTTGAGGCCGCGAGGTTGTTGACGGCGATCTCTATCATTGCAGCTCCCCTGTAAACCTAATATTGCTATCGGCGTATTGTATCCCAGTGCCATGCGCGCGTGGTGCAGGGCATGTGAACACCCTTCAGATCAAACGGCAGACCACGCTCAAGATTGTAACCCCCTACTTCGTGCGCGGGATACCCAGCACGTCGAGCGCGTTGGCCATAATGGACTGGAATGGCACCGCGGCGGCATCCGAGCCGCTCGGCGTTCCATCGAGTGTGATGTAGCACAGCACCTTGGGCGATTGTGCCGGCGCAAAGCCCATAAAGGACGACATGTAGTTCTCCTTGAGGTAACCGCCGTTCTCGTCAGCACGCTCGGCCGTACCGGTCTTGCCCGCCACGTCATAGCCATCGACCGCACCGCCAACGCCCGTGCCTTCGGACACGACCGTCTGCATGCACGATGTCACCCGGGCGGCAGCGTCCTCCGAAATCGCGCGCTCGCCTTCGCCCCAGTCCTTCTCATCGCCCTTGCTGGACTTATAGAAGTGCGGAGTCATCATCACGCCGCCGTTCGCGATGCCGCCCACGGCACGTGCGACCTCAATCGGCGAGACGGACAGCGCCTGGCCAAAGCTCATCGAGCCCAGCGTGGCGCCGTCGTACTGGTCGCGCTCCTTGACGATGCCCAGGCTCTCACCCGGAAAATCGACACCGGAGCTATGACCGATACCCCACTTGTCCACATAGGTGGCAAAATCATCGGCACCGATCTTGCGTCCCACCAGGACAAAGCCCACATTGGACGAACGGCGCATCATCTCGCGCACGTCCATGGTCATGGTGTAGTCGCGCTTATCGGCGTCGGTAACGGTGTCGTCGCCAACCTTAATGCTCGCCGGCACCTCAAACGACGTGCTCGAACGCACGGCACCCAAGTCGAAGCCGGCACCGGCCACGAGCGTCTTAAAGACCGAGCCGGGCTCGTAGGCATCGGTAACCAGGCGCAAGTTCATGTCCTCGGTCTTGGCGTTTTCCAGATCGGTCTGGTCATATGTCGGATACGAGCATGCCGCCAGAATCTCGCCCGTCGTGGGATCGGTGACCAGGGCCGAGCCATTCTTGGCCTTGGTCTTTTCGACCGCCTCGGCCAGGGCGTCCTCGGCGGCACGCTGGATATTGACATCGAGCGTCGTCACGATGTCCACGCCGTCAACCGCCGCCACCTTTTTATAGGCGCCGCCCGCGATATAGCTACCGTCCCTCGCCCGCTCGCGCACCAGCGAACCGTTGGTTCCGGTCAAAAGCTTGTTGTACTGTTTTTCGAGGCCCGTCAGACCGTCGTTGTCCACGTTTACCACGCCAAGCACCTGCGATGCCAGGTTGCCGTAGGGGTACACGCGCTTCATGGCCTGCTCAAAGAGCACGCCTGGCAGGTTCTTCTTCTCCAGCGCCGCGACATCGTCCTCGTCCACCTGGCGTTTGATATACACCCAGGTGCCATCCGACTCAACGAGCTCGCGACAGGTCTTTTTATCGATTCCCGTAGCTTTGACCAGCGCTGACACCGTCTTGTCAACGTCCTCGATAAGCTGAGGATTCACGGCGATGTTGCGACATTCGACCGACGACGTCAGCACGTTGCCGTTACGGTCGTAGATGGTACCGCGCTTGGCATATAGCGTCTGCGCGAGCAAGCGACGTGCATCGGCGCGGTCGCGTAGCTTATCGGCTTCCACGATTTGATAGTCGGCAAGGCGAAGGACGCCCAAACCCAAGCCAAACCCGATGAAGCCCATGACGGCTTTGCGACGGGGCAGCGGCGTGCCCGTGAGCCATTCGGTCGACGAGCTCTTGCGCGGTCTGGTGTTATGCATTTGAGGACCACTCGAGCCACGGAGACGCGACGCAGGGTCGTTGCCATAGGACGGCCTCGCGTTGTAAGATGGCCGACCCGTTCCTTGATAACCAGAACGTCCCCGCGATGAGGGACGTCCAGAACCGCGACCCCCGTCGGAGCCGCGGCGATAGTCATTTGTCATACTCAGCTACCGTCTTGTTACTGAGCGGTCGCGGTCGAGCTAGCGCCCGCGGCTGCATCCTGCGAAAAATCAAGTGTAACGCTCTCGCTGGGCTCCACCATGCCATAAGCGCCCGCAAGGTCGCGAATGCGCGTGTCGGCACCATAGACCGAATGCATGACCTCCAGGTCGGAGCTCTCATCGGTCGCCTTCTCGAGCGTGTTGGTAAGCACGGCGTTGCTGTTGAGCACCTGGGCCGTAACGCCGGCGAGCGCCACGCGGGCGACACCGATCGTCATGAAGATGGCCGCAATGATGCAAAACGTTTTAAGAACGCTCATGAAAACCGGGCTTACCGCCTGGTTTGCCTGACGGCCCGCGCCCGTGTAGACATCAAAGCGCGGCGTGCGCTGCTCGCGGGGAGCAACGGGGGCCTGCGGTGCCTCACGATAGGCGGGCATGGCGTTCATATCATAGGCGAGTGCTGCGTTTGAGGTGTTGTAGCCCATGATATGCCGCCTCCCATCCCGAGTACGTTGGTAGTGTGTTTAAGCTTCGTTTGTGGTACGAGCGGGAGGTCCAATATCGCGCGGTCGCGTCTACAGACGCTGCGCCACGCGGATCTTGGCTGATCTCGCCCGAGGGTTGCGCGCAACCTCATCGGGTTGGGCAACCAGGGGTTTGCGGGTGATGACCTTGAGTATCGGCACGTTGCCGCACACGCACACCGGAATCTCCGGCGGACACGTGCACCCCTGGCTCATCTCCTTAAAGTGGTTCTTTACGATACGGTCCTCGAGCGAGTGATACGAGATGACGCAGATGCGTCCGCCCGGGTTGAGCCACCTTGTGGCGGCGTCAAGCCCTCGCTCGAGCACATCGAGTTCGTGATTGACCTCGATGCGAATGGCCTGGAAACTTTTCTTGGCTGGGTGTCCGCCATGCCGACGAGCGGCAGCGGGGATACCAGCCTTGATGATCTCGACAAACTGACCGGTGGTTTCGATCGGCTCATGCTCGCGGCGGCGCACGATCTCACGCGCGATCTGCGAGGCGAACTTCTCTTCGCCGTAGACGCGTAGAATCCGGGCGAGGTCGTGTTCGTTATAGGTGTTGATGACCTCAGCTGCGTTTAAGGTGTTGTTACCCGGATCCATCCGCATGTCCAATGGGGCGTCCTCGTTGTACGAAAAGCCCCTGCCAGGGATATCGAGTTGCGGCGACGAAACGCCCAAGTCGAACAGGAAGCCATCGACCCCGGGCACCTCGGCCGAGCAAAGCAGCTCGTCCAAGTCGCCGAAGTTGCCCTTCAGCAGCTGGTGCGGTACGCCGGGAACCTCGCGGTCCAGACGGGCGCCAGCGGCCTCGAGGGCCATGTCGTCCTGATCGACGCCGAGCAAAAGGCCGGTCTCCCCCACCTGCGCAGCCATCTTTACCGAATGGCCGGCACCGCCAAGTGTGCAGTCGCAGACGACGGAGCCGCTCTTTAGCTGCAGCGACTCAAGCACTTCGCCGAGCATGACAGGCTCATGCCGATATTCTTGTGTCAAGATCCCACGCTCCATCCGTTACTCGTGCCTTGCCCTTACGAGAAGAAGAGGTCCAGCAGGGCCTCGTCGTCATCGTCCTCATCGGCCGTAGCGCGGTCCCAAACCTCAAGGTGGTCGTAGTTGCCCACAACCGTGACCTCGCGGTCGAGGTTCGCCTGCTTGCGGAGAGTCTCAGAAAGACCGATACGACCCGCGCTGTCCACATCCATCGACGTGGTGCGCTTGTTGATCGCCCTCATGAGCTTCTGGTCGTTGATGTCACGCGGGTTAAAACCCTCGTGGCCCTCACGACCCGCGAAGAGTCCTTCGA
>CAJLUE010000062.1 GCA_905209765.1 uncultured Collinsella sp. | reverse complement strand
TCCGGATGCATAAAGAAGTACAGGTCCAGATACTTGTCGGCCGAGCGCGTCCAGCTAAAGTCCTGGCTCATGGCCTGCGTGACCAGCTGGTTCCAGGCCTCGCGGTTATCCCAGAACAGGCGTGCCGCGCGGAACACGGCGTCGCCCATCTCGTCGCCGTTAAAGTTGGTAAACGAGAAGCCCGTGCCCTCGCCGGTAAATTCGTTATACGGGATCACCGTGTCCTTCAGACCACCGGTCTCGCGCACGATGGGCAGGGTGCCGTAGCGCATGGCGATGATCTGCGACAGACCGCAGGGCTCAAACTTCGAAGGCATCAGGAACATATCGGCGGCGGCATACATACGCTGCGACAGCGCCGGATCGAACTCGATGCGCGCAGCCATGGTGCCGGGGTACTTGTCCTGGAAGTAGCGCAGGCCGTCTTCGTAGTCGCGGTCGCCGGTGCCCAGCACCGCCACCTGAACGCCGCCGAACAGGATGCGGTCGAGCGCGTACATGACCAGGTCCATGCCCTTCTGGCGCGTCAGGCGCGTGACCATCACCATAAGCGGACGGTCGTCGCGAACCTCGAGTCCCAGCTCTTCCTGCAGCTTGGCCTTGCACACGGCCTTGCCGGAGCGGTCATCAACCGTGTAGTTTGCGGCAATGCGCTTGTCGGTCGCCGGGTCAAAGCCCGCCACGTCAATGCCGTTCAAAATGCCCTGCAGCGCATAGGAGCGCTCGCGCAGCACGCCGTCCAGGCCCTCGCCAAACTCGGGCGTCTGGATCTCGTTGGCATAGGTGGGGCTCACCGTGGTGATGGCGTCGGCATAGCGCAGCGCGCCCAGCATGTAGTTGATGCTGCAGGCGTCGCAACGCAGCTGCGAGGCGGCCGCCGGAATGTGCGCCACGCCCAGGATGTCCTCCATCACGGTGTCGCTAAACTGGCCCTGGAACGCCACGTTGTGGATCGAGAACACGGTCTTGACGCGGTCGTACAGCGGCAGGCCCTGGTAGAACTCGCGCAGGAACACGGGCGCCAGCGCCGTCTGCCAGTCATTGCAGTGCAGGATGTCGCACTCAAAGCCGGCCGGCAGGTGCTGCAGGCTCTCGGTGATGGCCTTGGAGAAGAACGCAAAGCGTTCGCCGTCGTCAAAGAAGCCGTACGGATAGTCGCGCGCAAAGTAGCGCTCGTTGTCGATGAACATATAGGTGACGCCGTCGTGCTCGAGCTTCTCGAGCCCGCAGTACTCGTTGCGCCAGCCCAAGCTCACGTAAAAGTCGGAGAAGTGCTCCATCTGCGCTTTGTACTCGTCCTTGATGGTGGCATACTTGGGCACCATCACGATGACCTCGGCGCCGGCGCGCACAAGCGCCGCTGGCAGCGAGCCCGCCACGTCGCCCAGGCCACCGGTCTTTACAAACGGTGCGCACTCGGCCGAGGCAAACACGATCTGCATCTTTTTGCTGGAATCAGCCATATTGTCTCCCTGTTGCAATTCGAGAATAGCCGCCTGGCGCAAACCGGGCGGCTATTCTGCATGTTTCGAGCGATGTTGCGGTGCCTACGTTAATGCACGATGGTGGTATCGGGAGTTAACGGAGCCTTGCCCAGCACCAGGATGTTCTCGGGCGTGCCGCGGAGCTCGGTGTTGGTGGGAACCACGTTGTTCTTGTCCAGGATGGCATTCTCAACGCGGGCGCCGCTCTTGATAATGCAGCTCTGGTTGATGATCGAGTTGGTCACCGAAGCGCCTTCCTCGACCACAACGCCGCGCGACAGGATCGAGTTGCGCACGGTGCCCTTGATGATGCAGCCGGCCGAGATGATTGAGTTGCACGCGTGGCTGCCGGTCGCATAGCGCGAAGGCGGCACGTCGTGAGCCTTGGTCAGGATCGGGCGCTCGGGATCGAAGAGCTGATCGGCCACGGTCTGGTCGAGCAGGTCCATGCTGCGGCGGTACAGCGACTTCTCGCTAAACACGCCCACGACCTCGTCCTTGTACTCGTAGCTGCACACGTCGATGTTGCCAAAGTCGCCCTGGAGTGCCTCGAGCAGATCCAGATAGTCGGCGGCCTGGTAATGGTCGATGATCTCGAGCAGCGTCTCGCGGTTGACGATGCAGCAGTCCATCGAGGCGTTGTCGCCGTACACGACGCCGGCGCTCACGCCCGTCAGGCGGCCGTTCTCGTTGATTTGCAGCTTAGTCTCGTCATCGACGTTGCGCGTGGCCTTGCAGTACACCACGGTCATCTGGGCACCGGAGTTCTCGTGCGCGTCGATGATGGTGTTGAGGTCCATGTTAAAGATGATGTTGGTGCCCATCATCACGACATAGGGCTTGTCCGAGCGCTGGAACAGCGTCTTGTTGGAGATGATGTCGCGCAGCAGGAAGCGCATGCCGCCCTTGGTGGTGCCATACGCGTTGCCGGGCACCATGAACAGGCCGCCCTTCTTGCGGTCCAGGCCCCAGTCCTTGCCCGAGCCCACGTGGTCGATCAGCGAGCGGTAGTTGCCCGGCATGACGACGCCGACGGTCTTAATGCCGGCATTCATCATGTTGGACAGCGGGAAGTCGATCAGGCGGTAGCGGCCCAAAAACGGAACGGACGCGATGGGGCGGTCCTTGAGCAGCACGCTGCCGTAGGTCGAAGAGTAGTTAGCGGTGATATAACCGATGGCCTTGCGATTGATCATCGGATCATTCCCCCTTCCCGATAACGACGTCATTTCCAACGACGGCCGTATCCTTGGTGGTATCGACAGAGCCGAGCTTCACGCCCTCTTCGACCGTGGAGTTCTCGCCCAAAATAGCGCGGCAGATGTGCGCGCCGCTCTTAACGTGCGCACCCGGCAGTAGCACGGAATCCTCGACCACGGCGCGCTCCTCGATGATGACATCGGTCGAAAGGATCGAGTGGCGAGCGGTGCCGTAGATCTTGCAGCCGTTGGAGACCAGGCAGTCGTCCAGGCGGCCGTCCGGGCCAATGTAGTGCGGCGGACGCGTGGTGATGTTGGACATGATGGGGAAGTTCTTGTCAAACAGATCGAACTCGGGGTTGTTGCCCAGCAGGTCCATCGAGGTCTCGTGGAAGCTGGCGATGGTGCCGACATCCTTCCAAAAGCCGTGGAACTCGTAGCTGTACAGGCGCTTGCCCTCGCCGAGCAGCTTGGGGATGATGTCCTTGCCAAAGTCGTGGCTCGAGCGCTGGTCCAGGGCGTCCGCCTCGAGGGCCTCGATCAGGACGTCGGCCGAGAAGATGTAGATGCCCATGGACGCGAGGTTCGAATCGGGCTTCTCGGGCTTCTCGGTGAACTTGGTGATGCGGCCGTCCTCGGGGTCGGTGGTCAGGATGCCAAAGCGGCTGGCCTCCTCCCACGGCACGGGCATAACGCTCACCGTGAGGTCGGCGTTGTTCTCAATGTGCGTCTTGAGCATCTTGCGGTAGTCCATGCGATACAGATGATCGCCCGAAAGAATCAGGACGTACTTGGGGTCGTTGGCCTTGATATAGTCGAGGTTCTGCGTAATGGCGTCGGCCGTGCCCGCATACCAGGCGCCGCCGGTCTGCGTCTCGTACGGCGGCAGGATCGACACGCCGCCGTCACGGCTGTCCAGATCCCAAGCCTCGCCGGAGCCCACGTAGGCATGCAGCAGGTAGGGACGGTACTGCGTCAGAACGCCCACCGTGTCGATGCCCGAGTTGGAGCAGTTGGAGAGCGAAAAGTCGATAATGCGGAACTTGCCACCAAAGCTAACCGCCGGCTTAGCGATCTTTTGGGTGAGTGCCCCCAATCGGCTGCCCTGTCCTCCTGCGAGGAGCATCGCGATGCATTCTTTCTTACTCATCGATTTCTCCTTCTGTCATCGATGTTCTTAAACCCATTAGCGACGGGCACGGCGCTCGGACGCGCCCGTCGAGTAATGCCGTGCTGGCATAAGGGAGCTCGCGCGCCTTTACGCGTGCCAGATCTCGTCGCGGTACTCGCGAATGGTGCGGTCGCTCGAGAACCAGCCGCTCGAGGCGGTGTTGAGCAGCGCCTTGCGGTTCCAGGTCTCCTGGTCGCCGTAGCTGCCGGTAAGCTTTTCCCATGCATCCACGTAGCTGCGGAAGTCAGCCATGACCAGGTCGGGGTCGTTGTTGTTCATGAGCTCGTTGTAGATGCTCTCGAAGTTGCCCGAAAGACCCGCAAAGGTGTTGTCCTTGAGCTCGTCCATCACGCGGCCCAGACGCTCGCGATCGTTGTTGAGCGTATCCCACGCAAAGTAGCTGTTGGATGCCCAAAGCTGCTCGACCTCGGGAGCGGTCAGGCCAAAGATGGCCTCGTTCTCGCGGCCGGCCAGGTCGGCGATCTCGATGTTGGCGCCGTCGAGGGTGCCCAGCGTAATGGCGCCGTTCATCATGAGCTTCATGTTGGACGTGCCCGAGGCCTCCTTGCCGGCCGTGGAGATCTGCTCCGAGATCTCGGCGGCGGGGTAGATGAGCTGGGCGTTGCTCACGCGGAAGTTGGGGATAAAGCAGACCTTCATGACCTCGTTCACGCGGGCGTCGTTGTTGATGACGTCGGCCACGGAGTTAATGAGGCGGATGGTCTCCTTGGCAAAGGTGTAGCTCGAGGCAGCCTTGCCGCTAAAGATGAAGGTCGTCGGCGTCACGTGGAAGTTGGGATCGGCGATGCGACGGTTGTAGATGTCCATCACCTTCATGATGTTCATGAGCTGGCGCTTGTAGGCGTGGAAGCGCTTCACCTGTACGTCGAAGACGGTGTTGGGGTCAATAACCAGACCGGTCTCGGCCTTAACGTAGGCGGCCAGACGCTCCTTGTTGGCGCGCTTGGAGGCTCCCACGGCCTTCAGGAACTCGGTGTCGTTCTGGAACTCCTTGAGTTTCTCCAGCTCAAAGGCGTCCTTGAGCCAGCCGTCGCCAATGGCCTCGGTAACGAGCTTGGCGTAGGTGGGGTTGGCCTCGGCAAAGAAGCGACGGTGCGAGATGCCGTTGGTCTTGTTGTTGAACTTCTCGGGCGTTAAGGCATAGAAGTCCTTGAGCACGATGTTCTTGATGATGTCGGAGTGAATCTTGGCCACGCCGTTGACGCTGTGGCTGCAGATCACGGACAGGTTGGCCATGCGAATCTCGCCGTCCCACAGAATGGCGGTCTGGCGCAGACGCTCCTGCCAGCCCTCCTGCGTGGTGTCAAACGACTCGTGCCAACGACGGCTGATCTCGTCGATGATCTGGTACACGCGGGGAAGGAGCTTGGAGAACGTGCCGATGGGCCATTTCTCCAGAGCCTCGGGCAGGATGGTGTGGTTGGTGTAGCTCACGACCTGCGTCACGATGTTCCAGGCGTCATCCCACTCGAGCTTCTTCTCGTCGATGAGGATGCGCATGAGCTCGGGGCCGCACATGGCGGGGTGGGTGTCGTTGGTATGGATGGCAACAAACTGCGGCAGCAGCTCCCAGTTCTCGCCGTGCTCCTTCTCAAAGGTATCGAGCAGGCTGTAGATACCGGCCGAGACAAACAGGTACTCCTGCTTCAGGCGCAGCAGACGGCCGTGCTCGCCGGCGTCGTTGGGGTAGAGGATGGCGCTGATGGCCTCGGCCTCGGCGCGCTCGGCGTCGGCCAGGGCGTAGTCGCCGCGGTTGAAGGCCTCCAGGTCGAAGTGCTCCTCGACCGGCTCGGCGGCCCAGACGCGCAGTTTGTTGACGGTCTCGCCGGCATAACCCACCACGGGGATGTCGTAGGGGACAGCCAGGATGTCCTGCGTGTCCACCGTGCGGTAGAACGTGCGGCCGTTCTCCTCAAAGCCCTCAACATGGCCACCAAACTTGATGGTCACGGCCTTGTCCTGACGGCGGACCTCCCAGGGATAACCGTGGGTGAGCCACTCGTCGGTGGCCTCGACCTGGCTGCCGTTAACGATTTCCTGCTTAAACAGGCCATAGCGGTAGCGCATGCCGTTGCCGTAGCCGGCAATGCCCTCGGCTGCCATGGAATCCAGGAAGCACGCGGCCAGACGGCCCAGGCCGCCGTTGCCCAGCGCCGGATCGGGCTCCTGGTTCTCGATGACGGACAGGTCGAAGCCCATGTCGTCGAGCGCATCGGCGACCATGTCGCGCACGCCAAAGTTGAGCAGGTAGTTGTCGAGCAGGCGGCCGATCAAAAATTCGATCGAGAAGTAGTACACGCGCTTCTTGCCCTCGGCGGTGGCGCGGGCGTCACTCTTGGTGGCAACGGTGCGGGCCTTCTCGGCCACGAGCTTGGCCAGGGCGTTAAAGCGGTCGAGGTCGCTCGCGGCCTCGACGCTCTTGCCGCTAATGCTCATGACGGCATCGCGATAGAGCTCGGTAAACTCCTGCTTGTTGTCGAAGATCTTATTCATACGTTCCTTTCCCCCGGGGATGTTTCTCCCGGAACGGTTATGACTTGTATCCTACGCCTCGGCGAGGCGGGTAATTACAGCTGTAACGGCTTTGTTACGCATCCTTAGGTGATGACTTAACAGAACCAGACTTGGCCTTGGTAGCAGCCTTTTTGGCGGCCGCCTTCTTGGTCGCGGTAGCCTTAGCAGCGGGCTTTGCGGCAGCCCTAGCCTTGGCTGCGGACTTGGTAGCCTTTGCCTTGGCCGGTGCCTTCTTAGCGGCCGCAGGCTTGGGCTTCACCGAGGACGTGCGCTTGCGCGTCGCCTTCTTGGGCTCCTCAACCACTGGCGGCTTGTAGCTGCTGGGGCCGCGGCGCTTAAGCACCACGCCAGCCAGGCCGGGCACCTTGATCTCGATGGAGTCCATCTGCCCGTTCCAGGGATAGGGCTCGCTCGAGCAGGTGTAGGGCTCCTCGCCGGCATAGCCGCTGCCGCCAAACTCGGGACGGTCGGAATCAAAGATGACCTCCCAGTCACCCTCGCGCGGCACGCCCACGCGGAAGCTCTCGTAGCTCGCCGGGTCAAAGTTGATCAGGATCACCAGATCGTCATCGATGTCCTCGCCCTGACGCACAAAGCTCACGATGGACTGCTTGGAGTTGTCCGCGTCGATCCAGGTAAAGCCGTCGTCGGTGTAGCCGCGCTCGTACAGGGCGGGCTCTGCGGTGTACAGGTGGTTGAGCGCCTTAATAAACGCCTGATGATGACGGTGAGTCTCGTACTCCTCGGTCAGGAACCACTGGATGGACTCGTAGTAGCGCCACTCAATAAACTGGCCGATCTCGTTGCCCATAAAGTTGAGCTTGGCACCGGGATGCGTCATCTGGTAGAAGGCCAGCGTGCGCAGGCCGGCAAACTGGCGCCACCAGTCGCCCGGCATGCGGCCGATAAGCGAGCACTTGCCGTGCACGACCTCGTCGTGGCTCAGCGGACAGATAAAGTTCTCGGTAAAGGCGTACATGATGGAGAACGTGAGCAGCCCGTGGTTGCCGGGGCGCCACGGAAAATCGGTCTGCATGTAGTGCAGGGTGTCGTTCATCCAGCCCATGTCCCACTTGTAGTGGAAACCCAGGCCGCCGTCCTGCGGCGGGTAGGTCACGAGTGGCCACGCGGTGGACTCCTCGGCCATCATCATCACGTCGGGGAAGTGAGCCTCCACGGCGCAGTTGACCTGGCGGATAAACGCGCTGGCGTCCAGGTCCTCCTCGGTGCCGTACTTGTTGAACTTCTTTTGGCCGGGATCGTCAATGCCAAAGTTGAGGTACAGCATGCTGGACACGCCGTCCATGCGAATGCCGTCCACGTGGAAGTTCTCGAGCCAGTACAGCACGTTGGAGACCAAGAAGGAGCGGACCTCGCCGCGGGCGAAGTCGAACTTGTGCGTGCCCCAATTGGGGTGAATCTCATGCTCAAACAGCATGTGGCCGTTAAAGGTGGCAAGGCCGTGGGAATCGGCGCAAAAACCGCCGGGTACCCAGTCCATTATCACGCCAATGCCTGCCTCGTGGCATGCATCGATAAAGTGCATGAGCTGCTGTGGGTTGCCGTAGCGCGACGTGGCGGCGTAATAGCCGGTCGTCTGGTAGCCCCAGGATCCATCGAAGGGATGCTCCATAAGCGGCATGACCTCAATGTGCGTATAGCCCATGTCGCGCACGTAGTCCACGAGCTCCACCGACAGGTCGTCGTAGGTGTAGAACTCGCCGCGCTGCGCGGGGAAGGGGTCCATGGGGCCGGGGTAGTTGCCGTACTCGTCGGGCTCGCCCTGCGGCGCGTCGCCGTGGCGCTTCCACGAGCCAATATGCACCTCGTAGATGTTAAGGGGCTGCGACATGTGGTTGTGGCTCGCACGGCGCTTGAGCCATGCGGCGTCGTTCCACTTATAGCCATCGAGGGTCCACAGCACGCTGGCGGTACCGGGAGGGCACTCGGCCTTAAAGGCGTACGGATCGGCCTTGTAGAGCTTTTCGCCCTCGTTGGTCTCGATAAGGTACTTATAGAGCTGACCCTGCTCGGCGCCAGGAATAAAGCCTTCCCAAATAGCGCTCGTATGCATGGGCACCAGCGGGTTGGCTTGCTCATCCCAGTCGTTAAATTCGCCAATGACATGGACGCTCTTTACGTCGGGCGCCCAAACGCAAAAGCGCCAGCCGCGCGTACGATTCTGCGTGTCGGGGTGAGCGCCCATCTTTTCCCAGCTGCGCTCCCACATGCCAATGCCAAACAGGTAGACATCGTCCTTGGAGAGCTCCGGTGCGTGCGGGGCGGCTTTACGGGTAGCAGGCTTTTTGGTTGCTGGCTTTAGCTTTGTATCGCTCACGTTTGATCCCATCATGACGCGGCAGCGTGTTGCCTTGGTGACTAGATGCGAAAGGTCCAAGGCTGCACGAATCGAAGGGACGGCGATTGTTCTATGATTCGTTCCACCTCGCGTGCTCGGTGGAACTTTCGGCAGAAACTACGATAACACCTGTGCGTTAGTTTTATGGACGAAAGTGGATTTGCGGGCGCGTTTAATCGGTAAGCGCCATGTTTATACCACTGGCAGAATTGCCGTGGTAAAACTCTTGACAGTTTTACCAATTAGGGTTTCAAAACTGTTAGGCTGACGTTTGGTAAAACGTTTTTAGCAGGTTGTTTACCATTTGACATCGAAAGGCTCGTTTATGAACCATATCGCAGCTCCAAGTGTTGCTTTTATTTTCGATTGCGACGGAACACTGGTTAATAGCTCCCCCGTCTGGGGCCATGCGCAGACCGAGTTATTGCGCCGTCATGGCATTGATGTGACGGTCGACGATTTTGCCCAGTTTGAACATCTTTCGCTGGAGGATGAGTGCCAGGCCTATCACGACACGTGGGGCATTGGCGCGAATGGTGAGGAGCTGTATCGCGAGCTGGGCGAGATTTTGATTGATGGGTACTCCAAGGTGCCGCCGCGCGAGGGCCTGCTTGCATTTTTGGAGCAGGCGAAGGAGGCCGGTATTGCCATGTGCGTAGCTACTTCCACGCCGGCCGAGCTGGTTCAGTCCGCGCTCGCTGGTGCCGGGCTCGACGCTTATTTGGAGTTTGTTACCACGACGGGCGAGGCGGGACGCTCCAAGCAGTTCCCCGATGTATACGAGTTGGCGCTGCGTCGCTTGGAGGAGCGCCACGGGCACAAGTTTGAGCGCGCGTGGGTGTTTGAGGACGCCGTCTTTGGACTTAAGAGCTCTGGCGCTGCAGGCTTTAAGCGCGTGGGCATCTATGACTCGCACGGCCGTATGGAGCGCGACGAGGTTTGCGATAACTGCGATATCTTTATCGACAGCTATGAGGGCCTGGACTTGGCCCGCGTGCTTTCGTTTGAGGGCTAGGCGAGTGCCGTGGCTTGCAAAGTATTAGTGGTTTGCGGCTCGCCGGTGGTGGCGAGTGCGGATCTGCTTCGCCAGCTGGCGGGGGAGTGCGACCACGTTGTCGCCGTGGACCGCGGTCTCGATGCACTGCTGGGCGCTGGCCTGAGCTGCGACGTCTACGTGGGCGACGCCGACACCGTTAGCGATGAGGGGCGCGTTCTGGTCGATGCCGCTGAAGCCTTTGAGGTAGAGCGTCATAACCCCTACAAGGACTACACCGACCTTGCTCTGGCGCTCGATTCGGTCCGCCGTCGCTGGCCGGGTGCCGAAGTGGTTGCGACCTGCGCCACCGGCGGCCGCCCGGACATGGCTCTGTCTGTGCTAGGGCTACTGGCAAGCTATGCGGACGCCCCCGTCTGGATCGAAGAAGACGAAGTGACGGCCAGAATTCTGCACCAGGACGAGACCTGGACCATCGAAAACGCCGAGGACAAAACCTTCTCCATCATCGCCATCGCTCCCAACACAGAGATAAGCGAACACGGCCTAGAGTGGGAGCTAGACCACAGCCCCCTAGGCCTGTTAGCCGACACGGGCATCTCTAATGTCGTCAGGAAAACTGCCAAGATCCAAGTCCACCAAGGAACGGCGATCGCCTACCTCTACAAGTAAGGTGCCGCCAGGTGAGGGTTTTATCGGGACGGTGGGCGAGTAAGTTTTGGCCGCGTGAGGGTTTTATCGGGACGGTGGGTTAATTGACTGATTTTGCCGAAGTCAAAATCAGTCAATTAACCCACCGTCCCAGGAAAACCCGTAAGTAAGGTTGATTTTCAATCTCAACGCAACAGCCTGAACGGACCCCGCGTTTCCGCA
>CAJLUE010000061.1 GCA_905209765.1 uncultured Collinsella sp. | reverse complement strand
CCGCCGGCTGGGCGCGCAGCTCGGCCGAACGACCGCAGACGACACCGGCTATGAGCGAACGCGCCGGGTCGGTCGCAGGCGCGATGGACGCAAGCAGCCCATTTCGCAATCGAAGCAGCGGCCCCGAAGAGCCCTCATCGACCGACACAATCCGAACGGCTTTAACCTTGCGCACCTCGCCTCGGAGTACGCGCGAGCGCCCATACGCATCGTTCTCAAGGCGCGAAATTCGACCGATAGCACGTACATGCGAACCGACGCCGAGCTCGCGATCACACGACAGCCGCACCTGACCTAAACGCTTTTCGCCCGCATACGCATCGCAGGTATAGGAGTACGCACCGTCATTGATGGACGGGTCACCGCGCACAACAAATTCAAGACTGCTCGCAGCCCGATTATCCAGCGCCCTCGAAGCACGCAGCGCCCCAATCGCCCAACCCGCGGACACGACCGACCCCGCCACGATGCCAAGGGCCGCGGCATACAGCCATCGTCTCCACCGCATAAGGCGCATACAGGACCGAGCCAATATGATGCAAGCCGCAGCAGCAACGGGAATGGCCCAGAGCGATGCGACGGGCGCCGACCGCTCTCCCAGCAGCAAATCGGCTGCCACGTTAAGCACCAAGCCACAGCTCGTACACAGGCCGGCACAAAGGGCCATCGTCCACGGCATCAATGGCCGAGGTGGCATCACATGCTCGCGCTCGGACGCGCTCATACGCAGATACAATCTTTGATTTTGGCGAGCTTCTTCTCACCGATTCCCGATACGCGCATCAGGTCATCGACTGAGGCAAAAGCACCGTTCTTTGTCCGCTCATCGATAATCGACTGAGCCATAGAAGGCCCAATGCCCGAGAGCGTCTGCAGTTCCGCCGCGCTCGCCGTATTGATGTTCACGAGCCCCGACGAAGACCCCGCGCCAGGAGTCGTGGCAGTACTACTTTCGGCCCCGCCGACCGCCGCAGCCGCTTGTTGCTCCCCCACCGTCGGTACATAAATCTTTTGGCCATCTGTGATCTTGGACGCACGGTTAAGCTCTGTCACGTCCGCCTCGGCCGTAAGCCCTCCGGCGGCATCAATCGCTTGGGACACCCGTGCTCCATCTTTGAGCCGATACACGCCAGGCCTCACAACGGCGCCATCCACATCGACGTACACCTCTGCAGCAGAGGAACTCTTGGCCGAAGACTCATCATCAGAAGACGCATCCCCGGCCCCGTGCACATCCGAGACGCTCGCCTCATCACTACGCTCAAACGACACGCTACTGGAGTGGCCACCAAAACTTGCCATCGCCAAACCGCTCGCGGCGGCAATGACAACCAGAATCGCCACCACCACCGCTTTATGCCCGAGCAACTTGCCCGCCCAGCGGTCCATCCGTTTAACCCGTTCGTGTTGCTCGCGCTGCGCCATAGCAAACACCTCCCAACACCATCGTGTCAGGAAACGAGCGTCGCAGCTTCCGCACGTCCACACTAGTTTTCGCGGTCAAACCAAATACCGACCAAAACCTTGCGCGAACATGTCCATTTATTCAGTCACGCGTCAGCGAATGAACATCTTGACATCATTTGCCCAGATAGCAAAAGACCGACGATACAGGCGCATCGTCGGTCTATGCAGGCAATTACTCGTGATCTTGGTAAATCTCACGCGGAGCAAGCTCCGAATGTTTGCGTTTTAAGGTCTTAGGGGCCTTATACGTGTTGCTGGAGAAGTCGATGTACTCGGTCTGCTTAAGCAGGCGCTCGATCATCTCCTCGTGGTCGAACAGCTCCCAGGCCTCATGCACGGCATCGAGTTTGGCGTGCGTCTCGGGACGACGCGGCATAAACAGCGTGCAGCAGTCGGGCGCTGCCTCAGTAGATATATCGAACGTGCCGATCTCCTGAGCGCGCGCAATGATCTCCTGCTTGTCGGACCCGATGAGCGGACGGAACACGGGAATCTTCACGGCCTCGTTGACGGCCATGATGTTCTCGAGCGTCTGGGAGGCGACCTGACCGAGCGACTCACCGGTCACGATGGCCTTGGCGCCCTCGATATGCGCAATGCGCTCGGCAACCGAATACATGATGCGGCGATACATGATCACGCGCAGGTTGCTGGGGCAGGTGACGGAAATCTCACGCTGGCAATCGCCAAACGGCACCACGTACAGGCGGCCAATCTGGACACCCGGCTCAAGCGCACGGATGATGTCCTGCACCAAATACTCGCTCGTATCGGGAGTCTGCGGACGACCGGAGAAATGTACCGGCACGCACACCGCACCGCGACGCGCGAGCATCCAGGTCGCCACCGGAGAATCGATGCCCGACGACAGAAGCGTCACGACCTTGCCGGCAGAACCCACCGGCAGACCGCCCACGCCGCGCTCGGAGCGCGCGTACACGTAAACGCTACCCTGTACCACCAGTACGTGCACCATCGCATCGGGGTCGTGCATTTGAACCTTTTTATCGGGGAAGGCCTCGCACAGCACCTCGCCCACCTGGCGATTGATATCAATCGAGGTGAGCTCATAGTCGGTATTGGAGCGCTTGGCGTGAACCTTAAACGAATCGAAGGGGCCAAACTCGCGCAGCGCCTTGACGGCGGCGGCGCAGTACTCCTGCGGGTCGCGGTTGGTGTGGTAAGCCAGGGACACACGGGCAACGCCGGGGACGGTGCGGATGACACGCGCCGCCTCGTCGGCCTGATGCTCGTTAAAGGTCACGAGGATATAACCGGAAATTCGAGACACGGCGTTCACGGAAAAGGCGGCCAAAGCCGCCTTAATGTTATCCATGAGGATATGCTCAAAATGTGCGCGGTTCTTGCCCTTCAGTCCAACCTCGTGATAGTGGACCAGGCAGACGCGAGCTGCCATTTAGGCTTCAGCAACCTTATGGCCGAGCGCCTTCTCGTAACGGGCCTCGTCGTAGGAGATATCGCCGTCGACGATCTCGTCCATAGCCATCGAGATGGTATCGGCGCCGGAGAGCGCGATGGTGATGTCGTCAACATCCTGAACGGCAAGCACGCGGTTATGCTGGCCGCGCAGCATGCTATTGATGTCGCAGGCACGCTTGGAGGCAAGCGAAGCGAGCAGGAAGCGGTTGTGATCGGTCTTCTCCAGAAGATCGTCAATGCAAGGCTTTACAACGGACACGGACCTCAGATCCTTTCATGCATATCGAGAACGCGAACGAGCTCATCGGTCGCGCGGTCGAGATCGTCATTCACCACGACGTCGTCGTAGCGGTCGGCAAGGGCAAGCTCATGGGCGGCGTTTGCCATACGCAGTTCAATCGTCTCGGGCGTCTCGGTACCGCGACCGACCAGACGCTCGCGGAGCACCTCGAGCGAGGGTGGCTTGATAAAGATCAGCAC
Organism: uncultured Collinsella sp.; assembly: GCA_905209765.1. Taxonomy (GTDB): domain Bacteria; phylum Actinomycetota; class Coriobacteriia; order Coriobacteriales; family Coriobacteriaceae; genus Collinsella. Next base: position 7,480 of record CAJLUE010000061.1, on the reverse strand, counting down.
GGCCTCGGGAAAACGCTCCTTGACCTGCAGGGCACCCTGGACATCAATCTCCAAAATGAGAGACGAACCAGAGGCGAGCTTGGACTGGACCTCGCTCACCAACGTGCCGTAGCAGTTACCGTGGACCTCGGCCCACTCAACAAACTCACCGTTTGCCACGCGGCGGTCGAACTCCTCGCGCGTCAGGAAAAAGTAATTGACGCCGTCGACCTCACCTTTGCGTGGGGCTCGCGTGGTAGCCGAAACCGTCAGGCCCAGGTTAGAGCGACGCTCGCGCACACGAGTGACGAGCGTGCCCTTGCCCGCGCCTGACGGTCCAGAAATCACAAAGAGCTTTGAATCCTGAGCGCTCACTTATTTGGTCAGCTGCTCGAGGAGCTGCTCGCGCTGACGGACGCCAAGGCCCTGGACGCGACGGGTAGCGGAGATGCCGAGCTCCTCCATGATCTTGGCGGCCTTAGCCTTGCCATAACCGGGGAGAGACTCGATGAGGGTGGAAACCTTCATGCGAGAAGCAATGGGGTCATCGGAGTTGAGCACGGACTCGAGGGACTTCTCGCCCTTCTTGATCTGCTCACGGAGCTCTGCGCGAGCGTGACGTGCGGCGGCAGCCTTCTCAAGAGCCTGCTTACGCTGCTCATCGGTAAGCTGAGGGAGTGCCATTCGTACCTCCAAATAGTTGGCTTATATCTGATTCAATATTTGGCATTTTAGCACGTAAAACGTACAAAATGCCCAATCGCAGCTCCATAGGTTAGACGATACCCGCAAAAAGTGCAATATATCGCGCTAAAAGATGAGCCCCCGACCTGCGATTCCACACAAAGGATGGGAAAGTTTACGCAGGCACAGGGGCTAATTTGTGCTATTGAACCCAAAAAGTGGTGACTTAAGGGAATCTTTTACGCGACGTTTTCGACCAGCTCGGCAACGATGGCGTCAAACGCGGCAACCGGATCGTCGGCGCCGGTAATGGGGCGGCCCACCACGATATGGCTCGCGCCGCGCTCGATAGCCTGGGAAGGCGTGGCCACGCGGGACTGATCGCCCAGCGCAGCACCAACCGGACGCACGCCCGGGGTCACAATCAGCGCATCGGGGCCAAGCAGCTCACGCATGTCATGAGCCTCCATCGGCGAGCACACGATGCCGTCGATACCGTTGGCCTGGGCGAGTTTTGCCAAACGGGCGGCCTCCTCGGCAACGGGCGACTCGACGCCGATCTCGCTCAACGCATCCTGATTCATGCTCGTAAGCACGGTGATGGCGACGAGCTTGGCTCGATCCTCGCGTGCCTCCTCGGCACCCTCACGGCAGGCGGCGAGCATAGCACCCGAACCCAAGCCGTGAACCGAAAGCAGGTCGGCACCGGCAAGCGAGGCCGAGCGAGCGGCACCGCGCACCTGATGCGGAATGTCATGGAACTTAAGGTCAAGGAAGACCTTAAAGCCCAGCTCCTTGAACGTCTTGACAATCTCGGGACCCTCGGCGTAATAGAGCGTCATGCCCACTTTAAGCCAAGCGGCATGGCCCGAAAGTTCATGGGCGAGCTCAAGCGCACGCCCACGGTCGCAGTCGAGGGCGACGATAACGCGGTCGCGGGCATCGGTCTCTAGCATTCGAAAGCACCTACCAGCTCGTTAATGTCCTTCACGCCCTGGGACTCGGCCCAGGCCTCGAGCTCGCGCGCGATCTTGAGCGAAGCACACGGATCGACGAAGTTGGCCATACCGACCGATACGCAGGTGGCGCCAGCCAGGATAAACTCGGCGGCGTCCTCACCGGTCATGACGCCGCCGACGCCGTTGATGGGGATATCGACAGCCTGAGCGACTTCCCAGACCATACGCACGGCAATGTGGTGGCACAGCGGGCCCGAAAGACCGCCCTTGGGCTTGGCCACACGCGACTTGCGGGTGTGAACGTCGATGGCCATACCCTGGATGGAGTTGATGACCGAAAGGCCGTCGGCGCCGGCGGCCTCGAGGGCCTTGGCGATCTCGGCGACGTTGACCGGGGCCATCTTCACAAACAGCGGCTTGTCGGTCACCTTGCGGCAGGCAGCCATGACGCCAGAGGCGCCCTCGGGCGTGGAGCCCATGGCGGCACCGCCGGCGGCAATGTTGGGGCAGCTCACATTGATCTCATAGCCGGCAGCCCAGGGGCACAGCTCGACATACATCTCGAGCGCACGGACAAACTCGTCCACGGAATGACCGGCAACCTGGCAAATGACCTGGCAACCGTCCTTGGAGAGCTGCTCGAGCCACGGACCGGACTCGCGGGCGAAAGCGGCCACACCGGGGTTCTGCAGGCCCACGGAATTGATCATGCCGCCGGGGATCTCGGCCATGCGGGGTGCGGGATTGCCGGGCCAGGGCTCGGCAGCGCAGCCCTTGGTGGTGATGGCACCCAGCTGGGAGACATCGAAGAAGTTCTGGAACTGCCAACCGTAGCCAAAGGTACCGGCTGCGGTGTTGATGGGGTTCTGCATCTTGACGCCGCCGAAATCGACGGCCATGTTCACGGTACCCACTAGAAGACCACCACCTTGGAAGCATCAAACACGGGGCCGCACATGCAGGCGCCCTTCATACCGTCGACCGTCTCGACATTGCAGGTGTTGCAGGCACCAAAGCCGCAGCTCATCATGCGCTCGAGCGACACCTCGCAGTACGCGCCGGCCTCGGCGGCAGCGGCGGCGACCTTCTTCATCATAACGGCGGGACCACAGCTGGCGACGTAGTCGTAACCGCCCTCGCCGAGCAGCTCGGCGGCAGGATCGGTGCAAAAACCGTGCGTGCCCAACGAGCCGTCGTCGGTGCACACGTTGACCGTGGCTCCCAGCGCGCGGAACTCGTCGACGCCCACGACCTTGGACGCGGCGCCAAAGCCCAGGCATACGTCAACGTCCACGCCCTGCTCGGCAAGCATGCCAGCCAGGCAGAGTACGGGCGGAACGCCGATGCCGCCGGCGACGAGCAGCGCCTTCCTGGTGCCCTCGGGCACGAACCAGCCGCGGCCGCCAGGGCCCAGCAAGTTGGAGGTGGAGCCAGGGCCCATCTGCGACAGACGGCGGGTATCATCGCCCACGACGGCGTACCACAGCTCGACGGTGCCGGCCTCGGCGTCGGCGCGATAGAAGCTCAGGGGCACGCGAAGCAGCGAGGAAGCATCGCCCGGCACGGCGATATTCACGAACTGACCGGGCTTGAGCGCACTTGCAAGCTTGGGGGCCGAGATAACGAGCGAGAAGATGCCGTCGGCGATCTCCTGGTTCGAGACGACCTCAAAGTCGTGCATGCGTGCAGTGGAAGGTGTGGGCATAGACGCTCCAATCCCCCATGCGGTTGCATGGTTCAGGCGAACAGAAAGCGCGGCACCGCAAGGGCGCCGCGCACAAAAGCGATAAGGCTATGCTAGCAGATGCAGCCGTCGGCAAGTGTCTGCTTACCGCCGACAAACACATCGGTGGCACGACCGGTGAGCGTACGGCCGGCAAAACCGGAGTTCTCGGCGCGCGACTCGTAGCCGTCCTCGCCAACCGTCCAGGTTGCAGCGGGGTCGAAGACGGTCAGGTCGGCAACGGAGCCCGCCTTGACCTGAACCTGGTCCAGACCCAGAATCTCGCGCGGCTTGATGGCCATGAGCTCGACCATGCGGCCCATGCTCATCTTGCCCGTGTTGACCAGCTCGGTAAGCACGAGCGCCAGCGAGGTCTCGAGGCCGATCATGCCGAAGGGCGCAAGCTCGAACTCGCGGGCCTTCTCCCACGGGGTGTGGGGAGCGTGGTCGGTGACGATGACGTCGACGGTGCCGTCGATGACGCCCTGACGGATAGCCTCGGCATCTTCATCGGTACGCAGCGGCGGATTGACCTTGAGCGAGGTGTTGTAGGTCTCGTCCAGGTCGTTCTCGGTCAGGAACATGTGGTGCGGGGTGGCCTCGCAGGTGACCTGCACGCCAGCTGCCTTACCGGCACGCACGAGCTCCAGGCCATGCGCGGTGGAGATGTGCTGGATGTGCAGCTTGGCACCGGTCAGCTTGGCGATCTCGATATCGCGAGCGATCTGCAGCTCCTCGCCTGCCGCCGGCCAGCCCTCGAGGGCCAGACGAGTAGAGACCTTGCCCTCGTTGATCTGGCCGTGACCGACCAGGTCCTCGTCCTGGCAATGGCTCATAAAGACCTTGCCGAACATCTTGCCGTAGTCCATGCAGCGACGGAGCATGCCTGCACCCTGCACGCCGCGACCGTCGTCGGTGAAGGCGACGGCGCCGTGGGCGACCATATCGCCCATCTCGGACATAGCCTCGCCCTTAAGACCGCGGGTCATGGCGCCAGAAGGATAGACGCGGCAGTGGCCGACCTCGGCAGCGCGGGACTTGACGAACTCAACGACGGTACCGTTATCGGTAACGGGGTCGGTGTTGGGCATGGCGCACACGCCGGTGAAGCCGCCCTTGGCAGCTGCGCGGGTGCCGCTCTCGATGTCCTCTTTGACCTCGTAACCGGGCTCGCGCAGGTGGACGTGCATGTCCACCAGGCCAGGGACGAGGTACTTACCGGAAAGGTCGCGGACCTCGGCTCCCTCGGCGGCGAGGTTCTCGCCGACCTCGGCGATCTTGTCGCCGTCGATCAGGACGTCAACGACACCGTCAAGCTCGACGGACGGGTCGACGACGTGGGCATTCTTAAGAAGCAAGGCCATTATCGGCACCTCCAAGCAGCAGATACAGGATAGCCATACGCACGCAGATACCGGCGTAGACCTGCTCCAGGATGACGGAGCGTTGCGGGTGGTCGGCCATATAGGAGTCGAACTCGACGCCGCGGTTGATGGGGCCCGGGTGGCAAATGATCGCGTCGGGCTTCATGAGCTTCTCACGGTCCTTGGTCAGGCCGAAGAGCTTGTGGTACTCGCGAATAGTCGGGAACGGGGCACCCTCGAGGCGCTCCTGCTGTACACGCAGCATGTAGACGACGTCAAGCTCGGGCAGGACGGAATCGAGGTCGCTCGTCACGTGGTCGCAGCCCAGAACCTCGGGCGCCGGCGGCAGCAGCGTGCCGGGGGCGACGGCGTAGGTCTCGCAGCCCATGATCTTAAGGGCGGGGATCAGCGAGCCGCAAACGCGGGAGTGGGAGATGTCGCCGACGACGGCGACCTTCAGACCGTGGAAGTCACCCTTGTGCTCCCAGATGGTGTACAGGTCGAGCAGAGCCTGCGTGGGGTGATTGTGCTTACCGTCACCGGCGCAGATAACACTCGCGGGCGAATTCTGCGTGACGATGTAGGGAGCACCGGCATGCTTGTCGCGCACGACGATGCAGTCGATCTTGTAAGCGTTGAGGGTCTCGACGGTATCGACGAGGCTCTCGCCCTTGACCGTGGAGGTCGAGGAGCCGCCGAAATTGAGGCTGTCGGCCGAAAGGCGCTTCTCGGCGAGCTCGAAGGAGCTGCGGGTACGCGTCGAGGGCTCGTTGAACATGTTGACGATGGTCTTGCCCTTGAGCGTGGGGACCTTCTTGATGGCACGCTCGTTGACCTCGGAGAACGCCTTGGCGGTCTCGAGGATGAGCTTGATGTCCTCTTCGGAGTACTCGGTAATGTCGATCAGGTGCTTATGATTGAACGCCACGGTACTACTCACCTCCCAGCGGCGCGGAGCCCACGTGGGAACCCGGCGCGACGTCGTTGATCTCGACGGCGGTACGGCCGTCGACTTCCTTCATATATAGGTGCACGTTCTCCTCGTGCGACGAGGGAACGTTCTTGCCGACAAAGTCCGGCGAGATGGGGAGCTCGCGGTGACCGCGGTCAACGAGAACTGCCAGCTCGACTCGACTCGGACGGCCCAGGTCCATAACGGCGTCCAGAGCGGCACGGATGGTACGACCCGTGTACAGGATGTCGTCCACCAGCACGACGCGCTTGCCGTCGACGCTGAAGGGAATGTTGGTAGCGTGGATCGCGGGAGCGAAATTGGTCGCGTAGTCATCGCGATAGAAGCTGATGTCCAGGCTGCCGAGCGGAACGTCGACACCCTCGATCTCCTTGATCGCCTCGGCGAGCTTCTTTGCCAGAAGGTCGCCGCGCGTGACGATGCCGACCAGAGCGAGGTCTTCACAGCCCTCGTTGCGCTCGAGGATCTCGTGCGCGATGCGGGTCATCGCTCGGTTGACGGCGGTCTCGTCCATGATGACCGCCTTGGGGGAAGTCGTGCCCATCGATCTCCTTCCTCACATGTCTTGACTGCTGACACAGTCAAAAAAATAGATGCCCGACCGCTCAAAGCGGAACCAGACACCCACAGGAAGTACTGCTCATTGACAGCTATGTAATTCCATGTGGGTATCTCGTACCCCTTTAATGGTCAAGGCATAGTGTAGCCAACCTCGGGCTCAATTGCGAGCATAAATACCAGTCAATCCGTAAACGGAGCCAATAGCTCCATAAACCTATATATATTTGTGGGACGCGCTTGAAAACCTTGTTGCGAGCTGGCATAATCCCCTCTGCTGCACGCAAATCGGATCTACGTCCAGGGCCGTGGCGTGGGCACTATCGCCAAAAGAGAAATATCTCTGTGTAGATTGCGCACAGAGACATGCTTCTGTGCTATAGTTCAGGCTTGTTTGTTAACGCGACATGTTCGTTTGTCGCCCAAGGAGGGTCAGTTATGTCCAAAGTTTGCGAAGTTTGCGGTAAGCACCCCGTTGCCGGTCGCTCCATCAGCCACTCTCACCGCGTCACCAACCGTAAGTTCCGCCCCAACATCCAGCGCGTCTACGTCGTCGTCGATGGTCACCGTCGCAAGATGAACGTTTGCTCCACCTGCCTCAAGTCCGGCAAGGTCGCGCGCTCCTAAATAAGGTCTTACCAACAAGTACCTCGGACTCTCCGGGTCAAAGACCTCGCGTTCACATAGAACTTACCAAAGGCGTCCTCTCATGTGGAGGGCGCCTTTTTACACTCATTGGGGACAGACTTACATGAGTGCTTTCACGCATTAGGGACAGACATGACGCGTGCCGGCAGCGATTCGCCCCTGCCTCACGCTGCCTCATTCCAGCCTATGGTGGCCTTGGTCACGCTTGTAGCGCCGATACCGGTGATACGGGCAATTTGCTTGACCGTGAGATGCGCCCGCCTGAGCCTCAGAAGACAGGCATCGCGTTCGGGGCGTGGCAGAGCCTTGAGCAGCGCAGGGTCTATGCTCGGCAGGGCTTCGCGCGCGACGGCCAGGGCATCCTCATCGGGAATCCGCCGGCGCGGAAGAATCTCCACTGACCAGATGTGCGCGGCAACTTCCTTGAGATGGTCGCAATAGCAACGGGAGCCTCCGACAATATCGAGCATAGGGGCTGCATCACAAATATCAAAAGGATCGTAGCCCAGCTGGTATGCCTTGTAGCTTGACCAACGGTGGTTGATTTTCAATCTCAACGCAACAGCCTGAACGGACCCCGCGTTTCCGCAGC
>CAJLUE010000060.1 GCA_905209765.1 uncultured Collinsella sp. | reverse complement strand
CCGGTACGGCTCAATCGTATAACCGTGCAACGGAAAAGAGCCGCCCTTTCGGACGGCTCAAACTGTAATGGGGCTATTTTGACTACTTGGGCAATCAGATCGGCATGTAGTCAAAATAACCCCGCCCCAAAAAGACTGGTCTGACGCTGCGCCACGAAAAGGACCTATCTACTACGTTTTGGTCACAGGGGTCGACCATAGCCGGCTTTTTCGAAAATCGGCAAGCTTTCTACCTGCGGTTTTAATTTCACAAAATCCGGGATGGTCGAGGGTGTTCCGTTAAACGTAGTAGATTGCCACATTTCATGGCAGACGGTCCGGCTCGAGACCCAAGGCGGCCAACCTCGAATGGCCATTCTCGAAGTTGCGGTGGAATACGGACTGAATTGGCCCCTTAAAGGCAAAAACACTCCGTATTCCACCGCAACTTATCGAGGAGATGAGTTTTAGAGGCGGGCGAGGTCGTAGGATTGGGCGGCTGCTTCACCGGCGCAGATGAGGTTGGTTGTGGCTTCTTGTGGATCGAGTGCCTGCTCCAGGTCCATGGGCTTGCGGCAGATCGGAAGCACCAAGTCGACGCCCTGCCCATACACCGTATCGAGGTTGTCAGCGCGACCGCCCACGACAGCGATCACCGGCTTGCCATATCGCTTGGCGCGGCGAGCCACACCCACCGGCGCCTTACCGGCGGCGGACTGCTCATCCATATTGCCCTCACCCGTTATGACCAGGTCGACATCGCGCACATGCTCGTCAAACCCCACGAGATCGAGCACCGTCTCCACGCCCGAACGCAGCTCCGCGCCGAGCGCCAGTAACGCCGCGCCCAAGCCACCGGCAGCGCCCGCTCCGGGCACGCCGAGCACCGAGCCAAATGTCCGTGCGCCCTCGGGTGTGCGCAACAACCCCTGGGCTCGAGCTCCGGTAATTGCCGCATCGAGCAGGCGGCCGTAGCCGACCATCCAGCCGTCGTATCTGCGCAGCACCTCGGCATCATCCGCCGGCAGACCCTTCTGTCCGCCGAACACCGCAAGCGCGCCGCGACGCCCTACGAGCGGATTCTCGACATCCGAAAGTACGGCGATACGAGCGTCATCCAAAGCCTGCAGCGCTGGCGCCAAATCAACACTCGCCACCTGCTCAAGGCCGGCAAGACCGGGGGCGACATCGCATCCCTGATCATCGACCACACGCGCGCCCAGCGCCTGCAGCATGCCGGCGCCACCGTCGTTGGTGGCGCTGCCGCCCAGACCAATATAGAGTGTCTTTGCGCCCATGCGAACCGCGCGAAGCATGAGCTCGCCCACGCCATAGGTTGTGGCCGTCAACGCCGCCGACTCCGTACAAGGCGAATACCCAATGCCGGCCGCCTCGGCCATCTCAATTACAGCCGACTCGCACTCGACATCAACCAGCATCCGGGCAGACGCGCGCTTGCGCAAGGGACCTGCCACCTCGCAGGTCACAATCTCACCGCCGCACGCGGCAACGGCATCGAGCGTTCCCTCGCCGCCATCCGCCAGCGGCAATGCGGCCACCTGGGCATCGGACCACACACGGCGCATGCCCTCGGCAACCGCCGCCTCCGCCTGGGCACTCGACACGCTGCCCTTAAAGGAGTCGATCGCCAACAGCACACGGCGGGGCCGGCGGCACGCAGGACCAAAGTCAAACGCCGTGCCAGCATCTTCACCGGCACCTGCAAGCGCTGCGGCGTGAGCGGTGTGCGCGTCAAGATCGGCCCCACAACCGCAACCAGCGCCGCCCGCTCCGCGCAGACCGCCAAAATAGCTACTCAGCAGCTCGCGGCATTCATCCGCCAGGACCCCAGCCGTCACGTTAAAGCGATGATTCAGGCGCGAGTCGGCATTGAGGTCATACAGGGATCCCAGCGCGCCCGCCTTGGCGTCACGCGCGCCATACACGCAGCGCCCCACGCGCGCGTTAACCATAAGCCCCGCACACATGCAGCATGGCTCGAGCGTCACGTAGACCGTGCAATCGGAAAGGCGCCAGCGACCGAGCGACCGAGCGGCAGCGCACAGGGCCGCAAATTCTGCGTGCGCCGAAGGATCCTGATCGAGCTCGCGTCGATTATGCGCCCTCGCGACAATCTCGCCGTCGCGCACCACTACGGCTCCGATGGGCACCTCGCCCACCGCCGCGGCGGCGCGCGCCTCGGCCAGCGCCTCGCGCATGAACTTCTCGTCGATTTCGGTGATCGTCATCGTTCGCCTTCCCTGTTGCAAATTCAAAACGATGCTATCATTACGACTCACGGAGAGATGGCAGAGCGGTTGAATGCGGCGGTCTTGAAAACCGTTGAGCGCGAGAGCGTTCCGGGGGTTCGAATCCCCCTCTCTCCGCCACTTTAGTGATTCACCGGTGTCATGGTCCGCTCAAACAGCGCATCGACCACGTCGGCCATCTCAGGTCGACGCTCAAGATCGTGACCCGACTCCCACCATATCGTGAAAAGTCGAATAATACCGCCGGCGACAAACTCAGACGTCGTCTCGAGTGACACGGGGGCCAGGGCATCCTCGGCAAGCACGTTCATCACACGCTCGCGGATGGAGTGGGCAATGCGGTCGCAAATAACGTTGGTCAACATGCCCGACATGCTGCTTGCCAAAATGTTATCCATGAGCCGCTCGTGCGCCAGAATCAAATCCATGGCATCGTCCAAAATCGCGTGCCGAAGCGCGCGCACGTCCTCGGCAGACACCGCGCCGGCCTCATCGGGCTGTTTTTGCGGCAAGCCCGACATGAGCTCATCGATATAAAAGGCGAAGTAATCGTTTTTATCGCGAAAGTGCTTATAGAACGTCGTGCGGCGAATCATGGCCCGGTCGCAAAGCATAGCAACCGTCAAATCCTCAAACCGATACTCTTCCAAAAGCTCGGTAAAGGCATCGAACAGGGCACGATAGGTTTTCTTGATGCGAAGGTCCATCCGTATCGCCATCCTCAGGGCAAAGACAACACTCGTCAATCTGTCGCATATCTTACACCTGTACCTCGCGCGCTTTGCCCCGGTGCCGACCCCGCCGAAAACATAACGCTTGCCGGAAAGTTCGGCACGGCAAAACGTTGCGGGTATACTAGTAGCGTTATACCAACGGCAGCTGGCGCATGCCGCCGCGGCCATTCGAAACGGAGACATCATGATTACCGTCATCATCGGCATCGTTGTTGTCATTGTGATTGTCTGCGCCATCGCCGGCATCTACAACAACATGGTCACCAAGCGTAACCGCATTGATAACGCCTGGCAGAACATCGATACGCAGCTGCAGCGCCGCAACGACCTGATCCCCAACCTGGTCGAGACCGTCAAGGGCTACGCCAAGCACGAGCAGGAGACGCTCTCCGCCGTGATCAGCGCGCGTAACACCGCCGTCAAGGCCACCACGCCCGAGGCCAAGATGGAAGCCGACAACGTGCTGACCGGTGCGCTGCGTCAGCTCTTCGCCGTAGCCGAAGCCTACCCCGATCTTAAGGCAAACACCAACTTTACGCAGCTGCAGGCATCGCTCGAGGATACCGAGAACAAGATTAGCTACGCACGCCAGAGCTACAACGATTGCGTGCTCAGCTACAACAACGCCATTCAGACGTTCCCGGCTGTCATCTTTGCCGGCATCTTTCAGTTTAAGGAGCGCCAGGGCTTCGAGGCCGCCGAAGCAGCCCGCCAGGCCCCGACCGTCAAGTTCTAGTAGTTTGACAGCGCATCCTTAATCGGCCAAATGTATAAACCGCCCCGTCGAGTGCATACTTCGACGGGGCGGTTTCCTTTTTCGCAAAGGTCCCCCTCTAAGCGCCGTGCATTTTTAGGAGTATTCAACATAACCAAGAGCTTCGGGCGCCACGATAAGTGCCAAAGACCGCGAATATCCCTGCAAATCAAACGCTGCCAGCCCATAACCCCGCCCATCATCCGTAGAAAACATCGAGAACTCCCGATTTTTTGCCCGAGGTCGGTATGCAGGGGCCTTCGATTGCAGAATACTCGCAAAAATGCACGTCGCCACCGCCCCCACATGGCGCGAAGCAAAACACAAGCGCGGCCTAAAAGGCCGCGCACCATCTTTAATTCAAATCTATATTGCCCGTACGACAGCGCCAGGGTGACGCAGGCCCGAGGGCGACCTTCCTTTCCGGCGCACTCCGCAGGACGAAAGAGCCTCCGCCGCACGAAGTGCGCAGCGGAGGCTCTTTCATGTCCGAGGACGCGCCGGAAAGGAAGGTCGCCCTCGGGCCGGACATATCCGTAAGACAAATTACGCGACGGTGTAAACCCAGTTGTGCTTGTCCTCGACAGCACCGGACTGGATGCCAGTCAGGGTCTCGCGGAGCTTCTTCATCACAGGGCCGATCTCGGTATATCCAGCCGGGAAGGTCACGGTCTCGTCGGCGCCGTAAACCTTGTTGTCGATTTCGCCAACCGGAGAGATGACGGCAGCGGTGCCGCACAGGCCGCACTCCACAAAGGTGCCGGCCTTGACCTCGGCCCACTCGACGGGACGCTGGTCAACGGTCATGCCCAGGTCCTGAGCAACCTGAACAAGCGAACGACGGGTGATAGAGGGCAGGATGGAGTCGGTGTGCGACTGCGGAACGACGAGCGTGCCGTCCTCCTTCACGAACAGGACGTTGGCGCCGCCGGTCTCCTCGACATAGGTGCGGGACTCGGAATCGAGATACAGGTTCTCGGCATAGCCCTCGCGGTGAGCCTCCATCGTGGGCTTGAGGGACATGGCGTAGTTCAGGCCGGCCTTGATGTTGCCGGTGCCATGCGGTGCTGCACGGTCATACTCGGAAACGCGCAGCTTGACGGGCTTGAGGCCACCCTTAAAGTACGGACCGACCGGGGTCACGAGAATGCGGAACGTGTACTCAGGAGCGGGAGCCACGCCGATCACGTCACCGGAGCCGATCATAAACGGACGCACGTACAGGGTCGCGCCGGAACCGAAGGGCGGAACCCAGGCGGCGTTGGCAGAAACGACCTGCTTGACGGCCTCAACGAACTTGTCCTTGGGAAACGGGGGCATCTCGAGGCGCTGGGCAGAGTTATACATACGCTCAGCGTTCATGTCGGGACGGAAGCAGACGATGCTGCCGTCCTCGGCGGTGTAGGCCTTCAGGCCCTCAAAGACCTCCTGGCAGTAATGGAAGATACCGCCGCACTCGGAGACATGCAGGGTGTGGTCGGTGGTCAGGCCGCCCTCGTCCCACTCGCCATCCTTCCAATGAGCCTCGTAGCTGTAATCGGTCTTCATGTAGCCAAAGCCGAGGCTACCCCAATCGATATCCTTCTTCTCGACAGTCATATGTCGCTCCTTACATACACAGTTGCATACTCGCGAACCCGCACGCAAGGACCGAGGCCGACCGCGTCGCAACGTCGCACGCCCGGAGCGTAGAGCCGGACGGGACACGCGAGCAGCATCAAAGCCGATGGCACGTCGATTCGCATGCACGAGATTGTACTCCCCGCACGCGTCTGATAAAACGCTTTTCTTTAACTAAGTAAAGTATTTTCATTTGACCGAAGCAAAAAGGCCCGCCACCGTAAGCGGTGACGGGCCTCAACTGTACGGTCTGCGCGCTGGCTCCAGCTAGGCGTTCTATTTACCCAGCTTGGCCTTAACCAGACCGACCACGGTCGGGATGATCGACACGGCAACGATGCCGATAATCAGCAGCTCAAAGTGCTCCTGCACAAAGGGAATGCCGCCAAAGAAGTAGCCCAGCAGCGTAAAGACCGTCGACCAGGTAATGCCGCCCAGCACGTTAAAGACGACAAAGTTGCGCCAGTGCATGCCGCCCATGCCAGCGATAAAGGGCACAAAGGTGCGGATAAACGGGAAGAAGCGACCCAGGAAGATGGCCAGGTGACCCCACTTGTCCAAGAAGTCCTCGGACTTTTTGATGCGCTCGGGCGTCATGGCCTTGACCTTGCCCGAAGCGATGATCTTGCGGCCAAAGAAGTGACCGATCATAAAGTTGCACTGATCGCCCAAAATGGCAGCGGCCCATGCGGTGGCCAGAAGCGCCACGATGTTAAAGCCGCCGTTGTGGGCAAAGAAACCCGAGGCGAACAGCAGCGAATCACCGGGAAGGAACGGGAAGAACACCACGCCCGTCTCGATAAAGATGATCAGGAACACGCAGCCGTAGGCCATAAGCGGGCCGGCGGCGATCCAGCTGGCGATCGCGGTGCGCGGGTCCTTAAGCAGCTCGGCAATAAAATTGATGAAACCCATGAAGTAAAACCTCTCAGTTGTGGGCGCGGATACGTCCAAGTTGACCAGTATACGGTTGCGGTGCCCCCTCGTGCGCAACCCCACAAAAGCATGACTCCATTACCAGCAAGTTTGCATAACTGACACTTGTAGCGCAAAGCCGCCAAGATTGTCCTTTTTAATCCCTAGCGAATCGCTATACTTTATTGAATCGCATTGCCATGGCGCTAAGGGAGGGCGGCCGGTGAGCTTTATCAATACCATTCGCGAGGACATCAAGACCGTCCAGGCGCAGGACCCCGCCGCGCAAAACGGTCTGGTCATCTTTCTTTCCTATCCTGGCCTGCACGCCAAGTGGAACCACGTGCCCGAGCACTGGCTGTGGGAGCACGGTCATCGCTCGCTCGCCCGCGTGCTCTCGCAAATCACCCGCCACATCACCGGCGTCGAGATTCACCCTGCCGCGCAGATTGGCAAGCACTTCTTTATCGACCACGCCATGGGCGTCGTCATCGGCGAGACCACCATTGTGGGCGACAACTGTGTGCTCTACCAGGGCGTCACGCTCGGCGGCACCGGCAACGAGACCGGCAAGCGCCACCCCACCCTGGGCAACAACGTCACGGTGGGCACGGGCGCCAAGGTGCTCGGCAACATCCGCATCGGCAACAACGTCAAGATCGGCGGCAACTCGGTCGTCGTTAAGGACGTCCCCGACAACTGCACCGTCGTGGGCGTGCCGGGACGTATCATCAAGCGCAACGGCTGCCGTGTGTTCGAGGAGAGTTTCGACGCCAAGCAGCATCGCGAGTACATGCCCGATGACGCCGCCGAGCAGTCCGCCCTCAACCGCCAGGGCATCACCGAGAATGCCCGCCGCGTCAAGGAACTCGAGCGAGAGGTGGCCGAGCTCAAGGCCCTCGTCGCCAAGCTCGTGGACGAACGCTAGGAACGCAAGCGGCACAAAACGACATCGGCATCAACGCAAAGGCGCGCCAGGGAATTCATCCCCGGCGCGCCTTTCTTTTTGATGTGACATGCGGGACTGTCCCTTTGTCACATTATGCGAACTGACTCAGATAGAGGTCGGCGTAGGCACCCTCGGCAGCCAGCAGCTCCTTATGCGTGCCCTGCTCGATAATGTTGCCGTGATCCATGACCAAGATCAGGTCGGCGTCCACGATCGTCGACAGGCGGTGCGCGATCACAAAGCTCGTGCGCCCGCGCATGAGCGCGTCCATGGCACGACCGATGGCAAGCTCGGTACGCGTATCCACGCTTGAGGTCGCCTCGTCCAGGATGAGAATCGCCGGGTTATTGAGCAGCACGCGTGCGATGGTCAGCAGCTGACGCTGGCCCTGGCTGATGCTCTCGGCATCGTTGGCCACGCGCGTGTCGTAGCCCTGCGGCATAGTGCGCACGAAAAAGTCGACCTGCGCGGCACGAGCGGCGGCCACGATCTCCTCGCGCGTTGCCTCGGGGCAGCCGTAGGCGATGTTTTCGGCAATCGTGCCGTCGAACAGCCAGGCGTCTTGCAGCACCATGCCAAACTGCTGACGTAGCTCGCCGCGATCCATGCGGCTCGTATCCACGCCGTCGAGCGTAATACGCCCGCCGTCAATCTCGTAGAAGCGCATGAGCAGGTTGATGAGCGTCGTCTTGCCTGCGCCCGTGGTTCCCACCACGGCAATCTTCTGGCCCGGCTCGGCAGTAAACGACACGTCGCGCATGAGCGGCTTATCGGGCGCATAGCCAAAGCGCACGTGCTCAAAGGAGACGCGGCCCTCCACGCGGCCCGGCAGCTTGGCGGCCTCGTCCGGCAGCGGATCGGCCTCCATCTCGGGCTCATCGAGCAGGTCGAACACGCGCTCCGCACTCGCCAGCGCGCTCTGCAGCGAGTTGAAGGTAAAC
Organism: uncultured Collinsella sp.; assembly: GCA_905209765.1. Taxonomy (GTDB): domain Bacteria; phylum Actinomycetota; class Coriobacteriia; order Coriobacteriales; family Coriobacteriaceae; genus Collinsella. The sequence goes on along the minus strand of CAJLUE010000060.1, from coordinate 2,705 downwards.
GACAACTGCGTCATGGGCTCGGATGCCTCGTAGATAAACTGGAAGAACGCCTGGAACACGCCGACGGTCATGTGGCCGGCAACCAGCATACTGCAGCCCACAATCGCAATCACGATCTGTGCCAAACGGCCGATAAAGCGCACCGCGGGGCCGACGGCATTGATCATAAAGTCGGCCTTGGTGCTCACGCGCGCCAGCTCGCCCGAGGCCTCGTGCACCTCGGCAGAGCTCTGGTGCTCGCGGTTGAATGCGCGAATCACCAAACGGCCCGAATAGCCTTCCTCGACCGCGCTCGTAATCTTGGACACCCACTCCTGGCGTTCGCCCGTCACATCGTGCGTGCGGCGCGAAACGACCTTCGTCACCAGCAGCGAAAGCGCCGTAAAGAACAAAAAGACGAGCGTGAGCGGCACACTGAACACGAACATCACGCTCACGGCGCCCACCACGGTACCGATCGACACCAGAAGCTGCAGCAAGCCGCGCTGCATGCTCTCGGACATCTTGTCCAAGTCGTTGGTCGCACGGCTGACGACCTCACCGGGACGATGCGCGTCAAAGAAGGCAAGCGGCAGACGGTTGAGCTTTTGTGCGATGCGGTTGCGTAGGCACAGGTTGAGGCGTTCGGCAACGCTCGACATCAAAAAGCTCTGGAGCGCGTAGAACGAGGCGGCGGCCGTCCAAATCATAAAGTAGATGAAGATGGTCCTGCCGCAGTTCTCCCAGGTGATGCTGAAGGTGGTATCGTTGGCAAACGCCACCTGAATGTGGCCCCACAGCTCATCGATCACACGGGCGCTATATGCCGGCGCAGCGGTGTTAAAGATGGCATAGAACACAATGCTCGCGAACACGATATAGAAGCGCCAATGGTCGCCGGCAGCCTCGCTCCACAGGCGACGCACCGTTGCCCAGGTATCTCGAGGCGTCTCGTCCTCGTCTTCATCGTCCACATCGCGCATGCGTTCCGCCTCGGCTCGGGCGCGCTCATCCTCCGCGCGCTCATTTTCCTCATAGAGCGCCTGGCGGCGAGCCTCGCGCGCGGCTGCAGCCTTGGCGGCCTCATCCAGCTCTGGTGCTACGGCAGCCTGGTCGACCGTTTTATCGGCAGCGTCCGCAGCGGCAACATCGACAAGGCCGCCTTGTTTCCTGAGCTCCTCGGTCATGCTACTCACCTCCCTTCATCTGCGATTCCGCGATGGCGCGGTACACCTCGCAGGTTTCCATAAGCTCGCTATGCGTGCCCAAGCCCACAATCTCGCCGTCCTTGAGCACGACAATCTGGTCGGCGTGCAAGATCGTCGAGATGCGCTGCGCGATGATGAGCACCGCAGCGTCACGCGTCTCGTCTTGCAACGCATGACGCAGGGCGGCATCGGTCTTAAAGTCCAGGGCCGAAAAACTGTCATCGAAGATGTACAGATCGGCCTGCTTCATGAGCGCGCGAGCAATGGCCAGGCGCTGGCGCTGACCACCCGAGAAGTTCGTACCGCCCTGCGCCACCGGGGTATCGAGCCCCTGCGGCTGATCGAGCACAAAGGTGCTCTGGGCAACCTGGAGCGCATGAAGCATGTCGGCCTCAGTCGCGCCTTCGTTGCCAAAGCGCAGATTGCTTGCCACGGTGCCCGAGAACAGCCACGCCTTCTGCGGCACATAGGCAATGCGCCCGCGAATCTCGTCTTGCGAAAGGTCGCGCAGGTCAACACCGTCCAGGCGAATGGCGCCCTTGGTGGCATCGTGGAAGCGCAGCAGGAGCTTGGCCACCGTCGACTTGCCCGAACCCGTCGAGCCGACGATTGCGGTCGTCTGACCGCGACGACAGGCAAAACTCAGGTCGCACAGCGTGTCCTCGTCGGCGTCGTCAAAGCGAAACGACATATGATCGAACACGGCGACCGCATCGGCCCCGTCCTTTGAGTCGGACGCGGCCGCATCAAGCGTACGCTGGCCATCGACGATGCTCGGCTCAATCTCCAGCACTTGCTGCGCACGGCTTAGGCATGCCGCGGCGCGTGGCAGCGTTAGCACCACCATCTGCGCCATCATCACAAAGAACAGAATCAGGATTGCGTACTCAAGCACCGCCGAGATGCTCGCGATCTGCATGGCGTGGGCGCCCACGCGGTTGCCGCCAACCCACAGCACCGCCACCTCGGCGATGTTCATCAAAAAGAAGCTTGAGCTGTCGAGGCCCACAAACAGGTGGTTGACTTTGATGGCGTTGGCGGCGTAGTCGCTAAACACCTCGTCCAGGCGCCGCTCCTCGTGACGCTCCTTGTTAAACGCACGGATGACGCGCACGCCCACGATGTTTTCGCGCAGCACCACGTTCATGCGGTCGATAAAGCTCTGCAAGCGCATAAAGATCGGAGCCGCGTTGGCAACCGTAAAGACCGCCGCCACCAGCACAATCGCAACGACTACGCCCAGAAGCGTGCCCATGGCAGGATCGATAAACCAGGCGAAGATGATGCCCGCCACAGCCAAAAACGGCACGGGCAGCACCAGCTGAATCGTCTGCAGAATCGCCTGCTGAATCACGTTGATGTCGTTGAGCGAGCGTGTGATCATCGATCCGGTGCCAAAGCGCTCAAAATCGCTGGCCGCGAGCTCGAGCGATTTGTCGTACACGGCATTGCGGATATCGCAAGCCACGTTGGCGGCCAGGCGCGCCGAAAGATAGCAGCCCAGCACCGTGCCGCCGC
>CAJLUE010000059.1 GCA_905209765.1 uncultured Collinsella sp. | reverse complement strand
TAGGCGTCGATGCCGATGGTCGTGTTGACCAGGTCGTCAAGGCTGTCAAGCTCGCCGCTCGAGAACGTGAATTCCTCGGTGGCGCTGGTGCCGGGCATCAGGTGAGCCGAGAACCAGGGTTCCTTCATGGTGCCGTTGACGTTGGTCTTGCCGGAAGGAGCGTAGAAGGTCAGGTCCTTGTCGCTCTTGTTGGTGATGTTGACGACAAAGCCGATGTCGCCCCAGTCGTCCTTGAACTTCTCGGTGATGGTGATGGTGCACAGATCGTCATCGGCGACGGTGACGGCGGGGGAGATTTCGACACTCTGGACATCGTCGTCTTCGACGGCCTCATCGATCTCCTCTTCCTTCTCGGCCGCCTCACGATCCTTCTTCACCGTACCGGACAGGTCCTTGTCGGACTTGGTAAAGACAAGATTGCCGTCATCTTCTTCGAGGATGAGTTTTCCGTCCTTGAGCTTCATGTCATGCGACTCGTCTTCGGCGGTGATGGTTACGGTGGTGGCGTCCTTTGCCTCCCATTTAAGGTCGACGACTTCAAGGAACAGGTCGAGGGCGCCTGTGCCGTCCTCATCGAGAATCAGGACGCAGTGGACACCCCAATCCTCGAGCATCTTCATATACTCATCGGTCAGCTCTTCGCCCTCCAGGGTTCCACCCGAGAGTTCCCAGCTGCCGACGAAGTTGGCCTTGGGGTCTTTGCCGCCGCCGCTGCAGCCCGTCAGGGCAAAGGCGAGCGCCAGGACGCATGTCAGAAATGCGAGTACGGACTTTTTGAACGTTGTCTTCATGGTGTCCTCCTTTATCGAACGAAACCCATAGAAGCAAATGCGGGGGTGGCGGATCCCCCGCCAATTACCAGATAGAGGGGCTAGGGTCTGGGCGTTCCGCAGTTGCTGCAGAACTTGCCGCCGTTTTCGCTGCCGCAGTTGGGGCAGAACCACTTGGCCGGTGCCGGGGCGGGTGCGGGACTACCGCACTCGGGGCAGAACTTGCCGGTGTTGGTGGCGCCGCAGCTGCAGGTCCACGTGCCGGCCGCGGGGGCAGCGGCAGGAGCCGGTGCAGGGGCGGGTGTCGGAGCCGGCTGTGGGGCAGCCTGCTGCTGTGCCTGGCCGGCGGCAAACAGCTGGCTGGCGTTCATGCCGCCCATGCCGCCCGCCATGCCCATGCCCATAAAGCCTGCCATCGCGCCATTGGGGTTGGCCGCTGCCGCGCGCATTGCGTCGCTCTGGGCGCTGGCGATGTTGGCGGCCGCCATGGTGGGATCGCGCATGACTGCAGCCTTCTGCAGGTCTTTAATCATCTGCTCGTCTTCTTGCGAGGCGGCGATGGAGTTGACGCCAAAGCTCACGATCTCGACACCACGCAGATCGCGCCAATCGGCTGAGAGGACCTCGTTGAGTGCGCGCGCGAGCTCGGTGGTGTGGCCGGGGATGGCGCTGTAGCGAATGCCCATCTCCGAGATCTTGGCAAAGGCGGGCTGCAGGGCGGTGAGCAGCTCGGACTTAAGCTGGCTGTCGATCTTGTCGCGCGTATAGCTATCGGTCACGTTGCCGCACACGTTGGTGTAGAACAGCAGCGGGTTGGTGATGCGGTACGAATACTCGCCGTTGCAACGCACGGAGATGTCGACGTCCAGGCCGATATTGTTGTCGACTGCGCGGAAGGGCACAGGCGAGGCGGTTCCGTACTTGTTGCCGATGATCTCCTTGGTGTTGATGAAGTAGACGCGCTGGTCTTTGCCCGCGTCGCCGCCAAAGGTAAAGCGGCTGCCGATATTGGCGAACGTCTCCTTGATGGAGTCGCCCAGGTTGCCGCTAAAGACGCTCGGCTCGCTGCCGGTGTCAAAGACGAACTCGCCGGGCTCCAGCGCGACCTCGATGATCTTGCCGTTTTGCACCACGAGCATGCCCTGGCCGTCGTTGACGGCGATGACGGAGCCGTTGGAGATGACGTTGTCCTCGCCACGCGTGTTGGAGCTGCGGCCGCCAGTGCGCTTGCTGCCCTTGCAGGCCAAGACGTCAGCGGGCATCGATTCGCAGTAGATAAATTCCTTCCACTGGTCGGCCATGACGCCGCCGGCAGCGCCCAATCCAGCTTTCAAGAGTCCCATGGTGATCTTCCTTTCTCGTCAAAGGCCGGGTGGTATTGGTCAGAATGGCTAGTCGTCCTTGTTGTCCTTCATGACAACGGTGGTCTCGGTGTGGCTGAAGGTGTCGTGCTTCTCGGTCAGGTCGAGCTCTCCGCAGTAGTAATCGGCGTGGGTGGCCTCGTTGGCCGTCTTGAGCTGGCCTACCAGTAGCACGTCTCCGATAATCACGATGATCAGCGGCGCGACGATGTTGATGAGGATGCCCTCGACATCAAAGGCGAGGTAGTCCGGATCGAAGGCATTCCCACCCATAAAGAGAATCTGGGAGAGGACAAACCCGATCACAAAGAACAGCACCGAGGCGATGGCGAGCTTGGGCTTGGAGCAGGGGAGCTCGCCGACCATGCGACCGGTCTGGCCGTTCATGGCAAACAGATAGCTCTTGCCGTTCCACGAGGTAGAGAGCATCCACACGGGGAACAGGGCATAATCGTTGTCTTCCCAGGTGTAATCGAGCTGCTTGCTTTCGACCGTGGCATCGTCGTATTCGTCGACGACGGTCTCGCGCAGGGCCGAGATCGTGCTTTCTTCCATACGGCGCTCGGCGCGCGCCTTGCAGGTCTCGCAGTCTTCGTCGTAGCGGTTGGCGATGTAGCCGGGCATATACGCGACCGAGAACGGGCGCAGCGCGTCGTAGTCAAACGGCTCGATGGCGTCCATGTGGCCGTCGGGCATCTTGGACGATCCGTCGACGGGCACGCGCTTAAACGAGATATTGCCCTTTCGATAGGCATCGTAGTGGTCGGTGGTCGTGACGGTGCGGTCGGATTCCTCGGTCACGGTCTCGCTGGTCGCGTCAAAGTACACTTCGCCGTCAACGCGGGCGCCGTAGAGCCAAAACGGCACGTAGACACCTTGGACCTCGTCGATGTGGTTGCCGGTGACAAAGCTCTTGGGCAGCAAGATCTTGCCCTTGTAGTGTTCCTTGAGTGCGGTCATGACATCGTCGCGCCCGAGTTTAAACGGGATTACCAGGTCGGGAGAGAAGTCGCCCGAGAGCTGGCCGGGTGCCACGGCGGAGTTGCCGCAGTACGGGCAGGTGGTGACGGCGACGGTGCCGTCGGACACGAGCTCGGCGCCGCACGACGAGCAGATGTAGCCGGCGTTTTGGGCGAGCTCCTGCACCGCGTCGTCGGCGACGGGCTTTGGCGTTGCGGCTGCCGCATCGGCTTTGGCGTCGGCCTTGTCCTGGCGCTCGCGATAGAGGGCCTCGACTTCTTCGACTTCAAAGCGCGAGTCGCAGTAGTCGCAGACGAGCCTTTGCTCGGCGCTTGCAAAATGCAAGGGGCCACCGCAGGCAGGGCACTGATAGTTGACGCTCTCGAAGGCCATGATCGGTCCTTTCCGTGCCGGGGGCTATGCGCCGATGGCGCCGCCGCAGTATTCGCAGCGCCCACTGGCATCGGGAATGGTGGTGGCTCCGCAGAAGGGGCAGGTCACCGCGGTCTTGGGGGCCTTGGCGGCCACGACGCTGTCGCGTGTCTCCTGACGCAGCTGCACCAGCGCATCGCGGACTTCGGTTGCCTGGCGCTTGGCCTCGCGATATTCGATGGAGCCGCGCTGATCGATGGTGGAGTCGTTCACGCGCAGGTTGATCTCGGTAAAGTACGGCGTGTTGACGTGGATGGTCAGATTAAAGTCGTAATCCAGGTCGTAGCGCGGCGGATTGTAGCTCTCGCGCTCGCCGTCCTTGGTCTCGCGATAGATTTCGGCACGGTGCTCGTCGATATCCATATCACAGCCGAGTACCTGCGAAAACTCGATGATGTCGGGGTTGGCATCGCGCCAGCGGCTCTGCGAGGTAATGATCAGCAGGCCCGCGTCTTCGTCGAGCATGATGTTGGTGCGCCCGGCAGAGAGCGTGCGCGTAGGGTTGAACGAGACCAGGCGCTCGGCGTTAGCCTCGCGGTAGGCGAGTTGCTCGCGGATATCGTCCGCGGTGCTGGAGCGATAGCCGTGGAAGTAGGGGGAGAGCTTGCCGGCACACTCTTTGCACAGGTAACCTTCGCTGATCTTGGTCTTTCCCAAAAGACCCAGCTCGGTACCGCAAATCGCGCATTCTTTCTTCTCGAACATCTTGTCAAAGAAGCCCATGGCTGCCTCCCATCAACAGGTAGCGTGTGTCACTTTTGATGATGGGGGAGTGCGTTATCTTTCACGATACCCAGACGGCTCAACGAGTCTCCACAACTGGGACACATGGCCCATTTTTGACTAGTCGCTGGGGACGTTCTTCGGCCACTCATTGGGGACGTACGCTACTGGGGCAGTTGGGGCGACGAGCCGATGATGTCGTGATGTGGGATGGGCTGGCGCTTGCTACCGACGATCTTGGTGGGGATTTTACACCCGCATGTTCCGATTTCGCGCCCAACGCTCTACCGTCACATTTCCTCGATCAACAAAAAGACCGGTGCCGCTTCGCGTGTGGCCCCAATCAACTTCTTCTGGTCCTGGACGCCCAAGGACTAGCTAATCCTCCAATAAGTTGCGGTGGAATAGTCCCTAAATTAAAGTCAGGGGGCTTTAAACAGGAACTATTTCACCGCAACTGCTGAGGGGATAGACTGCGGCGGCGGCAGAGGCAACGGCAACGGCGTCGGCAGCTGCGGTAGCGGTAACGGCAGCTGGCGGGGTGTTTTCCGTCTGCTCGCTACAGTAGCTCGCCGTGGCGTGCAATGTAGCGGCGCTTTGCCAGCTGAGTGAGCGCGATGTAGGCGGTGACGATGCCGATGAGCAGCGCGAAAAAGCCCGCGGGCAGTGTCATGAGGCCGAGTGCATCGGCGATGGGGCTTGCCGGCAGCCAGGTGACGAGCGCCAGGCCCAGCACGGTGAGAGCGCACAGCGCGGGCGCGGCGTGGTCACGCGGGCTCGGCAGGCGCGGGGAGCGCAGCATGTGGATCACGAGCGTCTGCGACCACATGGACTCGACAAACCAGCCGCTCTGGAAGAGTGCAGCGAAGGCCGCCATGCCCGCAGCGTCGCCCGCTGCGGCAAGCTCGGACCAGCTCGCGCCCACGGCGGCGGGGCACACCACAAAGTAGAGCGCGGCGAAGGTCACGATATCAAACAGCGAGCTCACGGGGCCCAGCTCGAGCATAAAGCCCTTGATGGACGCGGCGTCCCAAGCACGCGGACGGGCGGTCCAGGCGTCATCGACGGTGTCCCACGGTAGCGTGATGCACACGATCTCGTAGACGAGCGACAGCAGCACCAGCTGCAGGGCACTCATGGGCAAAAACGGCAAGAACAGGCTTGCGACGGTCACGGACAGCACGTTGCCAAAGTTGGAGCTCACTGTGGTCTTGAGGTACTTGAGCAGGTTGCCGTAGGTGCGGCGGCCTTCGATGATGCCGCGTTCGAGCACGCCCAGGTCCTTCTGAAGCAAGATGATATCGGCGGATTCCTTGGCAATGTCGACGGCCGAATCGACCGAGATGCCGCAATCGCTCGCACGCATGGCGGCGGCGTCGTTGATGCCGTCGCCCATAAAGCCCACGGTGTGGTCGAGCATCTCGCGCATGACGCGCACCAGGCGTGCCTTCTGCACTGGCGAGAGCTTGGCGAAGAGGTGGGTTTTCTCGGCGCGCTCGGCAAGCTCGGCGTCATCGAGTGCATCGATCTCGGAGCCGAGCAAGACGTTGCTCGCATCGATACCAATCTGCTCGCAGACGGTGGCGGCGACGCGGTCGTTGTCGCCGGTCAGGACCTTGACCGCCACGCCCTTGGCTTCGAGCGTGGCGACGGCTCCCGCGGCACTTGCTTTGGGCGGATCGAGGAAGGCCAAAAAGCCCATCAGTACCATGTCGCATTCGTCGGCGATGCCAAACTCGCCCACGCAGCGCGGATCGGTCTTCTGTGCCACGGCAATCACGCGCAGGCCCTCGGCGTTAAGATCGGCGACCTGCTTGCGAATCTGGGCGAGCTTGTCTTCGGCGAGCGGCCGGGCGATGCCATCGACCTCGACAAAGGAGCAGATCTCGAGCATTTCCTCGGCAGCTCCCTTGGTAACCATCTGGGTTTTGCCTTGGGCGTCGGAGACAACTACGCTCAGGCGACGGCGCGAGAAATCGAAGGGAACCTCGTCGACCTTGGTGTAGCGGTCGCGCAGGCTCTGGCCCAGCATGGAATCGGGTGCGACGGTCGAGGGTGTCACATCGGCACGGTCGATTACGGCCAGGTCGATAAGATTTTTGAGGCCGGTCTGGAAGAAGCTGTTCAAAAACGCATGGCGCAGCACGCGCGCGTCCTCGTTGCCATCGGTGTTGAGGTAGCGCTCGAGCACGATGCGGTCTTCGGTGAGGGTGCCGGTCTTGTCGCAGCACAGGACGTCCATGGCGCCCAGGTTTTGAATCGCCGGCAGCTCCTTGACGATAACCTGGCGACGGGCGAGGTCCTTGGCGCCCTGCGACAGGCTCGTGGTCACGATGACGGGGAGCATCTGCGGCGTGATGCCCACGGCCACGCTCGTGGCGGACAGCAGCGCGTCGATGACGTTGCCCTTGGTGGCGGCGTTGATGGCAAAGACGGCCGGCGCCATAACGAGCATGAGGCGTACGAGCAACATGGAGACGCTCGAGACGCCGCGGTCAAACGCGCTCTTTTCGCCGCACCCGTTGAGTATCTTGGCGATGCCGCCCAGGTAGGTGTCCGAGCCGGTGGCAACGACAAGCGCCATGGCGGTGCCGTTTTGCACGGAGGTGCCGGTAAAGACGATGTTCTTGCAGGCAGAGAGTGGCGGCGCGGAGCCGTCGGCACCCTCGACGACGGTGACGGCAGCGGTCTTCTCGACTGCCTCGCTCTCGCCGGTGAGTGCGGACTCGATGACAAACAGGTCGCGCGCGGTGATGACGCGGGCATCTGCTGGCACCATATCGCCGGCAGAGAGGCGGATCACATCGCCGGGGACGAGCTCGTCGAAGAGGATCTCGATGCGCTCGTCGTCGCGCAGGGCGGTGCAAGTGTTGGAGACCAGGTCCTTGAGGGCCTCTGCCGCATTGCCGCTGCGGGCTTCCTGGATAAACTTCATGCCGCCCGATACCAACAGCATGATGCTGATGACGATGACCGTGGAGGGGTCGCGCTGCGGCTCGGGCACGGCGAGCACGTCGATGTAGAGTGAGACCAGCGCGAGCGCGGCGAGGATGCCGGCGAAGGGATCGATGAACGCGTCGGCGATGCGGCGGGCGAGCGTCTTGGTCGGCGCTTCGATGGTGTTGGGGCCGGCGGCATCCAGGCGCTCGGTTGCCTGCTCGGCGGTGAGGCCGTTTGCCGTGGCGTCAAGCAGTACGAGAGCGTCCTCGGCGCTATGGGTGGCGGCGAATATGGTGTTCTTGGACAGGCCGGTGCGAGCGGCAGGGCGCGCCGTGCGGCGGCGCTTGGAGATGGCTTCGAGAACCGTGGCGGTTTTGAGCATCAGCATAGGGTCCTCCTTGTTGAAGGGAGTTAGCGTACGTGTCGTATTGAGTTGCAAAAAACCTAGATGTCGCTCACGTCAAGCTCACGAACTACCACAAAGGGGACAGGCACCTTTGTGGGGGGGGTTGACGATCTGCCGGTGGCGTTTATGCGTGTGCGGAGTCCTCGCGGCGTGCCGAGGGCGACATGCAGGTTTTTCGACTAGGACTGCCTTCCATGGCACACCTCCTAAAGGCTGAGCGCAGCGCGCTTTGGGTATCTCGTACCCCTTTTTAATCCGCCCGTATTCTTGATGAGGGGGTTTGACATGTCAACCCCATTGTTCGGAAAACCATTCCCTCTGACAAAGCCTTTACAGAATGCCGTGGCCCCAAAGCGCGCCCGCATCGACGCTTCGCCTGCGCTAAACTGGAAGGCACGTACGCGATTACGAGAGGAGCCCGCATGGAGGCTTACAAGCAAGAGTTCATCAAGTTTATGGTTGAGTCCGACGTCCTTAAGTTCGGCAGCTTTACGCTCAAGAGCGGCCGTCAGTCTCCGTTCTTTATGAATGCCGGCGCTTACGTGACGGGCTATCAGCTCAAGAAGCTGGGCGAGTATTACGCCCAGGCCATCCACGATAACTTTGGCGACGATTTTGACGTGCTGTTTGGGCCGGCCTACAAGGGCATTCCGCTGGCCGTCGTGACCGCAATTGCCTACCACGAGCTGTACGGCAAGGAGGTCAAGTACTGCTGCGACCGCAAGGAGGCCAAGGACCACGGCGCCGACAAGGGCAACCTGCTGGGCTATGAGCCCCAGGACGGCGATCGCGTGGTCATGGTCGAGGACGTCACCACCAGCGGCAAGTCCATCGACGAGACCTATCCCAAGGTTAAGGCTGCTGCCGACGTCGAAATCAAGGGCCTGATCGTGTCCCTCAACCGCATGGAGGTCGGCAAGGGCGGCGTGACCACCGCGCAGAAGGAGATCGAGGCCAAGTACGGTTTCCCCGTCGCGAGCATCGTTTCCATGGCCGAGGTCGTCGAGACCCTCTACAACCACGAGATCGATGGCAAGGTCGTCATCGATGACGAGCTCAAGGCCGCCATCGACGCCTACTACGAGCAGTACGGAGCTCGGGAGTAGGTAGTTACGCGGGTTTACCAACCCGCGTAACCAGTTGACGCTGCAAGCCCGCCAGAGCGGCAATCTGCCTTTCAGCTTCGGCGGCATGACCAGAAGGTCAATGCCGCCTCGTTTCAAGGCACCTTGCTCGCTCTGACGGGCTTTCGCTGTCGTTGCCAAAACATCGGCGTTGCCGTAGTAGTCATTGGGGACGTTCTTGTTTGACTAGTCGTTTAAGAACGTCCCCAATGACTAGTCAGAAATGAGCGTGGATAATCTCCCGTTTTTGGCCCCCGTGTGGACTCAAAGTGGGAGATTATCCACGCTCGTTTTAATATGGCTGGGCTGCGGTGCCTATCTAATCGGCTCAGCGTCTTCCCTGAGAATCGAAAGATACTCTTCATACCCGTACTGTCGGTATCTCTGTCTTGACTCGTCGAGTGGACGGAGGATACCCAATTCTTCGAATGATTTGACGAGCGAGCTCGCGGTGCTCCTACCGATATCGAGTCGGGCAGCGATAAATGCGGTGTCGAGGATGGGATGCTCTTCAAGAAGGCTCAGCAGCCTTTGTCCGTTTGCGGCAGTCCTTCCGAGATTTTCGGTAATAGCTGCCGTCGAACGGTTGTGGAGATCAACAAGACTCTTTAAAGACCCTACCGAGTCCTTCGCACTCTCAAGAAGACTGGCGCAGAAAAACTCTATCCATTCCTCGTAAGTTCCTCGTTCCCTTACGGATGTGAGTTGTCGGTAGTACTCGCTTCGATTTTTCTTGAACTGGAACGATGGATAGAACAAGCAAGAATGAAGAACGCCATCATTGATGAGCATAAGTGTAATGAGAAGCCTGCCCAGGCGACCGTTTCCGTCTAGGAATGGATGGGCAGTTTCAAATTGGTAATGGACGAGCGCCGCCCGCACGATCGGATCCATTTCGACTTGGGGCTCATTGATAAATCGTTCGAGGTCCTGGAGCGTGTTGCTCAAATCTTCAATGTTTGGAGGGACGAACGATGCAGTTGCAATGGTGCAGCCTGAAGGGCCAATCCAGTTTTGTGAGGAGCGCAGCTCGCCTGGATTCTTCTCCGTTCCGCGCACTCCGTCCAGCAGGACCGCATGAACCTGCCTGAGAAGCCTCGTACACAAGGGCATCTTTTTGAGCAGTTCTACGCCGCGGTCGACAGCACGGACATAATTCACGACATCTGCGACATCTTTATGATGGAGTTGGGTTTGCGATGGACTAAGTAGGTCGTCAAACGTGCACTGGGTTCCCTCAATTTGCGAAGAAAGGAGTGCTTCTTTGCGCACATACATTGTCAGATACATGTCGGCGTTGGGAACAAAGTAGAGCATGCCTTCAAGCTCTCCAAGCTTTCGTGAGCATGTGGAAAGCGTGCGATAGGTTTCCTCAGTGAGGTTTAGCTGCCTCAATGATTGCAAGGGCGTTGGCAAAAACGAATAGTAAGCCAATTTCCCCGATAGATTATTGCGGAGCGTTCCCTGGCCGTTCTCCTCGATTTGCATCGCGCCCTCCATATCTTTAGTGCCGGAAACTCGCTATTAGGCTAATCATATCAATTCTAATAACGAGTTTATGGCGAAAATAGTTATTAGAGTCGATTTGAATAATCTAATGACGAGAAGTCGTTATTGCTTTGGTGCAAGGTGGTCGAGTGGTCCCTCGGGCGCAGAGGAAAACGGAGCATTCAACACGAGCGTGGATAATCTCCCGGTTTTGGCCTGTGTGCGGGCTCAAAGTGGGAGATTATCCACGCTCGTTAGATATGCGTCCGAAAATCCACGCTCGTCGCTACTTGAGCCCGGGCAGACGGGTGTAGGGAAACGAGCGCTCCAGGAATTCGGAGCGGCGGGCGTAGTCTTTGGCGAGGTAGCTGCTGTAGAGCGAATCGAGCACGTATTGCACGGCGATGTGGCTGGCGAACTGCGTGATGCGATGCGTCATACTCTCGTGGTCACTCACCGTGAGGTAGGCGGCAAAGCCAGGGTGAATGCGAGCGCAATAAGGCGTGCCGATGACGATGACCGGGACATGCCGGCTGCTGAGAATCGGCAAGATGTCCTTGAGGTTGGGGGCAAGGCCGCCGTAGGAGATGACGATTGCCGCATGGTCGGGACCCGAGGCGAGCGCCGTACGCACCTGGGCCTCAGCGCCGTCGTGGCACGTTGCGCTTTTGCCGGCGGAGAGCAGGCGGTCGCGGAACATTCCTGCTGGATAGAGGTTGTGCGAGCCCGTGTAGATGTCGACCTGTCGGGCGTTCGCGATGAGCTTGGCGGCGTGGTCAAGCTGCGTGGGGTCGAGCAGCTCCTGCGTTTCGGCCAGCGTGGTCTGGTAGAGCCCTTCCATGCGCTCCATAACCTGC
>CAJLUE010000058.1 GCA_905209765.1 uncultured Collinsella sp. | reverse complement strand
CCTTTGGCCTGTGGAACTCCTTCGCCCACACCTACCGCGGCCACGGCACCGACCGCGCGCTCGTCGCGGGCATCCTGGGCCTCGACACCGACGACGAGAATATCAAGCAGGCCTTCGACCTCGCACGCGAGCAGGGCCTCGATTATCACTTTGACATCAAGGACGACGACGCCTCCCTCCACCCCAACACCGTCGATATCGAGATGGTCGACGACACGGGCGCAACGGCGCAGGTCCGCGGCGAGAGCCTGGGCGGCGGCAAGATGCGCATCAGCCGCATCAACGGCGTCGGCGTCGACATCTCGGGCATGTACTCCACGCTCTTCGTGGCGCACCAGGACGTTCCCGGCGTGCTCGCCGCGCTTACGAACCTACTTGCCTACGCACACGTGAACATCGCCTTCTGCCGCACCTACCGCACCGAGGTGGGCGGCCAGGCCTACTCCGTCTTTGAGACCGACGGCACGCCCGACGACACCGTAATCCCCATGCTGCGCAAACTCGACAACGTCGGTTACGCCACCTTTATTGAGCTCCCCGGCTCGGCATCATCGCTCTCCCCCGGCGTCTCGGCCAAGGAGGTCTTCGACGACGGCGAGCAACTGCTCGACGCATGCGAGGAGCTGGGACTCAGCATCGGCGCCGTCATGGCCATGCGCGAGGCGCGCCTCACCGGCGAGGCCCACGCCGTCGCCGCCATGCGTCGCGTGCTCGACGTCATGCGCGAGGAGACCACGGCCCCCATCGCCAATCCACAGCGATCGCTCGGCGGGCTCATCGGCGGCGAGGCTAAGCTCGTCGATGCCACCGGCTGCAACGATTTGAGCGCAAGCCTGATGGGCACCGTTCAGACCGATGCCGTGGCCCGCGCCATGGCCGTACTCGAGCGCTCCGCCACCATGGGCGTGATCGTCGCCGCCCCCACGGCAGGCTCCGCGGGCGTCGTGCCCGGCTGCGTGCTGGCGCTGGCCGACCACCTGCATCTCAATGACGAGCAGGTCATGGACGCCCTCTACTGTGCCGCCGCCATCGGCCTCAACCTCACCACGAGCGCCTGCGTCGCCGGCGCCGAGGGCGGCTGCCAGGCCGAGGTGGGAAGCGCCGCCGCCATGGCCGCCGCCGCGCTGGTGCAGATGCTCGGCGGCACCCCCGAGCAGGCACTCGACGCCAGTTCCATCGCGCTGAGCAATCTGCTGGGCCTCGTTTGCGACCCCGTGGGCGGACTGGTCGAGGTGCCGTGTCAAAACCGCAACGCCATCGGCGTGGCCGCGGCCTTCAGCTCGGCCCAGCTCGCGCTCGCCGGCATCAAGAGCCTGGTGCCGTTTGACCAGATGGCGCATGTGATGCTCTCGGTGGGCCACGCCCTGCCGGCAACCCTGCGCGAGACGGCCAAGGGCGGCATCGCTCAAGCCCCGGCCGCGCTTTCTGCCTGCGCCAAATGCGGCATATGCGGATAGGCAGACTTATCCAAACTGATACTGTTTCCGCACCACAAACAACAGGCTAATCGCTATAATGCAAGCCCAGTTAAAACACGATGAGCCACAAGGCGAAAATCGAAGGAAATATATACGATGTCGCAAATCGACCGCAGCAGCATGATCCCCGATCCGCAACAGCCCAGTAGGCATACCGGCGGCGTCCAATCGCCGCTCCCCATCGCGCCGGCTCACAGCCAACAACACGGACCGGCCAATGCCTCTCAGCGCCCGAATCAGCGTCAATACCAGCAGCATCAGCAATATCAGCAGCGTCCCGCACACGGTGCCGCCCCCAAGCAGGCCCCTTCGCACGCTCGCGCGGCAAACAATCGCGGGCCCGCGGACAAGCGCACCAACAAAAGCAGCAAGTCAGGCGGAAAGACGGCCCTCTTTGTCGTCCTCGGCCTCGTCGCGATCGTCTACATCGTAGGCATCGTCGCGTTCTCGCAGGTCGCTTACCCCAACACTACCATCGCCGGCGTCGACATCTCGCTCTCTAACGCATCTTCGGCAGCCACCAAGGTCAACTCGGCATGGAAGCACTACAAGCTCACCGTTTCGGATGACAGCTTTAGCTGGACCTACCAGCCCGAGTCCGACGAGCCCATCGTCGATGGCGAGGAAGCCGCCCACGAGATTATCAGCAAAAACGAGCCGCTGCTGTGGCCGTCGCGCCTCATCGCGTCGCTCGGCGGCAAAACCGTTAGCGCCACCAAGAACGGCTCGGTCGACTTGGACCAGGATGTCGACCTGTCCATGCTCTCCGATGCCTTTGACCAAAAGCAGTTTGAGGAGGACCTGGGCAGCGCCATCGACGAGTTCAACGAGGGCCGCTCGGGCACCTTCGAGGCCACCAGTTCCTATGACGAGAAGGCCGGCAAGTTTACCGTTGAGAAGGCCCGTTCCAACGAGAAGCTCAACCGCGAGCATGTCATCAAATATGCCGAGATCGAGCTCGCGTCACTCGCCGAGAATGTCGATATCACCAAGATCGGCAACGACGCCTACGAACCGCTCAACGGCACCCTCACCAACGACCAGATTCAGGCTGCATGCGATGCCGCCAACAACTTCCTGGGAGTCAACGTGACCCTTAAGCTCAACGGCAATGATGCCGGCAAGGTGGACGGCAGCTCGGTGCTGCAGTGGATCAGCTTTGCCGATCCGGCCAACCCCACGCTCGATACGTCGCAGATCAGCAGCTGGGTAGCAGACCTCGCCAACGGCTTTAACACCGTGGGCACCACCCGCTGGTGGACACGCGCCGACGGTAAGGAATGCGCTGTAGAGGGCGGCGACTTTGGCTGGTCCATCGACAGCGACACGCTCGCCAAGCAGGTAGAGGACGCTATCAATAACAAGCAGACCGGCGATATCGAGATTTCGTACTCCAAGAAGGCCGACACGTTTACCGCCAAGGGCGAGCCCGATTGGAAGGCCTATATCGACGTCGACCTATCCGAGCAGCACGCGCGCTACTACGACGAGAACGGCAATATCGTTTGGGAGGCCAACTTTATTTCCGGCAAACCGGGCGAAGACGCCACCCCCGAGGGCGTGTGGCAGATCAACAGCAACGACGGCGCAAGCAAGCTCATCGGTGCCAAAGACCCCGCGACCGGAAAGCCCAAATACGAAAGCCCGGTCAGTTACTGGATGCCGTTCGAGGGCAATATGGTCGGCTTCCACGACGCTACCTGGCAAAACGATTCGAGTTTCGATAGTGCCGAATCGTACAAATGGTGCGGAAGCCACGGCTGCATCAACCTGCGCCTGGCCGATGCCAAGGCGCTCCACGACTGCATCAAAGTCGGCCTGTGCGTGGTCGTGCACTCGTAGGGAAACACGCCTTCACACAACGGGGAACTGACGCTCCAATCTAACAGTTCCGAAAGATACCGCCATATGCGCCCGCCTCTCGCGACGGGCGCATATACTTATCGAGGAACTTTCTATAAAGGAGACGCCATGTCGAATGTCCCCACCATCACCCCGGGACCGAATGAAACCGAGCGAGCGCCCAAGGGTGCCACCGAGACGCTTCCCCTCATAACAAACGTGCACGCCACACAGCAATACGGCAGCACAAGCGATACAACCGGGATTTCTGACGAAGAGGCCTACGCCAAGCTCAAGGCGAAGCGTGCCGAGCGTCGGCGCAAAAAGCTCATCAAACGCGGCATTGCGGCCGGCGTCGTGGCCGCCATTGTGCTCATCGCCGTTGTCGTGACCTTCGTCATCAACGCACGGCCCGCAGGTACCAACGGGCCGGTGACCGACATAGTCACCGAGGGCACGTTTACGACCACCGTCGAGGCCAAAGGCCAGCTCAAGCCCATCTCGGCTTCGGTGGTCTCCCCTTCTGTCGACGGCACGGTGGCATCGATCAACGTACAAGCCGGCCAGTCCGTCAACGAGGGCGACGTGCTCATGACCATTAAAAACGACGAGCTCGATCGCAACGTTGCCGATGCGCAGCGCGCGGTGGCGGCGGCACAGGAAGACCTCGCCAACGCGCAGAAAGCGGTAGCTGCCGCCCAAGCCACTCCGTCGACTGACGCAGATGCGTCAGGCGCGAATGGCGCCAGCGGCGCCGCCGACACGAGTGCCGTCTCGAGCGCCCAGCGCAACCTAGCCTCGGCCCAGGCGGCCCTGGACCAGGCCAACGCCAATGCCGCCGAGCGCACTGTGACCGCACCCAGCTCGGGCAGCATCGTCGAGCTCAACGCCAAGGTCGGCGCCACGGTGACGGGCGGCATGATTATGGGCGAAGGCGATACGAGCGGCGGCAAGCAGTGCATGCAGATCGCCGACCTCTCCAAGATGAAGGTCACCGTTCAGGTGGGTGAAAAGGATATCGCCAAGATCGCCGTGGACCAGAGCGCCAACATTACCTATCCGGCCTTTCCCAATATCGTGAGCCAGGGAACGGTCACGACAATCGCTTCGGTGGCAAACTCCGACGCCGCCAACGGTGGCGGCGGCAGTGTTACCTTTAACGTCGACATTTTGATCGAAGCGCCCGACGCGCGCCTCAAGCCGGGCATGACCGCCAAGGTCTCGGTGGTGACCGAACGGCTCGATGACGTAGTGATGGTGCCGACCATGGCGCTCATGACCGAGGATGGCGAGCACTATTACGTCAACGTGGCAACCGACGGCGAAGGCAAACAGACCCGACGTGTAAAGGTAACCGTCGTGACGCAAAACGATAACGACGCCGTGGTCGGCAAAACGCAGGTCAAGCGCGATGAGCAGGGCAACGAAATCAACGCGGACGTACCGATCACCAAACTGCGCGACGGCGACACCCTTATCGTGGACACCGGCGCAGGCATGACGGCCGACGGCGGCGACTCTGGCAGCATGTCTGCCGACGAGGGCATGTAATGCGTCCCGTCATCGACATCCGCAACGTGCATCGCATTTTTGAGAGCGAGGCCGGCTGCGCCCATATCCTGCATAACGTGAGCCTGGCAGTAAATCCCGGCGAGTTCGTGGCCATTACCGGCCCTTCGGGCTCGGGCAAGTCAACGCTCATGAACATCCTGGGCTGCCTGGACAAGCCGACGGCAGGCGATTATTACCTGCAGGGCCTCAACGTGGCGGAGCTCGACGATGACGAGCTCACCGAAGTCCGCGCCCTGAGCATCGGCTTTGTCTTTCAGAGCTTTAACCTGCTGCCGCGCCTATCGGTCATAGAAAACGTCATGCTGCCGCTGTCGTACACCAACGTGCCGCGGGCTCAGCGTGAGATGCGCGCCGTCCATGCGCTGCAAGCCGTCACGCTGCCGGTCGACCACTGGGACCACCGCATCTCCGAGCTCTCGGGCGGACAGATGCAGAGAGTTGCCATCGCGCGCTCCCTCGTCAACGACCCGCCCATCATCCTGGCGGACGAGCCGACGGGAAACCTGGACTCCGCCACCGGAGCACTCGTGATGGAGACCTTCCACAAACTCCAGGAACGCGGCAAGACCATCGTGCTCATCACGCATGATCCCGGCATTGCCGCCGAGGCCGACCGTGCCGTAACCATTCGCGACGGCAAGATTCACGACGGCGCGTACATCGCGCACGCGCCGCAGACCCTGCGCGGCGCCATTGATAACCTGCCCATGATTTCCGCAGACGCCAATCCGACGAAAGGAGTGAAGGCATGAGCACGCGCGACCTTATCCAAGAAGCCCTTCACTCCCTCGAGGCCAACAAGGGACGCAGCCTACTCACCATCCTGGGCATCGTCATTGGCATCGCCTCCGTCATTGCCATGACCTCGCTTATCGGCGGTATCCAAAACAGCCTGGTCAACAGCCTGGGCCTCAACGCCGCACGTATGGTGCAGATTTATTCGTCGCAAGAGCTCACCGAATCGGACGTCGAGAAGCTTCGCAAGATGGTGCCGCAGATCGAGCAGATCGGCATCGTGGACAGCGCCTATACCGAGTACAAGGCCGGGGACAAAAGCTATACCGTCATGGCGCAGGGCGTCGATAGCGACATGCTCGACGCGGTGGGCGCCAGCAAGCTCGTCGCGGGGCGCACCTACACCCAGGCCGAGTCCCAATCTGGCGCACGCGTGGCGCTCATCAGCCGTGGCGGCGCCGATCAGCTGTACGGCAACGAGCAGGACGCGCTCGGCAAGACCATCAAGGTGTCGAACGGCGAGGTGCAGATTGTCGGCGTTATCGACGGCGGAAACGACTCCATGGGCTCGCTCACGCTATACATGCCGCGCGAGACCATCTCGGGCCTCTTTGGCGACGAAAACCCGTCGTTTCCCAGCGTAACGGCGCTCGCCGCCGAGGGCACGGACATGGACGAGCTGTGCAAGACGATTGAATCCAAGGTGCGCAGCATGAAGGGCATAGCGGACGACGACAAATATGACAGCGTATCGGCAACCTCCATGAAAAGCGCCATCGACGCCCTCAATTCCTTTATGGGCGCGTTCTCGCTCATCATGGGCGCCGTTGCCAGCATTTCGCTGCTCGTTGGCGGCATCGGCATCATGAACATGATGCTCACCAACGTGACTGAGCGCATCCGCGAGATCGGTATCCGCCGCGCTCTGGGCGCAAGCCGACGCGATATCACCGCCCAGTTTTTGGCCGAATCCTCGGCGCTGTGCATCACCGGCGGCCTGCTGGGTGTTTTGATTGGCTACCTGCTTGCCTGGGGTCTCGCGATGTTCGCCGCGGGTTCCGGCGTGCTCGGCGAGCTCGGTGCCAGCGGTACCATTACGCCGAGTTTTTCGATCGCCACGGTGCTGCTGGCCTTTGCGGTCTCCGTCGGCATCGGCGTCATCTTCGGCTTCTACCCCGCCCGCCGCGCCGCAAAGCTCGACCCCGTGGAATGCCTTCGCTACCAGTAAGCCAACACAAGATAAGTTGCGGTGAAATAGAGACTGTTTATGCTGCTAAAAGGCCATATGACCCTATTTCACCGCAACTTAGAGAGCGTCAGGTATAACGCTTCACCCCAAATCAAATTGATTCGTTGAATAGACACATTGCAAATCTTTATACTTCGTTTAATCCACAAGTGGGTATTATCACACACAAAACACACGTGAAAGGATATACCCATGTCGCTTACACAGTCAGCAGAGCGTGCAGCGCTCAACAAGCTCATCGATTATCTCGACGACAACCCGAAAGAAAACATTGACAAAATCATGGACCTCGTAAACAAACTGGTCCCCAATCGCGTATTTCCCGTACAGCGCGAGGCGTTTACCAACGTCATCAAGAGTCGCGGCAATTGGTATGACCTGATCATGCGCATCTTCGACCTCAATCCCAAAATGCGCACCAAGTTGCTCAAGGCGCTTATAATCGACGGCAACCTGCTGGCTTGGCCCCAACAGGAAAAGAACCGCGAGAAATACCAGTGCAATATTCCGTGGGCCATCCTGCTCGACCCCACAAGTGCCTGTAACCTGCATTGCACGGGCTGCTGGGCCGCCGAGTATGGCTATAAGCAGAATCTGTCCTTCGATGACATCGACTCTATCGTCACGCAGGGCAAAGAGCTCGGCACGCACATCTACATCTATACCGGCGGCGAGCCGCTCGTCCGCAAGCACGACCTGATCAGAATTTGCGAAAAACATCAGGACTGCGTGTTTCTCTGCTTCACCAATTCCACGCTCATCGACGAGGCGTTCTGTGACGACATGATCCGCGTTGCAAACTTTGTCCCTGCCATCAGCGCCGAGGGTAATGAGCACACCACTAACGCCCGCCGTGGCGAGGGCACGTACGAAAAGATCGAACACGCCATGAAACTTTTGCGTGAGCGAAAACTGCCGTTTGGAATCTCGACGTGCTGGACCAGCGCCAACGCCGATACCGTCGCCACCGAGGAAAACATGGACTGGATGATTCGCGAGGGCGCGCTCTTCTGCTGGTATTTCTACTTTATGCCGGTCGGCCGCAATGCCACCAACGAGCTTATGCCGACGCCTGAGCAGCGCGAACACATGTATCATTTTGTTCGCGAGATGCGAGAGAAAAAGCCTCTCTTTACCCTCGATTTCCAAAATGACGGTGAGTTCGTGGGCGGCTGTATCGCCGGCGGGCGACGCTACCTACATATCAACGCGGCGGGAGACGTGGAGCCGTGCGTTTTCATTCACTACTCCAATGCCAATATCCACGACGTAAGCCTGCTCGACGCACTTCGCTCTCCCCTCTTTATGAAGTATTACGAAGGCCAGCCTTTTAACGACAACTACCTCAAGCCTTGCCCCATGCTCGAGAACCCCGATGTGCTGCCCAAAATAGTCGCAGAGGCAGGCGCCATGAGCACCGACTTGGTAGAGAAGGAGTCTCCCGAACAACTGCGTGAGAAGACCCGTGCCGCCGCCAAAGCTTGGTCATCCGTGGCAGAGCGCATTTGGAACGACCCCAAAGATCCGCTCTACACCAAGCGCCATGACGATATGACACAGGGCATGGCCGATAGCGATATGCACAAGTTTGAAAAGCAGGGCCGCAAGCTTAAATCAAACTGCTAGTAGCACATCATCGATAGAATACAAACGCGCGGGCGCCTCAAGGCATTTTGGGGCGCCCGCGCCATATATGACATATATCCCCTAAGTTGCGGTGAAATAGTGTCTGATTATGCCTTCTACCAGCAAAAACAGACACTATTTCACCGCAACTCATTAAGGAGCTGATGGAAGCAGTTGCCAACAGAAGGTCAGTTGCCACCAGAAGGTCTATTCCAAGCGAGACTCCAGGCTCGACAGGCCATTAAGAGTCAAGTCGTTGGCGACCGCCGAGACGCGCTCGATGGGAACCGAGCCGTCGGACAAAGCCCACGCGCGATAGATGCCGATAATACCAGACAGCAAAAACGCCAGGTAGTAATCGAACATCTCGTCCTTTAGGCCCTCGGGCAGCAAGTCGCGCTCGGCAATCTCGTGCTCGAGCGGCACGCGCAAACGCGTCATAAAATCGTCGAGCGGGATGTTTTCAATCAGCTGGCGATTGAGCACGAGGTTATTGCAAAGTGCCTCGTTGATGGTCTTAAAAAACGTTGCCGCCGCTCCGAGGGCACGCTCGTTCGTGTCGCCGTCCATGGAAGCAAGCGTTTTCTCGACCGAGTCGGCAATCATCTCCACCACATCAACGGCGATCGCATCGAGCAGGCCGTCAACCGTACCGAAGTGTACGTAAAAGGTCTTGCGGTCGACATTTGCCTCACGCGCGATAGCACTCACCGTAATGTCGGCAAGCGGCTTATCCATCAACAGGCGCTCAAACGCAGAAAGGATGGCATTGCGGCTGCGAACGATGCGGCGATCGAGGCGCGGTTTGCTGGTGGCCATGGACGTGTCCCTCCGGTATGCGAGCATTCATCAACAGATGAGAGTTAATCTACGTAAGAGGATTATCCCCCATCCGGCACAAAAAAGCCCGGCAACATGAAGAACGCACGACCAGCTATTACGCCTTAGGTAGTTTCTTTTTGTTCAAAGCAGCCGGGGACACACGGATGCCGTCGCCTGTCTGGCGCACATAGGCCTTATGTGCCGGTTTGGCGGCCCCAGAAGCCTTCTGAGCATGCTGATTGGGATCCACGGTAACCGCATGCACAGGATGGGGCTTTGCAGGCTTAGAGGACGTCTGAGGCGTTCGTCCGAGCTTGAGCATCAAGCGA
This sequence comes from uncultured Collinsella sp., assembly GCA_905209765.1. Lineage (GTDB taxonomy): Bacteria > Actinomycetota > Coriobacteriia > Coriobacteriales > Coriobacteriaceae > Collinsella. The sequence goes on along the minus strand of CAJLUE010000058.1, from coordinate 1,432 downwards.
TCCCAGCGTGCATGGATACTCTCGTTGTGAGCGCTCTTAAGGCCCAGCAGGGGCGCGGCCAAAATGGTCGGCGCGATAAACGTAATGAGGCGCCACAGCAGATAACCGGCGGTCGAAGCCGATCCAAAGAAATGACCCAGGAACAGCGCGAAGCCACCCTCGGCGCCGCCGGTGCCACCGGGCAGGGGAACAGCAGAGCTCAGGAGCTGAACAAAGGCGCTCGCGGCCATGACCGAGAAAAAGTCAACTTCGTGGTGGCCAAAGGCAAGCATCAGGAAATACGGCACGAGGTAGAAAAACGCGAGTTGCAACATGGTGATGACCACCGTGAGCAGCATGGACGAAAAGTGGCCGGCCGAAAGCTTGAACTTCTCAGAGAACGAGTAGATTTCGCCGTCGACAAACGTACGCCAGCCCTCGATCTTGGTGGCCGAGACACCCACGCGCTCGAGCCAATTGATGATGCAATGCGCGACGCGCGTGACGGTCTTGGGCATGAGCGCGACGGCAAAGATGCCAAGCAGGATGCAGCAGTGGCCGCCAAAGCTAAAGACGCACAGCAGCGTCATGTCACCATAGCGCTCGGCGAAAAACGGCATGCGGGCAAGCAGCAGAATGGCGCCCCAGGCAACGAGGCCAAACTGATACACGATAAAGCGCGTGAACTGTGTGGCACCGGCCTCGCCGACGTTTTGGCCTGCCTTGGTCAGGCGGTAGATCTGGGCAGGCGTGGAGCCCATCATCATGGGCGTCAGGTTGCCAAAGAAGATACCGCTCGCCTCGACCGAGATCAGGTCGCGAATGCCGACGGGCGAATTGGGGTCGAGCCAGACAGCAATCGCGTACGCCACGATGCCAAAGAACAGGTACAGGAACATGCAGAAGCATGCAGCAACGAGCCACGGCGCCTGGACGCTCGACATGGCAGCCCAGAACTGACCCATCTGACCGGTCACAATCAGATAAACGATATAGCCAACCAGCACGACGCCGATAAAAATGGCACCGCGACGTGCACCCTTGTTGTCATCGCCGCCCGAGGACTCAACCTCGACCTGGGGCTTAGAAGTATGCTGAGAGGACTCCTTCATGAGGCTCCTTCTGACCGTTCAAATATCTTGCATATTGTACCCGCAAGGGCCACAAGCAGAACGTAAAGCTATGGGCCAAATGGGAATTGCAGATGGTTTGTTCGGAAATTAAAAACCCGGACTTCCGTGAGAAGTCCGGGTCTCAGATTAATGGTAGCCCGTACCAGATTCGAACTGGTGATCTCCGCCTTGAGAGGGCGGCGTCCTAAACCGCTAGACGAACGGGCCATAAGCCTCAGCAGAAAAGAAGTGGTAGCCCGTACCAGATTCGAACTGGTGATCTCCGCCTTGAGAGGGCGGCGTCCTAAACCGCTAGACGAACGGGCCACATGACATCTGCA
>CAJLUE010000057.1 GCA_905209765.1 uncultured Collinsella sp. | reverse complement strand
AGGTCGACGACCTGTCCACCAACTACCTGTCCACGCAGCTTATGCAGCTGATCGGCGCACCGCTGACCGACTACCAGAAGGCGCACATGACGCTGCGCGAGTCTCTGCCCGCTATCAACTCGGTGGGCTACGAGGACGCCAGCCTGCGCTGGGCGCTTTCCTCCAACGTCACCGGTGACGATGCCGCCGCCGCAGCCGCCACCAAGGCGCGCGAAGATTACGCCAAGATGCAGTACTACGAGATGTTCCGCGACGGCAAGAACGTGTACACCGAGCACTTCCAGACCGAGGCCAACGAGACCGACCCCAACCTGGCGCCGGGTACGACCAAGATCAAATAACGGGTCACTCATAACTGAAACGTCTGTCCGGGCGGAGGCATATAAGGTTCCCTGCTCGGACAGTCCTGCGCAAGACGGAGGCCACATTAAGTGGCCTCCTTTGCGTGCGGAACTCGCGATGAACCTTATATGCCTCCGTCCGGACAGACGCCCTGTTGTTGGAGCACGGCTTGTCATAGGGGTATCCGCTGAACATATATAAGTCGAAGGCCACGTCTTGTGGCCTTTTTTGCATCCGGAAACCGTGTCCCAGAATTCACGTCCGGAGTGGGATGCAGTTTCCGCTTGGGACCCGATTGGGAAAGTGTGTCCCACTATTCAGCTGGATTCCGGGATGTATTTTCCGGTTGAGGCTCGTTGGGAAAGTGCGTCCCACTTTGGGGGCTGATTCTGGGACGTGGTTTCCGGTTGGCTCTCATTGGGAAAGTTCATCCCATTTCTCGGCCTAATTATGGGACGCAGTTTCCCGTTGAGGACCCTTTGGGAAAGTGCGTCCCGGTCTGGGCGCTCAAACTGGGATGGATTTTCCGGATGAGGGCTTGACGGAAAATGTGTCCCGTTCCGGGCGCTAATTGTGGGATGCAGTTTCCGCTTGCGGAGTCTCCACTCAACAGAAAACCCGGGTGGCCTGTTTTTTGGCTACCCGGGTTTTTGGGTTGTCGATATGTTCGACTGGCTACTAGTGGGTCTTGCGGCGCTTGATCAGCATGATGAGGGCTATCACTACGAGCGTTGCTCCCGCTGCTGCTGCGGTGGCGACTAGGGCGAATGTTTGGTCGCCGGTGTTTGCGAGGTTCTTCGCTGTGGTCGTAGTCTTGACCTTGGTGTCGGTCTTAGCTCCGTTGTCGGACTTGGGCTTGTCCGGGTTCGTCGGGGTCTCAGGAGTCTCGGGGTCCTTTGAGCCTTCGGAATCGGTTGGGCCGGCGGTATTTACCAGCGTATGGTCCAGGAACTTCTTGGCGCCCGCACTTGCCTGTGAGAACAGGCGGCGCGTGCGGATCGGGGTGGCGTTCACCGTTGTGGGCGCCGTCTCCTCGGCCTCGATATTCACGAGCGTCGTGCCGGTGTCGAGGCCCACGTCGTTGTATCCCACGTGGCAGTAATACTGCGCACCGTCATCGTCTGCGGTCAGGTCAATCTCGAGCTTTGAGGCCGTTCCAGCCGCGAGGTTGCCATCGGCACCCACGAGCTTAAACTCCGTCTCGCCGCGGCCCTTGCGGTACCACATATAGGTCGGTGCCAGCCCTGTTTCGCTATCGTCGGCACCGAGTTGCTTCACATGGCCAATCGCCGAGAGCGTCAGGTGGCTTCCCGCCGTGCGCTCAACCGAAGAGTCGTATCCAAGATCCGACCCCTCCGCAGCATCCGCCGCAGGTCCGCTCACGGTCATCGTCATGCCATCGGGCATGGTCTTGACCGTGATGATTGCCGAGCGAATACCTGTTTCGGTCGTGGATCCATTCTTAACGGCGGCGATGGCGAATCGATACTCCGTATTGGGCTGCAGCCCATCCCACTTGAGCGAGGTCTGCGTGTTGTCGGCAATCTTCCAGCTATTGACGACCGCATCCGCCGCATTGCTCTGCAGCATGCCCACGCCGTAGCTAAAGCCACTCTTGTTTGCGAGTACATCGTCCCAGCTAAACGTAACGCTGGTCGAATCGACGGCGTTTGCCGTAAAGCCCGTCACGGCCGGCGCGTCGGGCATCTCGACGTCCTTAACGTCATAGCCCACGATCCAGAACTGGTCGGTGTCCTTGGTGCCGAGCTTGTCGCCCGAGTCTGCCTCGAACTTGTCGACATCCACCGCGTTGACGCCCAGACGCCACACAAAACCGTACTTGCCCTGCGCGGCCTCAGGCAGGTTGTCGACGGTGCCGCCGTATTCGGTCGATTCACTCGAGGAGTTACCCGTAGTAAAGCCGGCGTTGGCACCAAAGCACAGGCCGCCAAACAACTCGTGCTTTGCGAGCTTCGCGCCCATGACAACGCTGCCGTTCAGCGTCAAGCCGAGCTCGAGCTCCTGCTCCTTGCCCTCCTCGACTTCGATGGTCTGCTCAATGCTCGCCCCCGACTGCGCGGCGGCGCCGTTAAACCCATCGTGCGTGTAGGCGCGCGTTACGCCAGGCTTGCCCAGGCCAAAGGAATCCCCAACGGGAGTCTCGCCGTTGAGCGTCGTTTGATAGGTTCCGGGTTCTCCCGACCGGTTGGTCAAAAAGTAGCTGAGCGGCGTCATATTGTGCTGTTTGGCAATGCGGTCATAGGCCTCGACATTAACGACCGAGGTCTGCGCGCCGAGCGACACGGGCGCCGCCATCACGCCCTTGCCACCAGTTTCCTCATTTTCGATCTCATACTCGTAATAGACCATCGGAATCGTGTAGAGCACGGCCTTGTCACCCTCGCCGGCATGCGACTCATAGCTTACGCTTGCGCTGACCGTGCGCTCGCTCCGGTAGTCATAGCATCCCTCGGCGGCAAAATCGACTGAAGCATTCATCGCGACCAGGGGCGGACCGGTCTGCACCTCGACGGCAACGCCCAACTCGGCGCCAATGGTATAGCCCTGGGATGTCCCCGTGCCCTTTTCCTCTCCGTATGACGTGCCGCCCAACACCAGATAGCCGTATGCCTGCTCCAGATCCTCAACATAGGGCGCATCCTGCAGCACGGCAAGCACGCGCGGGTTGGTATAGACCTTGTAGCGGTCCTTGTACGTGATCTTGACGCTGTCGTTGTCGACATCGGGCAGCGCGAGCGAGATAAATGTGCCGTAGGTAGTGCCGCGACGGTTGCTCTCGCTAATCACCTGCTCCTCGCCGCGGCGCACCTTTCCGTTCTCGTCGAGCGAAAAATGCGAGGCGGTCATCCAATAGTAGTCATCGTTCTTGCGCAGGTCCTCGTCGCGGTGCTTGCCCACCACGGCGATAAAGCTCTCGTTATAGCGGTCCGAACCCGAGACGCTGCCCGCCTTGACGTCGCTGATCCACACCTGTTCTATACCCTTGTGGTCATGCTTGTTGCTGCTGTTGTATTGCTGACCGCTCATGCTCATGGTTCCGACCATGGACCCCAAGCCCCGAGCCCCGCTCTGTGCCGTGTTGCAGGCAAAGTCGCGGAACACATCGCCGCCCACGAGCACCTCGTCAACCGCCAGCTGCTCGGACAGGCCGTCAAGGTTGGCAGTGGCAAGGGCAATAGGCGCCAAGGTGCACGGATAGCGCTTATCCTGAGCGCTATCCTTCCATGCGCTGTTGGGCACATGCATCAGCCCATAGGAGGCGAGGAGCCCGTCTCTGTATTCCTTACAATCGGAAAGCTTGAACTCGCCAGACTCCGAGTCAAAATACGCGTAGCGGTACAGCGCGCCGTACAGCCCCTTGCTGCCGTCAGAAGCGCCGTAATCAAAAGCGCTGCGTTGCCAGTCATAGCCCGCAAGAATAAGGCCCGTGACGGTTTCACCCGTCTTCTTTCCTTCTTCATCGTAGGCGGCAAACGTGCCGAACGTCGCATTCGCAGCGACCATGGTCTTGCCGTTCGCGGAGAGGGAGATTGCGCCCGCGTCGCCCAGAGCATCGACATGGACGAGCGCACCCTTGGATGCATCCCACGAAAACAGCTCGCAATGCGTTGACTTATCAATATTCTTCTTGCCGTAGGGTGCCGAGACCACGATGGCGAGGTCATCGCAAAAATCGCGATCGAGGTCGCCGGCCGCTAGCGAAACGACAGGAGCTGACTGAAGCTGCGTCCAGGAGTCGTTCCCGCCCTTGTTGTGCGTGGTGTAGTCCGCGGCGTTACCGGCATCGATCTTGACGACGCTTTGCTTCCAGTTGCCGCCCTCCAAGTCATACATGTCGACTACAGCCTTGCGCACGCCGTTCTCGTCGACATAGCAGCCCGCGTAGACAAAAAGCTCGTCGACGCCGTCGCCATCGACATCGCCCGCCTCGACATCAAAGACGGCGTCGTACTCTTGCAGGTAACCGGCATCCAGGTACTTAAAACGGCCTTCGTACATCATATTAGTGTTGACCGTCACCGGCAGGTGTGTGTCGAGAGTGCGCGTACGCCCGTTGCTAAACGAGTAGAGGACCAGCTCAACCTTTCCGGCGTATGACTTGCCGTCAATCGTCGTGGAGGAACTGTCGCCGTAGGCACGGAGCTCGGCAACGCGGCTCTTTTTGCCCGTGCTGGCGTCGCTGCAGAACTCAACACTCGTGGCGTGAATGCCCGAGAAACCGTTGTTGTCGTTGGCGAGTACTGTTGAGGACTCATTGTTGCTTAGGTACGACCAGGTGCCGCCACCGTAGTCGCTATGCTTGTAGAGATCGCTGTTCGTATCGAAGTTGTTGACGTTTTGCCAGAACTTTGCGGCGCCCCACACACTTCCATAGCCATCGGTGAGTTTGCTGCTGCCGCCAATGTCACCGCGCTCGACGTTCTCGAGCTTGTCGCGCAGAGTGTAGCGATTGCCATGGCTACCGTTAGCTGCCATATAGACCTCGCTGCGCGTGGCAAACGTCGTGGGGGTATCAGTGGAATAGGGGCCAACGGTATCGGCCGGAATGTCCTCGCTCGTGCCCAGACCCAGGGCTTGATAATCCTGCTCGGTCATATCGGTGATTGCGGGCGCGTCTGCCGCCTGGGCAACCTGGGGCGTGGCCGTGAAGCAGGCGACGCTCGTGGCGATCAACGCAGCAAGCGCCGCCGTCCCAACAAGCGGGATTTTCGACAGCCTACGGATACGGGGGTGTGGAACGTACATGAGGGACCTCGCTTTATTCGAGTGGAGTGGACTCATTTTTGCAAATGATACATCCGATGCCCGATATCACGTGTCTCATTTTCGCCAACGGCGTGTCTCATTTTTGAGAATCCGAGATGCCGCGGAAATCTTATCCCAGCTCAAAGGCCATTTCTGGGATGTATTTTCCGTCGAGTGCCTCATCGGGAAACTGCATCCCATTTCAAGCGTCGATTCTGGGACGCATTTTCCCCTTAGACCCTCAACCGGAAACCGCATCCCACTTTGAGCGCAAATTCCGGGATGCATTTTCCGCTTGAGCCTCATTGGGAAACGGCGTCCCACTTTGAGGGCTGATTGTGGGATGCATTTTCCGGTTTTGCTCTCATTGGGAAAATGCATCCCGTTTCTTGACCGAATAATGGGACGCAATTTCCCGTTGGAGCGCCTTTGGGAAAGTGTGTCCCACTTCGACCGCCCAGAGTGGGATGCACTTTCCGCAAAGCACCTCAACGGGAAACTACGTCCCATTCCAAAGGCAAATTCCGGGACACACTTTCCGAAACCCCATCCATCCGGAAAGCCCGTCCCGCTCTGAATACATCCAGCGAACGTATGCGAGCGTGTTGTCCAGAACGGCCTCGTCATCGAGGTGATGGAAAATGTCGCCTCAAACGCTTGCAGCGGTTGTGCCCGCGAGTGTCAAGAAAAAAGTCTCGAGGATTTCGAGGCTTTCACATTTGTATTGTTTTGCACGAAGCACCACAAACGACGAAGCTACTCGCCCAGCACGGCCTTCTTGGCGGCTGCGGCCATGTTATCCAGATCTTCCTTGGTGGGATGGTCCTTCGCGGCAACCCAGTTGTCGAGCAGCATCTTAAATCGGGCGTTGTCGGGATCTTGCTCGAGCATGGCCTCGTAGCGCTGCTTGACCGCGGGGCCCATCTTGCCCTGGCACATCGCCCAGCCCGCAAGCTCGGCATCCCCAGCCAAATTGGAAGTTACGCGATCAATAATCTGCTGGTAATAGCTCTTGTCGGCGCCAAAACCGCAGGTGCCAAACAGGAAGACGCGCTTGCCGTGCAAGGCGGAGAGCAACGTCGCGACCGAAGGCGTGCACGCGCCCTTGTCGCACCAAAAACCGACGAGCACCGTGTCGGCCGCGCAGGCGCCCTGCGCCTCGAGCGCAACCTGATCTGCATCCGCATCGTCGCTCAATGCCGCGGCATGGACAAACTCAACGCCCGCAGCCTGCAGAGCGCGCTTGATCGCGCCCGAAACCATCCTGGTATTACCGCTCTTGCTGTTGACCACCAAAGAGCACGTCATAGTCACGTTGCCTCGTTTCCCCCAAAACTAAAGCCACTAATGCAATTTATTAGATGAATATCTTAGTACTAACGTGACAGATGTAAACCATCGTCTGTCGATTGATTAATTTGCCCCACGGGCTTGCTTACTGGGCGAATTGGCTGCGGTAGAGTTCGGCGTAGAAGCCGCCTGCCGCTAGCAGCTCGTCGTGCGTGCCGCGCTCGATAATCTGCCCGTCGCGCATCACCAGAATGCAGTCGGCGTTACGAATCGTGCTCAGGCGGTGTGCCACGACAAAGCTCGTGCGGCCAGCCATGAGCTCGTCGAATGCCGCCTGCACCTGCAGCTCGGTACGCGTATCGATGCTCGACGTTGCCTCGTCCAGCAGCAGAATCGCCGGATCGGTGAGCATGACGCGCGCGATGCACAGCAGCTGTTTTTGACCCTGGCTAAACGTGCCGCCGTCCTCGCCGATCACCGTATCGTAGCCGCCTGGCAGCTGCACGATAAACTTGTGCGCATGCGCGCGCTTGGCCGCCTCGATAACCTGTTCGCGCGTGGCATCCGGGCAACCGTAAGCGATGTTTTCCGCCACCGTGCCCTCGAACAGCCACGTATCCTGCAGCACCATGCCAAAGGCGCGGCGCAGGCTTGCGCGCGTGTAGTCACGCGAAGACCGGCCATCGACCATGATGCGTCCGGCATCGATATCGTAAAAACGCAGTAGCAAATTGATGAGCGTCGTCTTGCCACAGCCCGTAGGACCGACCAGGGCAAAGCGCATGCCGGGTTTGGCCTCGATGCAGATATCCTGCAGCAGCTTGCGGTCGGGCACGTAGCTAAAGTCCACATGCTCAAAGGTCACCTCGCCCTGCGGGACGGCAAGCTCCACGGCATCCGATGCATCGGGCTCCTGCTCGCGCGCATCGAGCAGCGCAAACATGCGGCGCGCCGAGGCGTACGCGGTCTGGATCTGCGTAATGACGTTGGTGACCTCGTTGAACGGCTTGGTGTATTGGTTGGCATAAGACAGAAAGATTTGAACGCCGCCCACCGTAAGCGCCGCGGGCACGCCCGTGATCACGCCCACGCAGCCGATCACAGCGACCACGGCATAGATGATGTTATTGATAAAGCGCGTACCGGGGTTGGAGAGCGAACCCATAAACTGCGCGCGCTCGCCCGCGGTGTAGAGCTCGACATTGAGGGCATCGAAGCGCAGCTGCGCGTTGGGACCATAGGCAAAGGCGTCGACAAGCTTTTGCTCGCCCACATACTCCTCGATATGACCGCCAAGTTGACCCTGAATACGCTGCTGTGCCGTAAAGCTTTTGTTGGAGAGCTTGGCGATGGCGCTGGCCGCAAAGATGGAGAGCGGCGTGACGAGCACCACCACGAGCGTCATGGTCAGGTTGATGGAAAGCATAAACGCGAGCGTGCCAACGATGGTGATAACACCGGTGAAGAGCTGCGTGAAGCCCTGCAGCAGACCGTCGCCCACCTGGTCGACGTCGTTGACCACGCGACTCATAAGATCGCCGTGGGCATGACTGTCGATAAAGCTGAGCGGCATGCGGCTGAGCTTATCGCTCGCCTCCACGCGCATGTCGCGCACCGTCTCGTAGGACAGGCGGTTAACGCAGTAGCCCTGCAGCCACTGGAAGGCCGCAGCACCTACGACGACAATCGCGAGCTTGGTAACGAGCGGCAGCAGTGCGTCAAAGTCCACCTGCCCGGCGGCAACGATCAGGTCGATGCCCTCGCCGATGAGAATAGGCGTGTAGAGCTGCAAAATCACCGAGACGGCGGCACTTAAAAACGATGCCGCAAACGAGACGCGGTGCGGACGAACGTAGCCCAGCAGGCGGCGGGTCACCGCACCCACGGGATAGCGCTCGGGATCGCCGGGCTGGCGCGGACCGTCGCCCAGGTCGTTGAGGTTATCGTTGCCGGACACGTTGGCCGTCATCGTGGCGACCGAACCGGAGGAAGTGTACGGATTCATTTAGCATCCCTCCTTTGCGCAGACGGATGCGGGGGCGGTCGGAGCGGACGCGGGCGTCGTGCTCCCCTGCTGGCCCTCGAGCTCCTCGCGGCGCAGCTGCGACTGGCAAATCTCGCGATAGAGCTGGCAGGTCGCGTACAGCTCGTCATGCGTGCCCAGGCCCGCAACCGAGCCGTGGTCGAGTACGCAGATCATGTCGGCATCGCGAACGGTCGAGACACGTTGGCTCACGATGACGGTCGTGAGCGGCAGCCCACCCTCGGCGGCACCGCGCACACTGCGCTCGCGGATGGCATGGCGAAGCGCCGCGTCGGTCTTAAAGTCGAGCGCCGAGGCGGAATCGTCCATGATCAATATCTGGGGCGAGCCCACCAGGGCGCGCGCGATGGTCAGGCGCTGGCGTTGGCCACCGCTGAAGTTCTTACCGCCCGCCTCGACCGGGGCATCGAGCCCCTGCGGCTTGTTGCGCACGAACTCGCTCGCCTGCGCCATGTCGAGCGCCGCCCAGAGTTCCTCGTCGGTTGCCGCCTCATCGCGCCAGGTCAGGTTGCTGCGGATGGTGCCGCTCACCAGCGACGCGCGCTGCGGAACGGTCGCGACCACACGGCGCAGCTGGTCGAGCGGCCAGGTGCGCACGTCGGCACCCATCACGCTCACGCTGCCGGTGCTCGCATCGTACAGGCGCGGGATAAGCGAGACGAGTGTGGACTTGCCGCTACCCGTGCCACCGATAATGCCGAGCGTTTTGCCCATCGGCAATTCCAGGGTCACATCGCTCACGGCATTTGCCGCGCCCGCGCCAAACGAAAAGCTCGCATGGCTCAAGCTCAGCGCGGGGACTGGAGCGACATTGCCCGGCTCGGGCAGTGCGACCGGTTCGTTGTTCTCGTCGGTGATGCTCGGCTCGCAATTGAGCACCTCATTGATGCGCGACGCGCTGGCGCTCGCCTTGGTAAAGACCACGACCAGGTTGGCGACGTACACGATGGAGGTGAGCGTCTGCGTCATGTAGTTCACAAACGCCATGACCTGACCCTGCGTGAGCTCGCCCACGTTGACCTGGATGCCGCCCACCCACAGGATGGCGCACACGCCCAGGTTCATCACAAGAAACGTGACGGGATTAAGGATCGACGAGAGCTTGCCCACCGCGATGGCAGTATTGGCCTGGTCATCGGCGGCTTGGGCAAAACGCTCGCGCTCGTGGTCCTCACGCACAAAGGCGCGAACAACGCGGGCGCCCGAAAGCCCCTCGCGGCAGATAAGCGCGATGCGGTCGAGCTTTGCCTGCAGCTGCCTGTAATACGGGATACAGCGCGCCATGACAAACCAAAACACCAGGCCGATAGCGGGCGTGCAGATCAAGAAGATCATGCCGAGCTTAAGGTCGATGGCAAGGGCCGCGCACATAGAGCCCACCGCCAAGAAGGGCCAGCGGATGAGCATGCGTACGCCCAGCGCCACAGCGAGCTGCACCTGGTTGACGTCGTTGGTGATGCGGGTGATAAGCGACGGCGTGCCAAAGCGGTCGAGTTCGGCATAGCTCAACTTGTTGATGTGCTGGTAGAGCGCACCGCGGATATCGGTGCCCATGCCCTGCGAGGTGAGCGCCGCCATCTTTTGGCAGACGAGCGTAAACGAGATGCCGATCACAGCCATGGCGCCAAGTACCATGCCGTAGTGGATAACGGCGTTGACATCGTGTGCGCCAATACCCTTATCGATCATCTGGGCAATCACCAGCGGCGTCAGCAGGTCAAAGATCACTTCGATCAGCTTACACGCAGGGCCAATCACCATATACCGGCGAAACTTACCACCAAAACGCCTGAGCAGCTCAATCATGTATAGGCGCTCCCTATCATCATTCACACTCAATCCGAATCATGATAGTACGGTGAGCCCAAAAGAAGCGTAAACAACTCGTCATTTCTAATGGGATTCGGTTTCCAAAAAAGCGGAGAGGCGCGCACCCAGCCAGTGTCGGGTCGACCACTTGGTATACTTGCATTAGTGCTACCAAGTTAGTCGCCGACCCTTGAAATGAGGTGCCGAGATGAACGACATTCTCGCAAGAAGAGCAAGACGAGCAACTGTGGGCATCGCCCTTTCCGCGGCACTTGTCGCGGGAATCGCCCCCGCAACGGCGATCGCGGCAGAAACCAGCGCCCCCACCGGTGCAGTTGCCTTGCAGACGGAAGACGCGGCCGCCGCAAAAGAAAAAGCGTATGCAGCCATGCAGGAAGCGCTCAAAAACCTCGAGGCCGCAAAAGACGCCGCAAGTCCCGAGAAAATTGCGGAAATCGATGATGACATTGCCGCATTTCAAGAACTCTACGACATGGTGGTGGCGGAAGCCGCCAAACGGAGGGAACCCCTTCCCGCCATGCAAGCGAACGTCGATGCAGCCCAAGCCAAATACGATGAGGCCCACAACCGGACAAGCGGCCTTCAGGCAGAATTAGATAAGGCACTTGAAGCACTCGGCGGCGAGGAGCCCAGCACAGCTATTAAGGAGCATATTAAGCAGTTGCGCATGGAGATCATGACGGCAGAAAGGCGAGAAGAATCTTGTGAAGATGATCTTCACCGCTACCAACGCCGGCTCGAAAGCCAGGAAAAACAGGTTCAGTATTTCGAAAGTGAGGCAAAGGAAGCTAAAGCCCACATCGACGAGGACATAGCCAAGCGAAATGCGCTCCTCGGCGATTTGGAAAAGGCGCAAGCGGCCTATGACGACGCCTGCAAGGCATGCGAAGAGGCAAAGGCCGCGGCAGACAAGGCCACCTCGCCCGAGATAACGAAACCGACCGAGACGACAAAACCCTCCAGCTCAGCGCAACCCACCGAGGCGACACCGCCTGCAACCGGCAAAGACGCCTTACCAAGCTCCCCCAAGCAAGCGAACACAAGCAGCGGCAAACAGACGGATGCGACCGCCGGCAAGCTCGCGAACACGGGCGACGCAGCACCGAGCGCAATCGCACTCGCAGGAATCGCCGCCATGGGACTCGGAATAACCGCCACAGCCACACGCCGCATCAGGAACTCAAAATAGCTGCCAGCGGTTATTGTCTTCGCCAATCCACAAGCCAAGAGACAAAAAGAGGCCCGTTTCCCCAACCTGAACTGCGCCCCAAATCTTGGACGCCCTAAATAGCGACTAGGCCGCGAGGGCCT
>CAJLUE010000056.1 GCA_905209765.1 uncultured Collinsella sp. | reverse complement strand
TTCGCAGCGGCCCCCTCGGCCTTCTCGCGCTCGGCACGCAGGGCGGCCAGCTCCTCACGCTCGCGGCGCGCCTCTTCCTGGGCCTCGCGACGAGCCTTCTCGGCGCGGAGCTCTTCCAACTCGGCGCGCTCCTCGGCAGACAGTGGTTGGGACTCAAGCTCGGCCATGGTATTGCCCTTTCTTTTTAAAAAAAGCCGCCGACACAATGTCAGCGGCTTATCAAATCCAAGGGTGGAGACGAAGGGAGTCGAACCCTCGGCCTCTGCCATGCGACGGCAGCGCTCTCCCAACTGAGCTACGTCCCCAGGACAAGTTGATATTTTACCTACGGCTCGCCAACTGTCAACGCCCAATACCCAGTCTTTTTGGGACGGGGCTTTTTTGACTACTTTTCGAATGCCGGCTCGACCCCACCGGGAGTAGTCTTTTTGGGACGGGGCTATTTTAGCTGCCCCGACAGGCAACGCGAACGATTTGGCCGAACAGCGGCAGGGGTAGCTAAAATAGCCCCGTCCCAAAAAGACTACTCAAAGAGCCCCGTCTCAAATTAGCTGGTCTGGGCACTAGTAAGAACGCCGGTGGTGTCGAACGCCGGGGTGAAGCTCTCATCTACCGCTCCACCTTCTTGCCAGAACATCGTCGTAAAGCCCAAGTCGTCGGCATGATCGAGCACCTGCTCGTACTCCTCGCGCGTCACGGCGCGTGCCAGATCTCCGCCCTGCTCGCGCATGAGCGCATTAGGCGTGTACTGGTTCATGACCGAAATCGGCACGTCGCCCACCGTCTGCCACACCAAGTCCAGCACGCGACATGAATCGTCTGCATGTCCCGGCAGTACCAGATGGCGCACAATGATGCCGCGCTTCATAAGCCCCTCGTCGTCCACCAGCTCTCCCCCGCGGCGCTCGATCTCGCGCGCCATCTGAGCCAGGCCCGACACGGCTACACGCGGGTAATCCCGAATATGAGAAAGCGACTGTGCAAGCGCCGCATCGGCATATTTAAAATCGGTAAGCCACACATCAACCAGGTCACCCAGGGCAGCCACGGCACTCGCCCGCTCATAGCCGCTCGTATTGTAGACGATCGGGATGTCCAGCCCACGCTCCCGCGCTGCGGCAATCGCGGCCGGCAGCAGGTGAGCATAATGCGTCGCCGTCACCAAGTTGATGTTGTTGGCGCCCTGGTCCTGCAGCTCCAGCATAATCTCGACCAAGCGCTGGGGCGTAATCTCAAGACCGAAATTGCCCGTCGAGATCTCGTGGTTTTGGCAGTAGACGCATTTGAGCGAGCAACCGCTAAAGAAAATCGTGCCCGAGCCGGCCTCGCCCGAGATGGGCGGCTCCTCCCACATATGGAGCGCCGCGCGGGCGACCTTAAGCGTGTCGTCGGCGCCGCACACGCCACGCGCGCCCTCGTCGCGCGCCGCGCCGCAACGGCGCGGACACAAATGGCAGGCGGGCGAAAAAAGTTCGGTCAACGACGTCGGCATAAAAACATGCTCCAAAACAACGATTCAGCAGCTCAAACGTAAAGGCCCGGATCGCACAAACGGCTCCAAGCCCAAGGCGCCGTAATCGTCCGACACGATTTTTGTAATGTCAAGACTGGAATCGACAAAGTGCCGCTTTATGATGTAGATATTCCGCCCCCCGCGGAGCAACTGGGTGAACCGTCGCGTTTATTTAGGGAGCCCACACAGTCGTACTTAGTACAGGTATCCTTCGTTGTTAAGGACGCTGGAACAGTCGATGAGGGCACCCACCTGTTTTAGGTGGGTTCATTTTCGTAACGTGGGGGGTGGTTTTCTTTTGCCGATTTTGCCAAAAATTGCCATCGCGGATCCCGTATGACACCCAACGGCACTCGGCAGAACCCCCGCCAACATCCCAATATCTGGTAAGCGCGTGATAATCGCCCCGTGCAATTCCTCACACCCTCCTTGGTCGAGTATCATGGGTCAGCTATGCCCTTTTGCGCGTAGCGCCCTTTGACCTTTTCCTTCGACGCTTGGCGGTTTTTTGATTCATGGCTTCCTCCACGAGCTTCATACCGTACTTATGCGTGGCGGCCGCTGCCTTTATCACGACCTTTCTCACGGTACCCCTGGTCAAACGTCTAGCGATTAAGCTCGACGCCGTCGACTATCCCTCAAAGCGCCGCATTAACACCAAGCCCATCCCGCGCATGGGCGGCACGGCGGTCTTTTTGGGCCTCGTCGTCGCCTGCATTGTGCAGATCCTAGGCACCTGGTACCTGGGCTGGCCGCCCGTTTTGGTGCCTCATCCCCTCTTGCACATCAGCTACCCCATACTGGCGCTTTCTTTTACCGTCATCTTTGCGACCGGCGCAATCGACGACGTCTACCAGCTCAAGCCCAAGCAAAAGCTGGCCGGTCAGGTCCTCGCCGCGCTCATCGCCTGCGTGGGCGGCCTGCGCATCGGCGTCATCGTCAACCCGTTTGCCCCTGGCGATATCATGCTTGGCTGGCTCGCATACCCCATCACCGTGATCTACCTGGTGGCGTTCACCAACATCATCAACCTCATTGACGGCCTCGACGGCCTGGCCACGGGCATCTGCGACATCGCGTCGTTCACCATGTTCACGATGGCCATGCTTTCGGGCCGTATCGACGCCGCTGCGCTCTCCATCGCGCTCTTTGGCTCGTGCGCAGCTTTTCTGCATTACAACTTCAACCCCGCAAGCATCTTCTTGGGCGACTCGGGGTCGCTGCTGTTGGGCTTCGCCCTGGGCTCCATCTCGCTGCTCAACGTGAGCCGCACCGCCGCGCTCACCTCGCTCATCATCCCGCTCATCGTGGCCGGCGTGCCCATCATCGACACGTTTAGCGCCATCGTGCGCCGCAAGCGCGCCCACATTAGCATTGGGCAGGCCGACAAGGGCCACATTCACCACCGCCTGATTCAAGAGGGTTACAACCAAAAGCAGGCCGTGCTGCTCATCTACGCCTGGTGCATCATGCTTTCGGCCGGCGCCGCCGCCATCAATCAGGTCGAGGTTCCCATGCGCGTGCTCATCTTTACCGTGCTCGCCATTGGCTCGGCGGCCTTCGCCAAGCACCTGCACCTGTTTGAGCCCGTGCTGCGCCACCATTACAACAAGCGCACGCACGAGGACGAGCTGGTAACCCCCGACGACCCCGCTTTTAAGCAGGAGGAGCAGGCAGCCGAGGAGCGCAAAGAAGAGCGCCACCACAAGCGCTAGGGCAAGCTGCCGAGGATGTGCCCAGGCACCGTTGGCCAAGCGCAGCCGCGCCACACCCATCGCGCAAGCCGCCTCTCTCCCGCCCCTCTCCTGCTAACGCCCCGCCCCTCCGATAAACGCGTTATCATCTTGACCCATGAACATACGTTAGGAGCAATCATGCCAAACGAGAACAGCTACGAAGTCGCGCTGCAAAAGAGCAACGCCATTCGCGAGGGCCTGGCCAAGACGCCCGAGAAGTTCACCATGCTTACCGGTGACCGCCCCACCGGCCGCCTGCACCTGGGCCACTACTTTGGCACCCTCAAGGGCCGCGTTGAGCTGCAGAACATGGGCGCCAAGACCAACGTGCTCATCGCCGACTACCAGGTCATCACCGACCGCGACACCACCGAGCACATCCAGGACAACGTGTACAACATGGTCATGGACTACCTTGCCTGCGGTATCGACCCCGACAAGACCATGATCTACGCGCACTCCGCCGTGCCCGCCGCCAACCAGCTCATGCTGCCGTTCCTGTCGCTGGTGTCCGAGGCCGAGCTGGCACGCAACCCTACGGTCAAGGCCGAGATGGAGGCCTCGGGCCACGAGCTCACCGGCCTTCTGCTCACCTACCCTGTGCACCAGGCCTGCGACATCCTGTTCTGCAAGGGCAACGTGGTGCCGGTCGGTCGCGACCAGCTGCCGCACATCGAGCTCACCCGCACCATCGCACGCCGCTTTAACAACCGCTACGGCAAGGTATTTCCCGAGGTCGACGCGCTGCTGTCCGAGACCCCGCTGCTGCCCGGCCTTGACGGTCGCAAGATGAGCAAGAGCTACGGCAACGCCATCAATATTTCGATGACCGCCGAGGAGACGGCCAAGCGTATCAAGAAGAGCCAGACCGACTCCGAGCGCATGATCACGTTTGATCCCGAGAACCGCCCCGGCGTGTCCGGCCTGCTTTCCACGGCTGCCATCTGCACCGGCCGCTCCGAGGTCGAGATTGCCGAGGAGATTGGCATGGGCGGCTCCGGCCAGCTCAAGAAGTACGTGACCGAGGCCGTCAACGAGTACTTCGCCCCGATCCGCGAGCGTCGCCAGCACTACGAGAACGACCTGGATTACGTCAAGGACGTCCTGCACGAGGGCAATCGTCGCGCCAACGAGATCGCCGAGCAGACCCTGGCCGAGGTTCAGGACGCCATGGGCATGGTGTACTAGGCAAAGCGCTTTCGCACAACATAGACGGTGAGATTAAATTCTCCCGAAACAGGAACAGGCCCGCTGGCAGTTAGTTGCCAGCGGGCCTGTTCCCGAAGTACACCGTTGAATCGCACAGAGGGGAGGAATGCGAATCAAACTCAACAGGGCAGGCTTTTTCATCGCCTATTGCCTGCTCCGTTGCTGAAACCAATATAGTTCACCGTGGTTTACTTTCTAGCGTCAATATGCGCCGCCATAGCTTCTCCATAAGTTAGCCCCGGTAAACCTGAAACGGAAAACCACCACAAAGGGGACAGGCACCTTTGTGGTGGTTTTGGCCACGGCAGAGCCGCTAGAGCCCTGCTGGCCAGCGGCAGGCGGCCAAGTCGACGTGCATGGGATCGGTAAACGTCACGCCCTCCCCTAGCAAAAGCTCACGTTGAGCATCGGGACCGCCAAACGCAAAGCCCTCGCAAATACGGCCATCGGCAAACACCACACGATGGCAGGGAATCTGGCCAGGGCGCGGATTGCTGTGCAACGCATAGCCCACATAGCGCGCGCTTCGCGGACGACCGGCGAGCAGCGCCACCTGGCCGTACGTGGCGACCATCCCCTCAGGGATCTGCTCGACTACCCCGTACACCCGCTCAAAAAAGCCCTCAGACGCCATCGCATGCTCCCTTCAACCGGTACCAGCATAAACCACCACAAAGGTGCCTGTCCCCTTTGTGGTGGTTTTGACCGGATAGCTAGTTGGCGGGGCGGAAAAAGGCTACGGCTACGGCGCCGGGACCCACGTGGGTGCCGATGGTGGCACCAATGGTGTGGATGGGCAGCTCGTTCTCGGCATGGCCGGCCCACAGCGCGGCGCTGTCCTCGATATACTTCTTGAGCACCGCGTCCGAAAGACCCGTATAACCAAGCGCCAGCGGCATGGAGAAGTCGACGCCGCCCGCCTGTTCGACCTTCTGGTTCAACAGGTTTCGACCGTTTTTGGAACCGCGCGCCTTGCCCAACTGCACGATGAGGCCGTCCTCGGCGGCCACGACCGGCTTCACATTGAGCAGCGTGCCCACAGCGCCCGCCGCCGCAGACAGGCGGCCGCCGCGCACCAGATACTCCAGCGTCTCGAGCAGGCCGATAACCACCACACGGTCACGGACGGCCTCGACCG
This sequence comes from uncultured Collinsella sp., assembly GCA_905209765.1. Classification (GTDB taxonomy): domain Bacteria; phylum Actinomycetota; class Coriobacteriia; order Coriobacteriales; family Coriobacteriaceae; genus Collinsella. The sequence continues at coordinate 6,014 of CAJLUE010000056.1, read as the reverse complement.
CCGCCGCGATCTGGGCCGCACTACGGCCCTCGTCCACCAGGCGCAGCGCATACTCGACCAGCACGCGCTCGCCCAAGGTCACGTTATTGCTGTCCACGACGAACACGTCGCCGCCCGGCGCCTCGGCAAGTGCCGTACGAGCGCTCTGGTTGGTGCCCGAAAGCTTGGCGCCCACGGTAATGATCACGGCCTCATCGCCGGCCTCACGAACCTGGGCAATCGCCTGCGAAAACGCGTACGGGTTGACCTGGCCGGTCTTGGGCAGCTCGTCGCGCTCCACGAGCATCTCGTAAAAGCGCTGGTGATCGATGTCGACACCATCCATGTACACGTCGGTGCCAAAGGTGACGGACAGCGGTAAAACGGAAAGCGCCGGATGCTCCACCGGAGACATATCGCTGGCGGAATCGGTAATAATGCGGACGGACATAGCGAATCCTTTCTTGCGCGGACCTCGCGCGGGGAATTTTGACAGCAATGCCCCGGCACGGTATACGCGCTCAAACGGGACTATGCAGTTGTTAATTGGAAGCAAATGCCTTGGCGGCCTTAGATCTCGCGCAAGGTGTTGAGAATCGTACGCAGCGACGCGTACATCTGCTCGCGCTGCTCCACGCCCATGGCCTTACCGGTGGTGTCGAGCACTTCGCGAATGATGCGATCGGCCTCGCTCATGCTCTCGCCGCCCAGGGCAGTCAGGCGAACCGGAGCGCGGTACTTGACGGCAGCATCGCCCGAGTCGTCAACCTCGACGTAGCCACCCTCCTCCAGATGTGCCAGTGTGCGCGAAACGGCGGCACGGGTAACGCCGGCCATGCGGGCGAGGTCGGCGCCAGTCAGGCCGTCCTTGCTGCGCTCAAGATAGTACAGGCACATGACGTCGGAGCCCTTAAGGCCGAGCCTTGCGCCCTCGGACGTCTTGATGCGCTGAATCTCCTTGTAGAGCCCGCTGATCAGTCCGACAAAGTCCTCAAAACGTGTCTCGTCGTTCTGCTGCATGGGAGACGACCGCCTTTCGCTTGCATGATGCTAACGGGTAAACATCTTAGACGCAGAAGGCAACACCCATACCCAAATATCCCAATTGTTAACCCATCAACATAAAAACCACCACAAAGGGGACAGGCACCTTTGTGGTGGTTTGGGGCATCAATAGGTTCTAGGCACCGCTACAGCTCCACGCAGGGATTGTCGCGGGTCACTAGGGTCTTAACGACGACCGTCGCTCCCAGATAGCGCTCGAGCAGCTCGGCCAAGCGATCGATCGCGGCCTGGCAATCCCCCATCCGCTCGGGCTCCACGCACTCAATCGCCAGAAATGCGTCCGCCGAATCGTCGGACAGCGCCGTGCGAACGCCATCGCGCCAGTTCCAGCAACGGCACACGGCGCCCGCATCATCGATATAGGCAAGCTCACCGGGCAACGTCGGATCATCTGCCTCCTCGCCAAGTGGCAAGAACGCGTCGCCGCCGTCGGTCACCGCCAGGCGCAGATTGCCCTCAATAGCATGCAAATCTTCACCGCCAACGGGCAACGCATAAGTCAACGAAATCGTGTTGTAGATATCCACCGCCGGCGTAATGTGGCCGACCGGCTTGCCTTTGAGCACGCGCTTGAGCAGGTTCTCAACTGAGCAACGCGCGCCCTTCTTAGTCTTGAACAGGCGATACGCCTCGCGCCATGCCTTAACCGGCGCGTTTTCGCTGATGGTATCGCTGGTCAGGTGGCGCTCCGCATCGATGTTGGCGCGGTCAAGCAGCGCGGCGATTGCATCCACGTCCTCCTGGGGAATCTGAGCCGTGGGCTTCATGCCCTTTACGACCACAACTCCGATCGCCGCCTGTGGAAACAGCTCCCAAAATGAATCCTCGGCAATAAAGCTCTTCATATGCTCTCCCTTCATAGCGTGCGCCCGAGCGGGGGCGTCTAAGCAAAAAGCGCCCTCACGACGGCCACCTTCAAAGTCCTACGGTGCCGTCACAAGAGCGCTTACGCTGTCCCCATCCGGAGAAGGGGACGATATGTCTGGCGTATTGTAACCCGAGTCATCCGCCCAAGCAAAACCACCACAAAGGTGCCTGTCCCCTTTGTGGTGGATATGGACTCGCGGCGACGCTAGTGGCGGAGTCCCAGCAGGCCGCGGCCACGATGACGGGCCTCGGCGGACACCTGGGCGTGCGGGCCGGCGGCCTTGACGGACTCGGGCAGGTGCGAGTACTTCTTCTCGAAGTTCTCCTCGAACATCACCGCCAGATTGTGCGCGGCCTCGTCGTACCGCGCAGTGCTCTGCCAGTACTGGCGCGGCACCAGGATGCCGTCGGGCACACCGTGGCACGTCGTGGGAATGTCGACATTAAAGATGTCGTCGTGCACAAACTCGCTGTCCTCGATGGTACCGTCGAGGGCGCGGGCCACCAGGGCGCGCGTGTAGGCAAGCTCGATGCGATGGCCCACGCCGTAGCCGCCACCGATCCAGCCGGTGTTGACCAGATAGACGCGGGTGCGACCGTCGGCGATGCGCTCGCCGAGCATCTTGGCGTAGACCATGGGGTCGAGCGGCATAAACGGCTCGCCAAACAGCGATGAGAACGTGGGCGTGGGCTCGGTGACGCCGACCTCGGTGCCGGGGATCTTGGCCGTAAAGCCCGTCACAAAGTGATACATGGCGGCATCGGCCGTCAGGCGCGAGATGGGCGGCAGCACGCCAAAGGCGTCGCAGGTCAAAAACAGCACGACGCTCGGGGTGGTGCCCATACCCTTGGTCCACGCGTTGGGAATATGCTCGACGGGGTAGGCCACGCGCGTATTATGCGTGATCGAGACGTCGTCGTAGTTGGGCTTGCGATTCTCATCGAGCACCACGTTTTCGCAGATGGCACCAAAGCGAACGGCATTGAAGATCTCGGGCTCGTGGAACGCGTCCAGGCCCTCGCACTTGGCGTAGCAGCCGCCCTCGACGTTAAAGATGCCCATATCGGACCAGCCGTGCTCGTCATCGCCGATCAGCAGGCGCGTGGGATTGGCCGAAAGTGTGGTCTTGCCGGTGCCGGACAGGCCAAAGAACACGGCGGTCTCATGCGTGACGGGGTCCATACTGGCCGAGCAGTGCATGGGCAGCACGTCATCCTCGACGGGCAGCAAGTAATTCATAACGCTGAAGATGGACTTTTTGATCTCGCCGGAGTAGCCGGTACCAGCGACCAGAATCACGCGCTCCTGGAAATTGATGACCACCGCGGCGCTGGAGTTGAGCCCCTTGATGGCAGGATCGCACTGATAGCCCGGCGCGGCGAGGACGCAGAAGTCCGGCTCGCCGGTGCGTGCGATTTCGCGGGCAAGCGGGCGGGCGAGCATCTGCTTAATAAAGAGCGCCTGGCTGGCACGCTCGCAGGCGACGAGCAGGCGACGCGTGTGGTTACGGTCGGCGCCCGCCATGCCGCGCGTGACGAACACATCACGCTCGTTGAGATAGTCGACGATGCCGGCCTTGATGACCTCGTAGCTCTCGACAGACAGCGGGCGGTTGACAGCGCCCCAGGCAATCTTGTCGTGCACGTCGGGCGTATCGACGATAAAGCGGTCGTTGGGTGAACGTCCGGTACGCTCCCCCGTCTCGATCACCAGTGCGCCGTTGGAGGCCATGCGGCCTTCTTCGCGACGGATGGCATACTCGACGAGCTCTGCCGCCGGCAGGTCCACCAGCAGGCGGGGCTGATTCTCGGCGGGATCTTCGACCAGCGTAAGACCAAAGTTGGACAGAACTTCTGCAGGGGTAACACCAGGCATGGGGCCTCCTTTAAAAGCGCGACACGCGGACGCGGCGCGCACTTTACTCACGTAAAGCCCGTTGTACCCGATATGCAAAAACGTTTTTGCGGAAACGACAAAGCGCCCGCTCAACGGTCAAAAATCGCACGCAAGCGGCCTAGTCATTGGGGACGTTCTTAAACGACTAGTCGTTGGGGACACCCTTGCGCGCGATCGCCCGCAAAGGAGTGTCCCCCTGTGCCGGCACATAAGGAACGTCCCTAAGTGCCGACTACCGCACGTTTACCGACAAATTACAGCCGCCCGCCGAAATAATTGAACAACCTGTTCAAAAACACGAATGGACACCACCGCGACTATACTAGAGCGCAGTAAGAGAAAGGAACCGCCTTGAGTATCACGCCCCTCGATAGCATCCGCCGCGCCATCGCCCGCCGCAATGGCGTCGCCGACCCCGCCGTATCGGGCGAGGCGCACGGACAGGGCGGACGCATCGAGAACGGCCTGTTCCCCGCATCGCACACCGCCGAGGAGCTCGCGCGCATCCAAGAGCTAAGCCAGCGTAACGCCGGCGGTCCCGACAGCAGCCAGGCCACACGCCGTCGCCGCGAGCGCGATCGCCAGCCCGGCCCCATCCACCGCATGGTCAATGCCTGGTGGAACCGCCTGCTCGGAGCAGTCTACGGCGGCGGTTTCTCCACGCAGGAAGCGGAATACGAGGAGCACGCCACCAGCCGCGACTACCTTTGGAATACCTTGGGCACCGCCGTATGGGGCTTGGCGTTTCCGCTGCTCACCATTGTGTCGACGCAGCTCGTAGGCGCCGAGGAGGCCGGCAAGTTCTCCATCGCCTTTGTCACCGGCACGCTCATCATGATCGCGTGCAACTACGGCGTGCGCAACTTTCAGGTCTCGGACATCGACGAAAAAACCTCCTTCGCCTCCTACCAGCTCAACCGCTGGCTCTGCGGAGTGCTCGCGCTGGCATGCGGCCTGGTATACAGCAGCGCCCGCGGCTACGATGCGCAGATGGCCACAATCGGCCTGGGCGTCTACCTCTATAAGGTGATCGACGGCATCGCCGACGTGTACGAGGGCCGCCTGCAGCAGGCCGACAAGCTCTATTTGGCCGGCATGAGCCAAACGTTGCGTTCCGCCGGCGTCATCGCGGTCTTTAGCGTGGCACTGTTCCTCACGCACAGCATGCCCATCGCGGCCATGGCCATGGGTGTCACCGCCATCGCCTCGCTCGTGCTGGTCACCGCCCCGCTCGCCCTGCTCGAAACCGAAAAATCACGCCGCATGAGTCTGCGCGAGACTGGCCACCTGTTTATCCAGTGCGCCCCGCTCTTTGGTGCGCTGTTCCTGTTCAACCTTATCGAGAGCATGCCAAGTTCGTGATGGAAGGCACGCTGGCCTACAAATACCAGCTGTACTTTAATGCACTGTTCTTTCCGGCGCAGGCCATTTTGCTGAGCATAGGATTTATCTATAAACCGCAGCTCCTGCGTCTGTCGAGCATTTGGGCGAATCCGCGCAAGCGTCGCCGCTTTGACCTGATTATTGTTGCCGTTATGGCGCTGATCGTGTTCATTACCGGAGCGTGCGCCGCATTTATGGCAGGCCCCGGCATCCCCATCATGAGCTTTATGTACGGCCTTAACTTTGAGCGCTACCGCACGCTGGCACTGCTAATGGTTGTCGCCGGCGGCGTAACCGCGGCAATCGACTTTATCTACGCCATCATCACGGTGTTGCGCCACGCCGGCGACGTCACCAAGATCTACCTGATCTGCTTCGCCGTAAGCGTGGTGCTCCCGGTAATCCTGATTAAGCTGCTGGGTCTGATGGGCGCCGTGGTGAGCTACCTAGCCATCATGGCCCTACTCCTGGTGCTGCTGATTATCGAGTACGCCCACATCCGCCAACGCATCGAACGCGACCGCAACCCGTACGGCGCCTAATTAGCTGCCCGATCACCGGAATTTGCGATGGAATCTCCCCGGCTGGGGTCTCGTTGCGGACAATATGCATCACGCAAAACTAAGTGAGTAGACTTTTATCGAATCGCCGACCACGTCACCAAAGCGCAAGTCTGTAACCTGCGGGTTTGTTGAAGCAAATTTGTCGGGTGCTCAGCATTTCCAAAATAGTCTACTCACTTAGCCAGCGAGCAGCCAAATGATTTTTAAAGGCTCTGTTAGACCAGGATTGACATGCCGGCCTGCCGGCTATCTCGCCGTCT